>CAYLYQ010000009.1:13818-56431 GCA_964388105.1 uncultured Acidimicrobiaceae bacterium
GAAGAAGTGGAGGAACAGGGCACCCGCCAGAGGCAGGGCGATCACAAGCCAGAGGTAGGAGGTCATCCCTTCAGCTCCGCGAGCTCGTCGACGGAGGCGGTGGACCGCAGGCGGAAGATGGACACGATGATGGCCAGGCCGACGACGACCTCCGCAGCGGCAACCACCAGGATGAAGAACACTGCGACCTGACCCCCGATGTCATTGAGGGCGCGGCCCGCGGAGATGAGGGTGAGGTTGACCGCGTTGAGCATCAGCTCGATGCACATGAACATGACGAGGGCGTTGCGGCGGATGAGCAACCCCATCGCCCCGATGACGAAGAGGGCAGCCGCAAGCCCCATGTACCAGCTCGGATCGACCATCAGCCCGCTCGTCTCCGGTAGTGGGCCAAGGCGACTGCCCCGGCCGCGGCAATGGTGAGGAGCAATGCGGTGGCTTCGAAGGCGAGGACCCAGTCGGTGAACATCGGTCGGGCGATGGCCTCGATGGTCCCATTGGTCGCCTGTGGGTCCATGTTCGCCGCCGCCGCCGGCACCCACTCGAAGTCGCCGAAGATCGTGATCGCCATGACTCCCATCGCCAGCATGGCGGCGACTGCACCGACGCCGATCCGCTGGGACGGAATGGTCTCCACACGCCGCTCGGCCTCGTCGACCCCGATGAGCATGATGACGAACAGGAACAGGGTCAGGACCGCGCCCGCGTAAACGATGACCTGGACGGCGGCGACCAGATGGGCGAGGTGGACGACGTAGATCACCGCCACCGCGAAGAGCGTGCCCAACAGGCCGACGGCCGAGTAGATGGGGTTCTTGGCCATCACCACCGTGACCGCCCCGGCCAGGGCGGCCACCGCCAGGATCACGAACAGGACGGCCTCAACCATCTTCGCTCCTGCGGTCGCGCTCCTGCTGGGAGGGCTCGGGCGACCAATCGGCGGGGCCGGGTGTCCCCTGCCACATCTGGACGCCCTGATATGCCGCCTTGCCCGAAGGGGCCGTGGCCCGCACCCAACCATCGGCGGTCTCGAGCTCCGCGAGATCGGCGAGGGGGTCGTCGGGGAACATGTGCGGAACCGAGCCATCCGGTCCCATGAGCAGGGTCTCCTTGGTGTAGATGGCGTCCTCCCGGTTGGTGGTCGACATCTCGAAGAGGTGGGTCATGGTGATCGCCTCGGTGGGGCACGCCTCGACGCAGAGACCGCAGAAGATGCAGCGGAGCATGTTGATCTCGTAGACGAAGCCGAACCGCTCGCCCGGTGAGATCGGGTGCTCCGGGTCGTTGTCCTTGCCGCGCACGTAGATGCAATCTGCGGGGCACGCGCCTGCGCACAGCTCGCAGCCGATGCACTTCTCCATGCCGTCGGGGTAGCGGTTGAGGACGTGACGCCCGTGGAACCGCTGCGGCTTCTCGCGCTTCTCGTGCGGGTACGGCGTGGTGACCAGCTCGCGCCCCGCAATCGTCCCCAGCATGATCTTTCCGGTCACCCGCAGGCCCTTGAGGATCTCCTTCACGACACCCATGACATCACCCCCACGGCGCCCCGAACTGGCGCCAACCGATAACGACGCTCGAGATGACCAACCAGCCCAGGGCCGCCGGGATGAGTCGCTTCCAACCGAGCGACATGAGCTGGTCGTAACGAAGCCTCGGGAGGGTGGCGCGGATCCAGATGAAGATGAAGAAGATCGAGTAGGTCTTCAGCAAGAACCAGACCGTCGGCAACACCCCCGAAACGAAGGCGGGGAGAACCCCGTCCCAGGTCGGGCCGAGCCAGCCGCCCAGGAAGAGGGTGGCGGTCAGGGCCGACATCGAGAAGATGTTGACGTACTCGGCGAGGAAGAACATCGCGAACCTCATCCCGGAGTACTCCGTGTGGAAGCCGCCGACCAGCTCCTGCTCCGCCTCCACGAGGTCGAAAGGCGCCCGGTTGGTCTCGGCGACTGCGGCGATGAGGAAGATGAGGAAGGCGGGGAGTTGCGGGATGAGGTTCCACCGGGGCACCCACGAGAAGAGCGCAGAGACGTCGCCCCAGTTGCCCTGCTGACGGTTGACGATCTCGGCGAGCGAGAGAGTCCCCCCATCGCCTTGGGTGGCGGTGAACACGACCACCGCGACCAGGGCCAGCCCGATGGCGGCTTCGTACGAGATCGCCTGGGCCGTGGCGCGGACTCCGCCGAGCAAGGGGTATTTCGACCCCGACGACCAGCCGGCCAGGACCACGGCGTAGACCGCCAGGGACGACATCGCCAGTATGAAGAGCAGGCCGATGTTGAGGTCGGCCCCCTGGAGCGCCACCTCGTACTCGCCGATGTGGAACGGGCGGCCGAACGGAATCATCGAGAAGATGAGGAAGGCGGGCACCACCGCCAGGAACGGGGCGAGGAGATACATGCCCATCTCGGCGCGTGCGGGGTTGATCGCCTCCTTGAAGAACAGCTTGAGGCCATCCGCCACCGTCTGCAGCACACCGAACGGGCCGGCCCGCATCGGGCCCATGCGGTTCTGCATGTCCGCCAGGACCTTGCGCTCGATCCAGACGTTGAGGACCGTAGCCACCAGCAGCAGGAGGAACGCCAGCAGGACGCGCAGCCCGATGACGCCGAATTCGGCCCAGCTCACGTCACCACCGTGATCCTGACCACGGGGTCGGTGCCGAGCCGGGCGGCGCCGGCCTGGTTGAGCGGCACGTAAACGACACCGGACGGCGTTCCCTCGTCCAACATGACTCGGAACTCGCCTTCCCCGTTGCGGGTGACCAGCCGCACGGCCGCTCCGTCCCGCGCTCCCAGCTTGGGGGCGTCGGCGGGATTGATCCTTGCCACGGGGCCGGGCGCGAGCTTGCGGAGGGCGGGCGAGTGGCGGAGGCGGACGCCGTCGTCGTACATGACCCATGAGGCGTGGAGCGTGAACTCCGCCTGGGGCGCCCTCGGCCCGGTCAGCGCGACGGGGATGTGGCTCAGTGGTGCGGGCCCCTCCCGCGGCACCACGACACCGTCCCGATGGTCCCAGTCGAGGAGGTCCCAGGTGACCCCCGAATACACCGGGGCGTCGGCGGCGATCTCCTTCGAGATCATCTCCTCGGAGCTGAGGCCCATCGGGCGGCCGAGGAACGTCGACAGGTCGTCGAGGATCACCCAATCCGAACGCGCCTGTCCGGGAGGACGACGGATCTGGTTGAGGCGCTGAACACGACCTTCGACGTTGGTGACGGTTCCCTCCTTCTCGGAGAGGGTCGCCGCCGGGAAGATGACGTCGGCTTCACGGTTGGAGTCGTGGACGAAGGTGTCGATCGAGACCACGTACTCGGCCGCCTCCAGCGCCTCGGCCACGAGGGCCGCATCGGGCACGTCGCGGAACGGGTCGGCCCCAACGAGCACGAGGCCGCGGATTTCGCCCGAGACGAGGCCTTCGAGAATGCCCCTCGCGTCGCGCCCGGCCCTGGCCGGCATACCGCCCCAGCGGGACGCGAGGCGCTCGGACGCGGCTGCGTCGAGGGCCACCCTGCCGGGGGCGAGATCGGGCGCCAGGCCCATGTCCAGGGCCCCGAATGTATTGCCCCGGGAGTTGAGGGGGAGGATCCGGCAGCTGGACGCCTTCTGCCGGGCGAACGCAGCCACGGACTCCGCCAGCTGCGGCCCGTCGGCGAGGTCGGTCATGCCGACCAGCGCGACCACCTTGCGGCCAGCGAGGGCTCCAATCACTTCGGGGTACGCGCCCGACTCCAGCGCATCGAGGAGCTCGAAACCCCCACCGGGGCGATAGGTGACCTTGAAGGTCGCCCGGTCGTCCAGGCCATTGGCCCGGGGATGGACGACGACGAGGGTCACTCCCAGCTCCTGGGCGGCGCGGCGGGCGCGCAGGTAGAGCGTGGGGTGGGTCTCCTTGAGGTCGGGGCCCCAGAGGAGGATGGTGTCGGCGGTGTCGAGGTCGGCAATGAGGGCGCGGTCGACGGTGGCGGCGAGGAAGTGCGAGCCGAGGCCGTCGTCCATCCGGCAGTCGACGTTGTTGGTCCCGAGGACGCTGCGGGCGAAGCGCGACAGCGCGTAGGCGTCCTCGTTGGTGCCTTGGGCGCCGCCGAGCACCGCCAGGGCCTCGCCGCCGTCCTCGTCACGGATCAGAGCGAGCCGGTTGGCGACCATCTCGAGGGCGACGTTCCAGTCGGTCTCGGTGAGAAGCCCGTCCCGACGGACGAGCGGCGTCGTCACCCGATCGGGCGACTCGATGTACTGGAATCCGAACCGGGCCTTGTCGGACAGCCAGCCGTGGTTGGTGGCGTCGTTGTCCACCCCCATGAAGCGAAGCACCTTGTCGTGGCTGGTGTGGATCTCGATGCGGGGATGGGCGGTGTCGAAGAGCGACGAGCTCTCGACCTTCTCCAGGTCCCATGGCCGGGCCCGGAACCGGTAGGGCTTGGCAGTGAGGGCGCCCACCGGGCAGATCTGGACGGTGTTCCCGGAGTAGTACGAAGAGAACGGCAGGTCGGGGAAGGTGTTGATCTGCGTGTGATTCCCCCGGTCCTTGAATTCGATCAAGGGGTCGCCCGAGATCTCCTCGGCGAAGCGGGTGCATCGGGCGCAGAGGATGCAGCGCTCCCGGTCCAGGAGCACCAGGTCGGAGATCGGGATCGGCTTCTCGAAGGTTCGCTTGAACTCGACGAACCGGCTCTCTCCCGGGCCGTGGGACAGCGCCTGATCCTGCAAGGGGCACTCCCCTCCCTTGTCGCAGACCGGGCAGTCGAGAGGGTGGTTGATGAGAAGGTACTCGAGCACCGCCTCCTGGGCCTTGGGAACATCCCCGCCCTGGGTGTCGACCACCATCCCGTCGGCGACGTTCGTGGTGCACGCCGGCACCAGCGCCCGGCCCCGCGGGGTCTCGATCTCGACGAGGCACATCCGGCACATCCCCACCGGGTTCATCCGCTCGTGCCAGCAGAACCGGGGGATGTAGGTCCCGGTGTCCTGGGCGGCCTTGATCAGCAGCTCGCCGGCCGGGACCTGGCGCTCCTCGCCGTCGATGACGATCGTGACCATCTCCTGCTCGCTCACGCGCTCACCCCCGTCCGCGAACGGGTCTGCGGGAAGGGGCATCCGCCGTTGGCTACGTGGGCGTCGACCTCGTCCCGGAAGTAGTCCTTGAGCGCCTTGATCGGCGACACGGCGGAAGGGCCCAAGGGGCAGATCGTGGTCATCTTCGGGGGCCACCCCAGACCGACGCTGATGCCATCGGACACGTCGATGAGCAGGTCGAGGTCGATGGCGCGGCCCTGCCCCTCCTCGATGCGGCGGAGGATCATCTCGAGCCAGGTGGTGCCCTCGCGACAGGGCGTGCATTGGCCGCACGACTCGTGGGCGTAGAAGCGGACGATGCGCTCGGAAGCCCGAACCGTGCAGGTGTCCTCGTCCATGACGATGACTGCACCCGACCCGATCATCGAGCCGGCGGCGGCGGTGGCGTCCTTGGTGATGTCCATGTCGAGGTGATGCTCGGGCACGAACCACGGAGCCGACGCGCCGCCGGGGATCCAGGTCTTGAGGGCCCGGTCGTCGGGGATCCCGCCCCCGACCTCGTAGATCAGCTCGCGCCAGGTGATTCCATGCAGGACTTCATAGTTGCCGGGCTTGCGAACGTGGCCGGAGAGAGACATGAGGAAGGTCCCCGTGTCGGCGCTCGGCGAGATCCCGGTGTAGGCCCCCGACCCCATGGCGAGGATGTGGGGGACGTTGGAGATGGTCTCGACGTTGTTGACGATCGTGGGCTGCATGTACAGGCCTTTGGCCGCCGGGAAGTACGGGGGCTTGAGCCGGGGCTCGCCGCGGCGCCCTTCGAGCGAGTTGATGAGGGCGGTCTCCTCGCCGCAGATGTACGCGCCTGCGCCGAGATGGACGGTCACCTCGAGGTCGTATTCGGAGCCGAAGATGCCTTTGCCGAGGTACCCCTGCTCGTAGGCCTCCTCGACGGCGCGCTGGAGGCGGCGGGCCGGCTTGGCGTACTCCCCCCTGATGTACACGAAGGCGTGGTGCACCTCGTTGGCGATCGCCGTGATGATGATGCCCTCGACGAGCTGGTGGGGGTCGCGCTCCAGGAGCTGGCGGTCTTTGAAGGTGCCCGGCTCGGACTCGTCGCCGTTCACCACCAGGTACGCAGGGCGGGCCGGGGCGAGGAAGCTCCACTTGAGGCCGGCCGAGAACGCCGCCCCGCCTCGACCGAGCAGCCCGGAAGCCTTGACCTCCTCGACGAGCTCGTCACGGGTCATCCCGGTGGCGCGCCGCGCCTGGGCGTAACCACCGGTGTCGAGGTAGCGGGCCATCGTGTGCGAGTCGGCCGGATGGTCCGTCATGCGCCGGGTCACGATGAGTGCGCTCACTCGGCCTCACCTCCCACGGTGCCCAGCGGCTGGAACGCGGGGTATGGCCCGACTGCGCCCTGGTGCTCGGAGACCGCCCAGTCGAATGAGGTGGCGGACCCGAAGAGGGCCTGCATCTCGTCGGTGTTGGCCACGGCGGGCTGGCCTTCGCGGAGCCACCGGACGAGCGCCCGGCCCTTGTCGGGGGTGACGCCCTCGATGAGCTCGTAGTTCACCTGGACCGCGACGGCCCCGCCGCAGGCGCCGATGCACTCCACGCCCTCGACGCTGAGGATTCCCTCGTCGTCGGTCTCGCCGTTGGGCACACCCGACTCGTCTTCGACCGCGGCGAGGACGTCGTCACCCCCGGCCAGCATGCAGCTGATCGAGGTGCAGCACGAGATCAGATAGCGGCCGGTGCGCTCCCGCTTGAACATCGTGTAGAAGCTCGCCACGGACTGGACCTGCGCGGGGGTGATGCCGGTCCACTCGGCGACCTCGATCATCCCGGCTTCCGTGAGATGGCCTTCCTGGGACATGGCGAGGTAGAGGAGCGGCATCACCGCGGAAC
This sequence comes from uncultured Acidimicrobiaceae bacterium, assembly GCA_964388105.1. GTDB lineage: Bacteria > Actinomycetota > Acidimicrobiia > Spongiisociales > ZC4RG35 > ZC4RG35. Next base: position 20,739 of record CAYLYQ010000009.1, read on the forward strand.
GCCGGTCGGGATAACGGGACACGATCGCCCGGGCCCGGGCCTGCGCCTCTTCGCTCCATATGCTCACCGGTCGACGTCCCCCATCACCGGGTCCATGGATGCGATCGTGGCGACCGTGTCCGCCATGATGCTGTCGGCCATCGCAATGGGAAGCCCCTGGAGGTTGTAGAAGGACGGGGCCCGCACGTGGATGCGGTAGGGGTTGGCACCGCCGTCCGAGACCAGGTAGCACCCGAGCTCCCCGCGTGGCGACTCCACCGCGCGGTAGGTCTCCCCAGCGGGCACCTTGAATCCCTCGGTGAACAGTTTGAAGTGGTGGATGAGCGCCTCCATGGACTCGTCGATGCGGCCGCGCGGCGGCGGGGTGATCTTCCGGTCGTCGACCCGGTAGTCACCCTTGGGCATCGAGTCGACCACCTGCTCCACGATCTTCAGCGACTGGCCGATCTCCTCGATGCGCATGCGGTACCGGTCGTAGACGTCGCCGTTCTCGCCGGTGACGACGTCGAACTCGTACTGCTCGATGCCCGAGTAGGGGAACGCTTTGCGCAGGTCCCAGGCGACGCCGGTGGCCCGGAGGATGGGGCCGGTGATGCCGTACCCGATGGCCTCCTCGGGCGTGATGACGCCGACTCCACGGGTACGCGACTCCCAGATCGGGTTGTACTGGAGGAGGTCGTCGTACTCCTTGATGCGGCCGGGCAAGGTCTTGACGATCTGCGCGACGTCGTCCTTCCAGCCTGGCGGAAGGTCGACCGCCACTCCACCGGGACGGATGTAGTTGTGGTTCATGCGCAGTCCGGTGGTCTTCTCGAAGAAGGCCAGGATCTGCTCCCGGTCCCGGAAACCGTAGATCATCATCGAGAGTGCCCCGATGTCCATGCCGTTCGTCGCCAGCGCCACGAGGTGCGACGAGATCCGGTTGAGCTCGGTCATCAGCACGCGGATCGCGGCGGCGCGGGGCGGCACCTCGATCCCCAGCAGGGTCTCGGTGGCGAGGGAGAAGGCCAGTTCATTGTGAAGGGGCGCCAGATAGTCCATCCGGGTGACGTTGGTGGGGCCCTGGCCGAAGGTGAGCTGCTCGCCCGTCTTCTCCATGCCGGTGTGCAGGTAGCCGATGATCGGCTTAGAGCGGCGCACCAGCTCCCCCTCGAGCTCGACCTGGAGGCGGAGCACGCCGTGAGTAGACGGGTGCTGGGGGCCCATGTTGAGGATCATCCGCTCGTCCTCGGAGACCTCGTCGTCGAAGACGTAGTCGTCGGCGATCACCCGGCCGAACTGCTCGTCGAGCCGGCGCTGGCTCTCGTCGGGGCCGATCTCCTGGCTGCCCTCGTCGGTGGGCTGGAACTCCGGCTCCTCGGTGCCGGCAACCCAGAGGTCGATGGTGCGGGTCTCGTCTGCCATCAGGTCGCCTTCGGTGATTCCTTGAACTGGACGGGGACCGATCCGACCCCGAAGTCCTTGCGCAGCGGATGGCCCTCCCAGTCGTCGGGCATGAGGATGCGGGTCAGGTCGGGATGACCGTCGAACTCGATGCCGAACATGTCGTACACCTCCCGCTCCGGGAAGTTGGCACCGGGCCACAACGGGGTGATGGAGGCAACCCGCGGCTCGTGCCGGCCGACGGCGGTGATCATGCGAAGTCGAGCCGGGATCCGGGTCGAGGTGAGGTTGGCGACTACCTGGAAGCGCTCCGGGCGGGACCGGTACCAGTCGACGGCGGTCACGTCGGAGCACATGTCGAACGACGCATCACGGGCAGCCGAGGCAAACTCGAACCACTGCTCACCGGGGACGATCGCCACGGTCTGGCCGTGAGAGTCCTCCCAGATCACGTCCGGGAAGCGCTCGGCCAGAGCGGCCAGCTCCGGGATCAATTGCGGATCTCCCCGCTCATGATCTTGTCGTGGAGGGTGAGGATCCCGTGCATGAGGCTCTGCGGCCCGGGGGGGCACCCCGGCACGTAGATGTCCACCGGGACCACCTGGTCGACGCCCTGGACCAGCGCGTAGTTGTTGAACATCCCTCCGGTGGAGGCGCACGCCCCCATCGAGATGACCCACTTGGGGTCGGGCATCTGGTCGTAGACCTGACGGAGGACCGGAGCCATCTTCTGGCTGACCCGGCCGGCCACGACCATCAGATCCGCCTGACGGGGCGACGCCCGGAAGACCTCCATGCCGAAGCGGCCGAGGTCGTAGTGGGCGGCGCCGGTGGCCATCATCTCGATGGCGCAACAGGCCAGCCCGAACGTGGCCGGGAACATCGATCGTGTGCGCGCCCAGTTGGCGGCCCACTCGATCTTGGTCATCAGGATGTTGCCGGGAGGTGTGGTGGCCATCAGGCTGCCTCCCCTTCGTCGGCCATGTAGCGGGAGCGGTGATGGACGTTCCAGTCGAGAGCGCCCCGCTTCCAGACATAGGCCAGCGTCTCCGCCACGAAGAACGTGAAGATCAGCATCGCCCCGACTCCGTACCAGCCGAGGTCGGTCCAGATCGAGGCGTAGGCGAAGAAGAAGATGATCTCGACGTCGAAGATGACGAAGAGCATCGCCACCAGATAGAACTTGACGGGGAACCGCTGTGAGGGCTCCACCTCGGGAACGATCCCGGACTCGTAGGGGGCCACCTTCTCGGGGGTGGGCCGATCGGGCCGCAGGAGTTTCGAGGCGAGAAGGGAAACGGCCACGAAACCTGCAGCTAGGACCAGCATCACCGCGATCGGCAGATAGTCGGCCAACGTCACTCGGTGGAGCATAGAGCGGGGCCTGAATCGGCTCTAAATCACCTCTGGCTCGCCCAATTGGATTTCTCCCCCAGTTTCTGGGGGAGTACGGCGAAGCCGGGAGGGGGTGGGTTCCGCAGTCGCATGCTGCCTCCGCGATGGGACCGACCCCCTACCCCCATTCGCTTCGCTCTGGGGGACAAATCCCAGTGCTACTTAGTCGGGAGTACCCGGACCATGGCGGCGAGCGCCTCGTAAGCCCGTTCGCCGAACTGCTTGTCCTCGTCGTCGAGCAGATTCGACATCACCTTGAGCGTCCACTCCATCAGTGGGCGGTTGCGCAGGCCGGTGTGGGCGAGGGCACGCATGACCGGCGGGTTGCCGATCGCCTTCACGAACACCCTGGCCATCTTGTAATAGAGGCCGAACTCGTCGGTGAGATGCTGGGGGTAGCGGCGGAGGAGGCTCATGTCGCCTGCGGCCAGTGCTTCGCCCACGTAGCCGGCGGCGATCCGGCCCGTCTCGTACCCGTAGGAGATCCCCTCACCGTTCCAGGGATTGATGGCGCCGGCGGCGTCGCCGACCGTGACCCAGTTCGGTCCCACGAGCGGCCCCCTCGAATACGACATGATCAGCTTTCCGCCCATGGGCTTGGAGAGCTTGGCTTCCTCGGAGAGCTCCCAGTAGGCCGGTGCGGTGGCCACGTAGTCGTTCATCATGTTGGTCGTGTTGACGTGCTTCCACCGGCTGAAGGTGGACAGGAGCCCGACGCCGACGTTGACCGTGCCGTCTCCGAGAGGGAACACCCATCCGTAGCCGGGCATGGTCGCTCCCGAGCTGTCACGCAGGTCGAGTTGGCTCTCCAGGAAAGGGTCCTCCGAACGCGGGGACGAGAAGTAGCCGCGGGCAGCGAGGCCGAGGGGGTAGTCCTTGCGCCTCGTCACCCCCAGGTCGCGACCGAAGCGGTTCTGCGAGCCGTCGGCGATCACCGTGACATCCGGGGTGACCCGCTCGGACTCCCCTCCGGAAGCCAGGTCGACGGCCACCATCCGACCCTCCTCGAGGACCGGAGTCGCGGTGGTCTTCTCCCGTACCGTCACTCCTTCCTTCTCGGCGAGACGCGCCACCTGCTCGTCGAGGTCGCGGCGACGGATCACTCCTCCCCAGTCGGGGAAGCGCGAGTGCTGCGGCCACTCCAACTCCATCACGAGGTCGTCGCCTGCGTAGCTGCGCAGCCCGTCGATCCGATGGAAGGTGGGGACGTCGAAGTCGAACCCCATCTCCTCGAGTTGGAGGATCGCTCTCGGGGTGAGGCCGTCGCCGCAGGTCTTGTCCCTGGGGTACTCCTTGGCCTCCACCAGAGTGACTTCGTGGCCCGCTCGGGCCAACCAGAGGGCGGCCGAGGTGCCGGCAGGGCCACCGCCAACGACCAGGATCCCGGGTGCAGACATCCACCGGAGGGTAGAGGCTGGCGGCCCATCGGAGAACCCGGGACCGCGATGTATCGTCGCACCCGATGAGTGAGCTATCCCCGGCGACGGTGGCCCGTCTGCCGCGCTACCTGAGGCTCCTCGAAGAGTCCAACGGCGGGGACACCATCAGCTCCGACATCCTCGCCGAGGCCGCCGGGGTCACCGCCGCCAATGTGCGACGCGACATGGCCTCTCTCGGGTTCCAGGGCACGCGGGGAGTCGGCTACGCCTCGAAACAGCTGGCGGCTCGCATCCGGCGGGAGCTCGGGATCGAACAGCGGCGCCGCGTGGGAATCGTGGGAGCAGGGAACCTGGGCACCGCACTCGCCGGCTACTCCGGACTGGGCCGGCGGGGGTTCGAAGTCAGCGCCGTCTACGACATCGATCCGAGGCGAGTCGGCCAGAAGGTTGCCGGCATCGAGATCCGGCACATGCGGGAGCTTTCCGGCGACCTCCGGTCAGGGGTCTTCGACATGGCGATCCTGGCCGTGCCCGCCGCCAGCGCCCAGACCGTGGCCGACGCGCTGGTGGCAGCCGGGATCAAGGCAATGCTCAACTTCGCACCGGCGCGCATCGAGGTGCCTGCAGAGGTGGCTCTGCGCCAGGTCGACCTGTCGCACGAGCTGCAGATCCTCAGCCACTACGGGTAGAGGCCGGCCTCAGCCTGGGGAAAGAGCCCTATTCCTCGCGCGTCGCCTCGTACTGGTGCAGCGCCGTCAGGAAGACGAAGAAGAGCACCAGCGAGACCATGAGGTAGGTGAGGGGGATGATCCGCACCTCGAAGGCATTCAGGCCCTCGATGTTCTCGGGCCGAGGCCCGCGCGGGGCGTAGACCACGAAGAGCATGGAACTGATCGCCAGCCAACCGAAAGTCGCCACGCCGGTGACCAAGAAGCCGAGCTTGCGACCCAGGTTCGTGTGGTTGAACAGGTACACGGACCCGTAGAACAAAGCGATGGCGGCCAGGGTGAGCAGGATCCCTGTGACCACCAGGTTGGCGGACAAGAGCGAGCGGAACATCTCACGGAACATGGGTCACCTCATGCCGTTCAGGTTGCCGGATCGGAGGTACTTGGCCAGGAGGTCGATGTCGCCGGCCGTCAGGATGGCACCGAAGCCCGGCATGCGACCCGAGCCGTGGCCATTGAGGCCGTACGGAGCGTTCGCCTCTGACCCACGAAGGATGAAGTCGACCAGGAGATCGGTCTCGCCCTCCGGTGGCTCCTCCCCGAACTGGACCACCGGCCGGCCGTCCCACAGGGCAGGGCCGAATCCGCCGGACCCGACCTCCTGGGTGAAGGCCACCCCGGCGGAGAAGCCTGCGGTGTGGCACCGGGCGCAGTTGGCGTTGAAGAGCCCCACCGCGCGCCTCGCCTCCTCGGTGCTGGAGCCCATCGCGGCGGCGACGCCGTCGAAGTCGACCTCCCACGCAGCGGCTTCCGCGGCATCGATGAGGTTCTGCAGACCGGCCTCCTCGGCCGGCCTGATGCGATCCTCGTTCTCGACCAGAACGCGCTTGGTGATCGCCGTCGACTCCAGGGCGCCGACCAGCTGGGCGGCCGCCGTGGCGTCCGGTGTCCCATCCGTCGTCTCCGCGTTCGAGGGGTCGAGGCTGACGACCGCGATGCCGGCCGGGACCGTGAGCGCCGCGGCCTGGCTGAACTGGGCATTGATCCGGGGCGCCGATTCGGCCGTCAGCCCCTCGCTCTCGAGAATCGCTTCGACCGCCGCCACTGAGGGTTCGAGTATCGGATCGCGATCCGCCGCGGCCTCCAGCGCGGCGAGGTTGGCGTCGGCCAGCGCCTGATCCGGCGCCGCAGGATCGAGGGCGGTGAACTCGAAGGCGACGAAGTAGTCGTAGGCCTCGGCAGAGATCCTGGACAGCTCGGTCTCGGCCAAGTCGGAGATCCCGTCCCCGTCGGTGTCGAAGCCACTTCCGGCGCCGTCCAACAGGGCTCTGGCCTCTTCGGCCCGCGGACTGATGAATGCGAAGTCCTCTTCGGCCTGATCGATCTCGGCGACGACCTGACGCTGGGTCGTTATCGCCGACTCCATCGAGGCGGTGGCTCCGTCGAGCCGCTGCAACTCGGCGTCGACGCGTCCCGGCCCTTCGTTGACCACATCCGCCTGGGGCCGCTGAATGGTGTGCAGGTAGTTGACGATGTCCTGCACCTGGTGCTCGTTCATGGGCCCGCCACCGGCAAGGCCCCAGGCCGGCATCGGCGTGTTGGCCCGGCCGAAGGTGATCCAGTAGGCGACCTCGTCATCGGAGTAGCGATAGAAGATGTCGTCGAGTCGGGGCGCGGTCCACTGCACGGCCACCCCGGTCCGGGGCTCGACGTACGACGCGCCGCCGCCGGCGCCGAGAGGACCGTGACAGGAGAAGCAATCGAACCCGACCACCGGGGCCACGAGGGTGGCGCCGCGGTCTATCGAAGCCTGGGCGAACTCCTCGACGAACCCCTGCTGGCGGCTCGGCTCGGAGAGGAAGTAGAGCGGGAGGGCGATGGTGAGAAACGCCGAGAACGCGATGGCGGCCTTCTGCGTCTTCTCGAGCCGACGCGTCTCCAGCTGCTGGTCGTCGATCCCGGGCTGAAGGTTGGGTGGGACCTCCTCAGGGCCGCGGTTGCGCAGTGCGGCCACGAGCATGACGCCCAGCCAGGCGATGCCGGCGACGACGGCGAGAACCGTTACCAGCTCCAAGGCTCAGTGCTCCCCGGTGTCGGCGACGGCGCCGATGCAGCTCGGTCCCTGCGGGTAGTTGACGCTGAGGGCGTGGGCTCGGGGCGTCTCGAGAATCGTCCCGGTCTTGATGACGAATCGGTCGCCGACGACCTCGACAGCGAAGCGGTCGAGGTTGCGCGGTGCTGGACCGTCGAAGTACTCGCCGATGGAGTTGTACTTGGAGCCGTGGCACGGGCACTCGAAGCCGACCGAAGTCGCGCACCAGGGGACCCGGCAGCCCAGATGGACGCATCGTTGGAAGAGGGCCATCAGTCCGCCGGCCGCCACCGGGATGTCGGCGAACTGGTCCGAAGCCGTCGTGGGCGCCGGAACCACGTACGCACGCGCCTCGGGGACGAAGACGGGGATCACCGCACCGTCACTGGCGACGACCTGGGTCTGGAGGTCGGTCACCAAGCCGGCGTCGACGTCCGACCCGAACCCGCCCTGGAGCTTGGGCCAGAACATGGCGAGCGAGCCGAGCCCCATGAGGCCGAGGAAAGAGAAGAAGGTGGCGTTCATGGCACGGTTGAAGAACTGGCGCCTGGTCACGCCGGACTCCTCGACCGACACCTCGACCACACGCTGCGCCTCGACGAGCCGAACTCCGGCCGGTTCCAGAGCGGGCGCCGGTTCCATTTCGGGCTCGGGCTCCGGTTCCGGGGCGGGGGCCGGCTCCTCCACCTTCGTCGTGATGGGAGCGACGCGGACACCCTGCAGCGAGCGGTCGGCACGGACCGTCTCCGCGGAGGGCCCTGCCTCTCTTCGGGCAGCCTCCTGGGAGCGGCGGTATGCGATGGTGAACGCGCCGAGAGCGCCGATGATGGCGAACACGGCGGCGCCGATCAGGATCATGTTGGCGAAGGTCATTCGAAGTGCACCCAGTCCAGGAGGTCGTCGAAGAAGATCCCGTCACGCCAGGGGTATGCGAAGTTGAAGCCGCGGCCCCGGAAGAGGACACCGAAGATGGTCAGCGTCGACGAACCCGTGAGGAAGATCGTGTACAGCATGATGGCGAACTTCCGGTCGCTGGGCCTCGTCGAAGGGTTCTTGTCGACGAACGGGATCGCCATGAACCCGAAGATGCCGATGAACAACGGGATCATCACGCCGGCGATCTGTGGATCGAAGTAGCTCAAGAGCTCCTGCAGGCCGAGGAAGTACCAGGGCGCCTTCGAGGGATTCGGCGTGGCGTTGGGGTTGGCCGGATCGAGGAGGGGTGAGTGGATGACCACCGACATGATCACCAGCAGCCCGGTGATCGCCAGGAGGGCGGCGAACTCGATCAGCATCAGGTGCGGCCAGGTATTGACCTTGTCCGTCGGCTCGATCTTGACGTTCTGGATGGCCCGCGCCTTGACCACCGTGAGGAGGCGCTGGGTGCGGACACCTTCTGGAGTCCCGGTTGGAGGGACCACCGGCCGCGGGCTGACCACCGACGCCACCTTGCCGTTGCCGTTGCCTTCGGGCCGAGGGGCCGGCTCCTCGGCGGTGGCGACCGCGACCGCGGCGGCCGCGGGCTCGGCCTCTTCCTCGGCCGCCGCCGGCTCAGATGCCGGCTCGGGGGCGGGTACAGGCTCCTCGTCGTATTGCGCTTCCTTGGGCTCCTCGGGGGTGACCTCCTGCGTGGGCGCCGCTGTGATCTCGGGCTCAGCTTCCGGGGCGTCCTCCGATGGCACTTCGGCCACGGCCTCCTCGGGCTCCGCTTCGGCGGAAGCCTCCGCGGCAGTCTCGGGCTCCGCCTTCGGCGGCACGACCACGGGCGGGCCCTCGCCCTTCATCTCGGCAAGGACGTCTTCGACGGGCACACCCAGGGCGCGTGCCCTGGCCTCCGCCGATCGTCTCAGTAGGTCTTCTGGTATTTCGACCATGGTTGCTCTCCTACAGGGGGCCCGAGATCCCGCCGTCCTTGCGGACCCGCCAGAAATGGACCGCCATGAAGATGACGATGATGAACGGGAAGCCGAGCACGTGGAGCACATAGAAGCGCAACAGGCTCGCACCGCTCACCTCCACGCCTCCGAACAAGGCGAACTGCACCTGGTCCCCGATCACTGGTGAAGCCGCGGCCATGTTCGAGCCCACGGTGACGGCCCAGTAGGCCAGCTGGTCCCAGGGGAGCAGGTACCCGGAGAAGGACAGGAAAAGGGTGAGGAAGAGGAGGATGACCCCGACGACCCAGTTGAACTCGCGGGGCGGCTTGTAGGCCCCGTGATAGAAGACGCGGCTCATGTGGAGGAAGACGGACAAGACCATGAGGTGAGCACCCCATCGGTGCATGTTCCGCACCAGTGTCCCGAACGCAACGTCGGTCGATAACCGCTGGATGTCCTGATACGCCGCTTCGGTCGTCGGCGTGTAATAGAACATGAGGAAGATGCCGGTGATGGTGAGGAGGATGAACAAGAAGAAGCTCAGGCCGCCCAGGCAGAGCGTGTAGGAGAGCCGCACGCCGTGCCGCTTCACCTTCACCGGATGGAGGTGATAGAGCACGTTGTTCATGACCACGTACGAGCGGTTGCGAGGGGTGTCCTGGTAGCCCTGCTTGAACGGAGAGCCGGGCCTCAGGATCGCCTCGACCACCTGGGAGCTCCAGAGCTTCTCCCCTGTCTCCTTCACCCGGTCCTTGAGACCGGTTCTGCCGTTGCCGTTAGCCACTGATCCTCCTACCAGCGCATACCGTACGAGTAACCGTTCTTGAAGTCACGCTGGCCGGTGTCGAAGTCCCAGGGGCGCTGGTTGAGCCCCAACTCCGCGGCCTGATCCGCAAGCGACCCCTCGAACTTGCCGAGGGAGATGACTCCGGTCGGACAGCGATCGATGCAGAGCTGACACCTGGTGCATTCGTCCTCGTCGACGACGAAGAACCCGAAGTTGGTCTCGTCGTCGGCGGGATGGTCGACGTTGACCGCTTCGTCGATGGCTCCCAGGGACAGGTAGTGGATGCACTTCCAAGGGCAGATGTCGACACAGCCCTCACAGAGGATGCACTCCGACTGGTCGATGTGGAGGAACTGCTTGGGACGGAGCTTGTCGGCGAAGTAGTCACCCTCGACGAGGGCGAGCTGATAGTCGTCCCGGAACGGGGGTGTCTCGTCGACCACGCCCTTGGGCATCAGTCGTCGCCCTTCACCAGGGGTCGGCCGTAGGGCGAGACCACTTCGGCCGGCCGAGCCGACGCGGGTCGACCGTCCTTCATCTTCTGGAACTGGAGAGCGAGCACGATGGCCAAGCCGAGGACTCCGAGGCTGAATCCGGCCTGGACCGAGTCACGGATCACGGCCCAGCTGATCTCGACGGGGTTGTTGAGCACGAGCCAGGCCGGAATGGTGAAGGCCACGCGCTGTGAGGACCAGTCGAGCTCCGTCTGCGCGTAGGTGAGCCACTCCGACGGCACCATGCCGAGGAAGAAGACCAGGCCGACCCAGGTGATCATGGCGGCGACGGCGGCCCTGGTCCAGGTCATCGGCTGGTTGAGGACCCACAGCATCGCCGCTCCGGCGAGAGCCAGGGTGACGGAGCCGAGAACGATGAGATAGCCCACCCCCAGCCAGAGACCGCCCCGTGGGAACCAGTTCATGAAGTCGACGACCACCGGCACTTCGACGCCGTTGACTATCTCGGTCTGGGGGATGGAAGACCAGTGGACCGTGATCACCCCGAGGATCAGGCCTACCAGCCCTGCCGTCAGCAGGGCCCCGCCGATCTGCTTCCGGCGGCGATCACTCAGTTCTGTAAGCCGATACATGTTTGAGGTTCAGGGCTCCCGGCGACTCACTGTCGCGCAGGTCAGTTTGTAGCACAATTCCCCGCGGCGCCCGATCTGGCAGCCGAATACGAACTCCGAGACGCCCGGTATATGCTCCCGCCGTCTCGCCCGCGTGAGGACCGACGTTTGACCAGCACTTTCAGTGGAGAGATCCGGGCCATCCTCGGCGGTGGCGCGGAGGAAGACCGCATTGCCGTGGGACACTTCGTCGTTGGCGCGGTGTTCCTCGTCATCGGCAGCCTCCTTCAGGTCCTCTCCTTCATAACCCTGCGCTTCCCGGAGCTCCCGATCTCGTTCGGGCGGATCGACCCGGTGACCAACCTCGTCCTGGTGGTCGGGTTCTGCGTCGTCTCCCTCATCGGCGGCGCCTACTACGTGTTGCCCCGGCTCACGGGAGCCCGCCTCTGGAGCCCTCGACTCGCCCGCCTCGGCCTCTTCGGCGTGTCGGGCCTGATCCTTCTCGGCGTGGCCGCGGTACTGGCGGGCTTCGGCAGCGGCCGATACCCGTTCTCCCTCCCCTGGTGGATCGACGTCCCGATGGTGGGGGTCCTGGGAATCCCCTTCCTGATCACCACCCGCACCATCGCGGACCGTGAGGAGAAGCATTCGTTCGTCACCCTCTGGTCGGTCATCGGGGCGGTGACCTGGCTGCCGCTCCTGTATGCCGCGTACGCCGCTGGACACGCCCCGTTCCTCTCCTCGGTCGCCAGGGCGTACCTGGACGCGGCGCTGCTCGCCGGGCTGGTCACCATGGTGGTGATGGTCCTCGGAAGTGGCCTCTTCTATTACACGCTCGTCCGCGAGCTCGATGTGGCCCTCGCCAGCCGGCCGCTGGCCAATGTCGGCTTCTGGTCGCTTGCCTTCGCCTCCATCTGGTGGGGCGTGGCGCAACTCACCTTCGGCCCCGGCCCCGACTGGCTCCCCGGAGTCGTCGCCGCTCTCGGCCTCGCCTTCCCCATCGGCGCGCTGGTGAACGCCGGGAACGCCACCATGATCCTCGACGGCTCCTGGAACCGCCTTCGGGACCACCCGGCGGTGACCGCGGGAGTCTTCGGCCTCTTCCTCACGGTCGGCGTGGCCACGATGGCTGCCTTCGCCGGCTTCCGGTCCATCGCGGCCGCCACCGCACTCACCGGCTTCTGGAAGGGCGTCGAAGTGGCAGCCGTCTCCGGCGCGGGGGCCCTGCTCGTCGCGGGAGTCTCCTTCGCCGCCTTGCCCCGGCTGGCGGGGAGGGACATCCATGATGCTGCCAAGCCACGATCGTTCGTCCGGCTGACCCTGGCGGGCTCGATCGGCGTGCTCGTGACGATGGCCGCAGCCGGCATCGTCAGCGGCTACTCGTGGATCGCAGGGGCCAACAGCGGAGCCTTCGTCAGCGCCGGCGAGGGTTGGGGGGCCGGCTACGGCGCCGCCGTGGACACCCTCGTGCTGCTCGCCCTCGTCTTCTCGGTGGTCGCCTTCGGAGGGCACGCCGCGTACGCGTCGACGATTCTCGGCACCATCGTCAAGGGACCTGCCCGGAGCCAGGAGTTGCTCGTGAGCGTGGAGAGCGAGTCGTGAGCGACCTCCTGAACGCCGCTTCGGCCGCCATGGGCATTCCAGGCCCGTTGGTGAGCCGTGCCGCGGCCGCGCGTGCCGCGGCCAGCGGCGCCACCGCCGACGAGGTACTCACCGCCTGGGCCGGCGGTGCGCCCGCCCCCGCACCTGCGGCTCCCCCTCCCGCCTCGGCGGCAGAGGCCGAGCCCGCCGGAGAGCCGGCAGCCGCTCCTGCGCCGGCGGAAGCGCCGGCACCCGCGGCCTTCGAGCCGCCTCCGGCAGCGGTTGCTCCGACCGCACCCGCCGCGCCCGCGGCTCCCGCTCGTCCTCCCGTGCTGGTCGGCGCCGCCGACAACCCGATGAAGGTGTTCGCCGGGGCATTGGCGCTCTTCCTCATCGTCCTGGTGGTCGGGCTGATCGGGCCGTCCACGCCGATCCCGACTCCGGGCGTGCGCACCAGCCACATCGACTTCTCACCCCTCGCCACGGACGGCCGCTCGATCTACGCCAGCCAGGGCTGTGCCTCGTGCCACACCCAGATGGTCAGGCCCGTGATCGCTGACGTCGGCCTCGGAGCAGCCACCCTGAACGACACCAACCAGTACCTCGGCCTGAGGCGCTTCGGGCCCGACCTCGCCGATGTGGGGTCGCGACTCGACGCGGCGCAGCTCACCGCCATCGTCACCGGGTCGGGCGGTCACCCGTCCTCTGGTCTCGGCGGCGACGAGCTCCAGGCGCTGGTGGCCTACCTCTCCGAGTCGGTCTCCGGAGGGACCACACCATGAGCAACCTCGAAGCAGCAGCAGCGGCCCTCGGCATCCCGGCCCCGCTGGCCCAGCGCGCGGCAGCCGCCAGGGCCGCCGAAACGGGTTCGAGCGTCGACGAAGTGCTGGCGGCATGGGCCGGCGGCGGATCGGTGGCCACACCGGCGGCGGCTGCTCCCCCACCGACCGAGACCGCCGCCGAAGAAACGCCGGCGGCACCCGAGGCCGAAGTGCCCGCAACGCCTGCAGCTCCGGCTCCCCCCGAGCCCGCCGCCGCTCCGGCGGCCGCGGCGATGGCCACCCCCGCACCGGCGCCCACCGAGGTCACGGCTCGGGAGGCCGCTCATCTTCCCGAGGTGATCACCGTTCCGACCGCGGGGCTTCGGGAGCGCACGTCGTCCAACATCCCCCGCTGGCTCACAGCGATGATGATCGTGGTCCCCTTCCTGGCCCTCTTCTTCCTCGGCCAGGGTGCGACAGGCCAGTGCGGCTCATCCACCGAGCTGACCATCGACGTCGTCACAGGCCAGGTCGTCGACTGCGACGGGTCGGAGTTCACCGGCAGGGAGTCGGGTGGCGGCGGTGCCGACTTCGTCGCGTTGGGAGAGCAGATCTACCAGGGGACCGCGGAAGCCGGCGTCCAGTGCTTCGGTTGCCACGGGGCCACCGGTCAGGGAGCGGGAACCTTCCCGGCGTTGACCGGCGTGCTGACGACCTTCGGGTCGTGCACGGACCACATGGAATGGGTGCATCTGGGCACCGGAGGTTTCCAGGCGGCCGGCCGCACCACCTACGGCGACACCGGCAAGGCCGTTGGCGGCGCGGGCAACATGCCGGGATTCGCCAACTCGCTGACCGACGAGCAGATCGCGGCTGTGGTGGCCTTCGAGCGCGTCCGCTTCGGCGGAGGCGACCCCGAGACGGTCCTCGCCGACTGCGGGCTCGCCGAAGGCGAGGGCGGTGGAGACGGTGAGGGCGGCGAAGGCGGCGAGGACGGCGTCACCGACGGTACGGACGCCGAAGCCACCCTCGGGCGCCCATCTTCCTGAGAGCCCGGCGCAGCGGCCGTCGCTCGATCCGGCCCTCGGCCAGCACCGTGGAGTCGGGCGCCAGGACCACCGGGATCCTCACCATGTACTCGGCGAGGAGGGCGTCGTCGTCCTCGATGTTGATCACCTGCACCTCATGACCGACCCGGCGCGCCTCGCGCCGCACCAGGGGCAGCGCCTCTTCGCAGAGGTGGCATCCAGGCCGGCTCAGAAATCTGACCACGAAATGTTTCAAGTAACCACTCTGAGTGGTCGATAATGGAGGAAGCGCGAAGGAGTCTCCGTACCCCTCATGCCAACCGCACGTTCGTGCAAGGCGTGATCGGATAGCCTCCCAGCCCGCCCCACGGTGACGGAGCACTCTCTCGTGTAGTCGAGGCCCCCGAATTCGGGGGCCTCGACGCGTTTGTAACCTGGGCGGGTCGTGCGACCCGCTACCGCCATAGTTCTGCTGGTTCTCCTCGCCCTGATCGTCATCGCGGGGGTCGTCCAACTCTGGCTCATCTTCTTCCCGCCAGCGTGACCGAAACCCCTTCGACGAGATCGAAACGCTCGTCGGCGCGTCCCGCCCGCACGGCGATCGCCATCAGGCCCGACGAGTCGATGTGCATCATCGCTTCACCCTCCGCCACGTCCCCATAAGCCGCGGCCCAGACGAGGTTGTGGACCCCGGCGCCGATGCGGACGGTGACGGTGTCTCCGGGCGAAAGCCCGACGCCCGCCAGATCCTCCGGGGAGACGTTGGTCTGGACGTTGCCGTAACGGTCGATCCACCATGTCTCGCCGCTGACTGCCGAGCCGTCGCTCTCGGTCAGGGGAAGAAGGAGAGGAACCACCGCTTCGTCGCCGACGTCGGGCCCGAGGTCAGGGAGGCCGGCCTCGCCCGAGGCGAGCAGCGCCGCGGCGGGGGCAAACACGTCCCGGCCGTGGAAGGTCTGACCGGGAGACGGGATGATGGCCTCGGGATTCTCGATGGACACGATGCGCGTCGCCCCGCCCACCATGGCGACGGCGGGCGAAAGGAGCCCGTTGTCGGGACCGACGAAGAAGCCCCACGGTGTCTCGGCGGCGAGCGCGCGGCGGGAAGTGCCCACACCGGGGTCGACGACAGCGAGGCACACGCCCTCCGGCAGGTACTGAATCGAGCGCAGGAGGGCGAGGGCGGCCGCGCGGACGTTTCCGGGGGCGAACCCGTGACCGATGTCGATGACCCTCGAGTCGGGCGCGATCTTGGCGATGACACCGTGCACCACGCCGACGAACTCGTCGTCGTGCCCGAAATCGGAGAGGAAGCTGATGGGGAGCGACATCACCGCCGACGGTAGCGGCCGGATTACAGCGAGCCTTCCGCTCCTATCCTGACCAGATGGGCGAAGCCAGCACCCCTGACGCGGTCCGCCTCGCCGCCTCGCCCGGAGTCAACATGCTCATCGGCGGCCTCGACGCCGGCAAGACCTCAGCCGCGCTCGATGCAGTTCGGGTGGCGCTGGCCGCCGGTCGCACCCCGGTGCTGGTCGATGCCGATGTCGGCGTGTCGACGGTCGGTCCTCCCGCCTGCGTGTCGATGAAGGTGTTCCGCAACCCGGACGACCTCGAGGACCTCGACCGGATGGACGGCCTGCATTTCGTCGGAACCACCACGCCCACGCGGCTGGTCTTGCAGCAGGTGATCGCAACCTCGGTGATGACCACACGGGCCCGGGAGCTCGGAGACGTCATCATCGTCGACACCACCGCCGTGGTCTCCGGAGTTGCGGGCGAGACGCTCAAATACCACAAGACGGAGCTGTGCCGGCCCGACCGGATCGTCGCGCTGCAGCGAGGCGAGGAGCTCGAACCGCTGGTCGGGATGCTTCGCAGGTTCTTCGGAGCGGAGATCCACACCTTCGCCACCGACCCTCGAATCCTTCCCTCGTCGCCCGACGTCCGCGCGGCCAAGCGCGCCGCCCAGCTGGCCCGTGCGCTCCATCCCCCGTTGGAACGCTGGAAAGTGCGGCCGACCGTCTTTGCCCCCACCCTTCCGGTGGGCCTGCAGCTGACCAGGTTGAGCGGAGTGCTCGTGGGAGTGCAGAGCAAGGACGGCGACTGCTTGGGGCTCGGCGTCCTCGACCATGACGACGAGGCCCTTCGGGTGATGACCAACGTCGGGGAAGGCATGACCGGGCTGCGATTGGGCTCGCTTCGCATCGACCTCGACGACTACCGAACCACGTTGATCAACCTCCGCGATCTGATGTTCGGGATCTGATTCTCCAGGCCCACTACAGCAATCGGTGGCCGCTGCCGATGAGACGGGATGCTGGGGAGAACGCGGTGGACCACGATATTGGCAGTGGCATCCCTGACCGTTGCGGTCTGGGGCGGCACCGCTATCGCCGACTCGTCCTCCGAGGGCGGCTTCCTCGCCAAGATCAACGCCGAACGCGCCGCCCAGGGCCTCAACGCCTTGGAGATGAACTCGGACCTCCGGGCCTATGCCCGCACCCACAGCCAGTACATGGCCGACGGCAAATGCCCCGACGGCGCCAACATCTGCCACTCGAGCGACCTCGGCAGCGCACCCGTCTCAGGCTGGTCGAAGCTCGGCGAGAACGTGGGCCGCGGCGGATCGGTCGACTCCCTGCACAAGGCGTTCATGGACTCGAGCGGGCACCGGAAGAACATCCTCGACCCGGCGTGGACCCAGGTCGGCATCGGGACGCTCTACGCCAACGATCGCCTCTACGTCACGGTGGTCTTCATGGCCAAGGGGAAGGCGTCTGCTCCCAAGGCAGGAACGAAGCCTGCCACGGCGGAGACCAAGCCCACCACGACCACAACCACCTTGCCCCCGACCACCACCACGACCTTGGTCGTCGGCCCCGACAAGCCCGTCACCCCCGGGGAGGCGTGCGTCTCGGTGAGCCGCCTGTGGTGGATGTGCCACGACTGATCGCGGCCTGAGCCTCGATGTCTCGAGGGGGTCCAAAGGCAAACGCCCCAGTGACCTCCGGAGCCTCTTCCGCACTTCCCCGAACGGATGCTTCTCCGGTTGCCTCTAGGGCGTTTGCTGATACCGAATCTATGCCGATGGGCAGACAGATTTCAATGACCCTGTTCGGGGCCGATCCGATCGCAAAATGACGTCTTCAATCGTAAAAAGTCGCACTATCCGTGGCGGGAGGGCCATTTCCCACAGAAAACGCCGTTGTCCACAGGCCTTGTCCACAGGCCACTGTTCACAAGTTTCTACGGCTAATTTTCGCGAACTGGCTCGAGCTGGCCGACGACCGCGCCGCCGCCGAGGACGGGCCGTCGCGCCCAGCCGGAGAGCCGTTCGATCGGATGCCCGGCGAGAAGCCCGGCATCCGTGAGGGCCGCCACCGCGGACACCACCGCCACTTCGTAGACGCCGTCCCACGACTTCGCCGCCAGTCCGAACCCCGGGCGCAGACCCACACCGATACAGCCTTGGGCGCCGCCCTTCGCCACCGCGTCGATGGCTGTGGCGATGGACGCGTCGCCGGCCTCGTTCTCCGAGATGAGGGCGGGATAGCGATGCATGGCTCCGTACACATGGGCCATCTCCGGTTCGGCGGCGAGCTTGGCGAAGGCGGTCGCCATCGCCCGCGCGGTGGTCCGCAACACCGGCGCCCCGCACCCGTCGACACCGACGGGCGTGACGGGGAAGGACCCCAACTCGGATACGAACTCGATGATCTCGACCTGGAGCGGGTGATCGGGTTCCAGATACCCCACGGTCGGCCAGCCTCGGGCGACGCAGGCCCGCAGGAACGCGGCGTGCTTGCCGGAGCAATTGTGCCAGAGCCGGCGGGGGCGGCTGTGGCCGAGCCTGGTGAGCCGCCGCTCCGCAATCGCGCTCGGCCAGTCGGGTGGGCAGGCCAGGTCGGCCTCGGACAATCCCCCCCGGGAGAGCATCTCCACGACGAGCGCCACGTGCACCGGATGCCCCCGATGGGATGCGCACGCCATCGCCAGCTCCAGAGGCTCGAAGTCGGCGGAGCGGCTTGCCACCGCCGCCTGGAAGGGTTTGGCCGACGACCGCATGTAGAACGGGCGGTCGATGTCGCCCCTGGAGTGAATGACGGCGCCTTCGGGATCGCACACCGCGACGGCGCCGGCATGATGGGTCTCGGTGAGCCCGGAGCGGACGCTCCTCGCCAGCATCAGGTGGCCGGCATCAGGACGGGACCTGGGCCTCGTCCTCCTGGGATCGGAAGCGGGCGACGATCTCGGCCTGGATCCGGTCGATCACCCCGTGGAGTTGACGCCTTTGATCCGACAGGGCCGACTCGACTTCGGCCAGACGGTCGAGAGCCTCGGACACCTCGTCGTCGGCGAGGTCGGGGAGCTGGGTGAGGATCCCATCCTCCATGATCCGGTCGATCAGCCGGCGCCCGGTCGTGGACGGGAGGGGTGGCATCGTGTCGAGGTATTTCAAGCTGGGGCCGTCGCCCAACACGAGTCCGGCCGACAGGATCTCTGGGAGTGCTTCGATCAGGGACCGCTCCTCTTCTCCCCGGCGGCGCTTGAGCTCGAAGGCGAGCAGGTCCATCCGGCCGTGGATCAGGCGGCGGTAGTACGAGATCTGGGCTTCGACGTCTTCAGCCGTGTCCCGGCGCTCGCGGATCTCGGCGAGGTCGGCGGTGTCGAGGCCTTCGAGGTACTCCGGCTCGAGGACGATGTCGATGCGGCGTCGGTGATCACTCACGACGCCACGTTACCGGCAGGCGGAGATGAGGGTGGGATAGGGATTGACCGCGGGGGATCCCCGCCCACCGGGATGGATCTCGAAGTGGAGGTGGGGGCGGCCGCCCCGGGCGTTTCCGGTGTCGCCGTTGAACCCGATGGTCTGCCCCTGGTTGACCCGCTGGCCGTTCCCGACGTTCCAGTCGCTGAGGTGGGCGTAGTAGTAGGCGACACCGTTGTTGGCCGTGAGCCAGATCACCTTCCCACCGAGACCGCCGTTGCGGATGAAGACCGTTCCGGCGGCGACGGCGTACATCGGCTCGTTCCACGGGGCGAACATGTCGGTCCCCTTGTGCCCTCTGCCCCCTGATCGCGGCGCACCCCAGCTGTTGGTGAACTGCGTGCGGCCCGGCGTGAACGGGCAGATGAAAGACCCGACCTGGACCGAGCCTGCCGCCCGCTGCTTGGCACGGGCCGCCTTCTCGGCCTGCTCGGCGTCGTACTTGGCGGTGAGGTCCCGGCATCGGGCGCTCAGCTTGTTGTACGCGGCCTGCTCCGCGTCCATGGCCGAGTTCATCTCCTCGACCAGCTCACTGGCCTCGACCGAGGCCGCCGTCAGCTCCTCGTGCACGAGGTCGAGCTCGACCTGGAACCTCTCCAGCTCCCCCTTCTGGGCCATCAGGTCGCGCATGGAGCGCTGGCCACCCACCGCCGCCGAAGAGAGGAACTCGGTCGTGGTGAGGAACTGGTCCAGTGAAGACGCGCTGAGGATGATCCCCGGGGACGAGGTCCCACCCTGCATGTAGATCTCGACCGCCTGCTGCTCGATGGCGTCCTCGATCTCGGCCCGACGGCCCTCGGAGTTGTCCACCGACGCCTGGATCCGGTTCTGGCGCCGCTCCAGCTTCTCGATGTCGACGAGGAGGGCGTCGTACGCCGCGGTCGAGTCATAGAAGCGCTTCTGCGCGGCCCGGTAGTCCTGGTGCTGCTGGGCCGAGTCCGCGCACGCGTCATCGACCTGCGCCTTGGTCACGGCTGACGCGGGGGGTGGCGGTACCGCGGCCACGCACACCGCGATTGCGACCGCTACCAGAAGAACAGCGCGGGCTCGCGCCTTGAGGGCTGTCATCCGATCGGAGATGCTAACCCCGACCGTTGGCGACGAGTAGTCGGCCTTCTCAGAAGATGAAGGAGGCGAGAGGGTGGAGGACGGCTGCGGCGAGGACGATCCCGTCGAGTGAGGGCATGAATCCCGGGGACGGCTCGGTCAGGCTGACCGCCCCGCGGCGCAGCATCGACGACAGGCCCCGGCCGGCCACGAGCGTCACGGCGATGCCTATGCCCACGAGCAAGTAGCCGACGATGTCGGCGTCCCACAGAGCTGCGGCAACCACCGCTCCGAGCACCGCGGCGATGGCGGTGGTCGAGATCGGGTCGAGGAACGGGACGGCCGGTATGCGGGAGACGATCGAGCCGAGGACGTTCCCTGCGATGACCGCCACGAGAAAGACCCCCACCAGAGACGGCTCGGGCGACGCAGCAGAGTCCGCGAGGACCAACGACGCGGTGGCGAGTGCGCCGATGATCGTGGCGAGGGCGGTGGGCGCGTAGGCGTCGACCTCGCGGTACTCGACGAAGGCCACAGCCCATCCCAGCGACACGACGACACCGAGTGCCAGCGCGAGCGTGTAGCCGGAAGTCCCGGCTGCGTGGGCGGCGATGGCCCCAGCTGCCCCTGCAGCGGCCACGGCGAGAGGGGCGAAGCGGCGGCCACGCGCCGCGAAGGCACTGCTGAGATCGAGCGCCCAGACGGCGAGGATGGCCACCAGGCCGGCCGCCCAGATCTCGACGCCGCGCAGGCTGGCCAGCACGGCGATCACCCCGACGAGGAGCGGGGCCAGTGCCATCGGATCGATGCTCGGGGCTGTGGCGGGCTGGCCGCCACCGGACACGGGTGGGAGGATCACGACCTCGTCGTCGGGCCCGACCCCGCGCTCGCCGTCCGCCTCCTCGCCGTTGACCCAGATTCGCGAGGCCTTGACGCCGGCGGCGAACTCGGCGCCGTACTCCCGGGCGGCGGCCGCGACGACCCCGTCGACGGTGTCACCCTCGAACTCGGCCCGCCCGGTTCCGGCGATCTCGCGGAGGTTGGCGAACATCCGCACCTTTGCCATGACACGGAGGGTAAGCGGGAAGTACCCCATCGTGTGCGATTCCCGTACTCTCGCCTCATGGCGGAAACCATCACCGTGGCCGTCGAAGTCCCCCTGGCGGGCGACGATCGCCACAAGAACTGGGCCAAGGTCGTCGAGTCGGTCGACTCCTCGCGATCCTCGGGTTGGGCTTTCGAGGGCCCGTTCGTGGCGGCCGGCGGAGTGCAGGACCTGCCCGTTGGCGGGGTCCTCCTGGTGTACGGGGAGCGCGGCTCCCGGGCCAACCCGCAGCCGTCCGCACGCGTCTATCGCGTGAACGGCGACGCCACTCTCAGCTTCGAAGGCGAGGCCAAGGGCCGGGCGTGGGCCCGCACCCTGCGCGACACGATCGAGCGCTGTCTCGATCTGGAACCGGCGGCGCCGGACCTCTCCGGGCTCAGTGACGAGCTCCTGGCAGGTGAGCTGATGTCGCGCGGGTGGACAGTGGAGCCCCCCGCTTGAGGGCCGCCTTCGTCACCCGCCAAGGCGGTCCCGAGGTGATCGAAGTCATCGAGGTGGAACCGCCCGTTCCCGGTGAGGGCCAGATCACCGTCCGGGTCGCAGCCGCCGGGGTCAACTTCATCGACATCTACCAGCGCGAAGGCGTCTATCCGATGGCGTACCCGTTCGTGCCCGGCTCGGAAGGGGCAGGCGTGGTCCAGGCGGTCGGTGCCGGGGTCAGCGACTTCGCCCCGGGCGACCGCGTGGCATGGGCATCGGGCATCGGCAGCTACCGCGAGGTCCATGCGCTCGACGCGTCCCGCGCCGTCGTCGTCCCCGACGGCGTCGGCCTGGAGACGGCAGCCGCCGTCATGCTCCAGGGGATGACCGCCCACTACCTCGCCCACGACACCTTCCCACTCGCTCCGGGTCACCGCTGCCTGGTGCACGCAGGCTCCGGTGGGGTCGGGCTCCTTCTCACGCAGATGGCGAAGCTTCGAGGGGCCGAGGTCATCACCACGGTGGGCTCCCGCGAGAAGGCCGAGCTGAGCCGTGAGGCGGGCGCGGACATGGTGATCGTCTACACCGAGGACGACTTCGCCCACGAGATCGAGGCCGCCTACGGGCCGCGTCCCCTCGATGTCGTCTACGACGGTGTCGGGGCGGAGACCTTCGATCGTGGCCTCAGACTCCTGCGTCGACGAGGCCTGATGGTGTCGTTCGGGAACGCGTCAGGGGTCGTGCCGCCGGTCAAGCCGCTGACGCTCTCCACCAACGGGTCGCTGTTCCTCACCCGCCCCACCCTCGGCGACTACACATCGACGCGGGAGGAGCTCACTGCCCGGGCCGGCGACCTGTTCGGCATGGTCGCCTCGGGGGAGCTGATGGTGCACATCGGCGGCCGTTACCCGCTCGAGGAGGCGGCGGTGGCGCAAGCGGACCTGGCCGGACGCACCACCGTCGGCAAGCTCCTGGTGACTCCCTAGCTTCCGACTGCCCTGATCGCGTCGGCGACGACGCCGGGTGCCTCGAGATGGGCCGCCCAGGTGTCCACGTCCACGACGCTCATGTCCGGAAGGGCCTCCTTGATGCGTTCCACCGACTCCCGCGTCACCCGCCCCTTGAGGCTCCACACATAGACCGTCGGGGCGGTGACCGTGTGGAGGTCGGAGGGCACCAGAGACGCGGCCGGCGTGTTCCGGAAGGCGTGGACGGAGGCTGTGGAGCCGGCGATGGTCGCCGCCGCTTCGCGGTCGACTCGCTGCTGAGCCGTCGGGCACCACCCGCCCGTCTCCCCACAGTGCGGGGCCCATGTCTGTATGGCGAATCGGCCCGAGGTCTCATAGGTGTAGGTGAGCGATTTCCCGAGGACCGGAAGGCGCTGCGACCGCTCGCGCCAGGTGTCCCGCTCCCAGAAGTCGACGTCGACCATGACCAGCCCGGCCACCATCTCGGGGTGACGCACTGCGATCTCGGCCGCGACCTTCCCCCCGAGGCCGACCCCCGCGAGGACCGCCGGCCGGACGAACAGCTGCTCCAGGGCGCCCGCGACCGTTTCGGCCATGGTCCCGACGGTGTGCGCGTCGCCGACTTCGGGGAAGCGGGTGCTGAGCCCGAAACCGGGAAGGTCGATGGTGACGGCCCGGAAGTCCGCCGCGGCCTCGGCCATGTTCGACATCACGACCGATCCGCCGATGTCCACGTCGTGGAGGATCACGAGGGGCACCGTGCCGTCGGAGTGTTGGACGGCGCGGAGCCGCACACCGTCCACCACGATCAGGCTCTCCGGGTCGACGTTCAGGGACGCCACCGAGCCGTCCTCGACCAGGTCGATGTGGCCTTGGGTCGTCACATGCCAGATGGTTGCCCCGGCGAGGAAGAGCAGAACGAGCAAGAACACGAACCGCGCCAGCGTCCGCGACGTCCTCTGAACTTTGGGGGGTTGCGAAACACCCATCAGTCGATCAGCACCACGTGAAGGTTTCTCGGACCGTGAACGCCCAAGTTGAGCTGCAACTCTATGTCGCCGCTACGGCTCGGACCGGTCACGACCACCAGGTTGGCCGATGAAGTCACGGCGGAGGGGTCGGCCGCAGCCCAATGGGCGAGCGAGAAGTGGATCGTCGTCACTTCGACCAAGGCGATGTGGACGTCCGGGACGAGGCTCGCCATCCGTGGCCGGCCGGGACCGTGGATGAGGACCACGCTGCCGGATTGGGCCAGGGCCGCCGAGGATCCGGTGACCCCCAGATCGACTTGCCGGTAGGCCGCGAGCCGGTCCGCCGACTCCGAGGCCGCCCAATCGGAACGCACCCGATCGAGACCCGCTTCGACGAGAGCGTCGGGGATCCGGCCGAGGTCGTCCCACGAGACGAACGTCCGGGCCGCGTGACCCGACGCGATCCCGGCCACGGTTCGCGCCACGCCCCCACGGCTCACCGGCCCGTGCACGACCGCACTCACGGCCTGCGCGTTGGATCGAAACGATGCGATCAGGTCGGCCGTCTCGGGCTCCGGAAGGGGACCGGCTTCGGGAACGGGAGGGAGCTCGGCAGTCAGAACGGACGCCGCCACACGGGAGAGGAAGCGGTCACGCTCCACGGCGGCTCCACCATTCGGAGAAGGACTCCCTTGCGGGGCGTCGCAGGTCGCGGTGCCGCGTCCATCCAGCCCCGGGGCCCGGGAGCCGCCGGATCCATCCGGAGCGGGCGAACGGCGCCGTGAGGGCCCGGGCCAGTCGCCGCGATCTCCGCCACCGGCGCTGGCTCCGGGTCGCATTCGCGTAGGCGCCGGTTCCCCGTTCGATCCACCCCGGCAGCCGTCCCTCTTCCGCAGCGCGGGATCGGAGCTCGAGGAGCATGGCCGGGATCTGGATGCCCACCGGGCAGACTTCCTCGCACGCGCCGCACAGTGTTGATGCGTACGGGAGGTCCGACCACGGGCCTTCGGGATCGAGCGAGGGGGTGAGGACCGCGCCCACAGGTCCCGAGTACACGGTCCCGTACGCATGCCCGCCCACGGTCCGAAACACCGGGCACACGTTGAGGCAGGCGCCACAGCGGATGCACGCCAGGATCTCGGCTGTCGACCCCGCGAGCACGGAGCTGCGGCCGTTGTCGACCACTACGACGTGAAGCTCCTCGGGGCCGTCGGGATCGCCCTCCCGTCTGGGGCCGGTGATCACGTTGGTGTACACGGAGAGCGGCTGGCCGGTGGCCGACCGGGCGAGGGACTCGAGCACCACCGCCGCCGAAGGCCAGTCGGCGACGATCCGCTCCATGCCCATCAGCGCGATGTGGACCGACGGCGCCGTCGAGGACAGCCGGCCGTTGCCCTCGTTGGTGACCACCACCACGCTCCCGCTGTCGGCCACCGCCAGGTTGACGCCGGTGATGCCGGCGTCCGCACCGAGGAACTCGGGACGCAGTTGGTCGCGGGCGACACGGTTGAGGACAGTGGGGTCGTCGCTGTAGGGCACTCCGAGCTCCGAGGCGAAGATCTCACCGACATCGGCGCGGGTGAGATGGAGGACCGGCGCGATGATGTGGCTGGGCGTGTCCCCCGCCAGTTGGGCGATGTACTCACCCAGGTCGGTCTCGACGACCTCTATGCCCAGGGCCGCGAGGTGCTCGTTGATCTCGATCTCCTCGGACAGCATCGACTTGCCCTTGACCACCCGCCGGGCCCCCCGCTCGCCGAGAATCCCGGCCACGATGGCGCGCGCCTCCTCCGCGTCCGCGGCGAAGTGAATCGTGCCGCCGGCAGCCTCCAGGGAGTCGGCGAACCGGGCGAGCAACCGGTCCAGGTTGTGCAGGGAGTGGAGCCGCACCCGCCGCACGCGGTTGCGCAGGTCCCAGTCGATGGCCTCCATCGCCGCGGCCCGCGCCGTCGTCATGCTCCGGGTGGCGCGGTCGACGGCGGCCGCCTCGTCCGTTCCCAGCAGGCGATCCGCCCTGGCGACGAAGGTGACCGGCTGGCTCAAGTCCCGGGGTCCAGGAACTCGGCGATGTGGAGGACCTCGATCTCCGACCCCCGGCGCCTCAGCCCACCCTCGAGATGGAGGAGGCACGAGACGTCTCCGCCGACCAGGGTGTCAGCGCCCGAGTCTTCGAGACGGTCGAGCTTGGCGTCCATGATGGCGGCGGACACGTCGGGCATCATCACCGAGAAGAGGCCTCCGAACCCGCAGCACTCCTCGGCCCCGTCGAACTCGACGCGGTCAGCCCCCTCCAGGAGCCGGTCGGCGGTTCCGGCCGTGCCGAGCCCGCGCAGACCGTGACACGAGTACTGATAGGCAACCCTGCCGTCACGACACGCAGGCTTCGCCTCCAGATCGTCGACGAGGAACCGGGTCAGCTCCCGGGTCCTCGCGGCCAGGGCACGGGCGTCATCTTCCATGGGTGTGCCGGCAAAGAGTCGGGGATAGTGGTGGATGACCATCTCGGCGCAGGAGCCCGACGGAACCACGACCGGGTCATCCGTCCCGCGGAAGGCCTCGATCGTCCTGGTGGCCATCTCCCGGGCTTCGTCGAGCATCCCGACGTTCATCGCCGGTTGACCGCAACAGGTCTGGCCCTCGGGCAACGCGACCTCACAGCCCGCCGCTTCGAGGACGGCGACCGTGGCGCGTCCCACCCGGGGAGCCATGGCATCGACGAGGCACGTGGCCAGCAGCTGGACGCGCATCCGGTTCGCCACGATATCCCCTACTGTCGGTACCACCCGTGTTCATCCCATTCGGTGGCCCAAGTATCGGCCGGAGACTCGCCCAACTAATCGTCGGCCTGGTCGCCTTCGGGGTGGGGATCGGGCTCATGCTCCAGTCGGGGCTGGGCGTTCCCCCGTGGGACGTCCTCCACCAGGGACTGGCCGTTCGATTCGGACTCTCCGTGGGCTTCTGGTCGGTGATCGTGTCGGTAGTCGTGCTGCTGGCGTGGATCCCGCTGCGGGAACGCTTCGGGCTCGGCACACTCCTCAACGCCCTGATCATCGGGGCCACCATCGACCTGACGGCTGCCGTCGTCCCCGAGGCGGGCCACGTCGCCGTGGCGTGGGTCATGCTGCTCACCGGCGTCCTCACCATTGCCTTCGCCACCGGCATGTACATCGGGGCGAACCTGGGCCCGGGGCCGCGGGACGGGTTGATGACAGGAATCGCCCGGCGGGGCCCATCGATCCGATTGACGCGGGCGGTCATCGAGATCTCGGTCCTCGCCATCGGTTGGCTCCTCGGCGGGACATTCGGAGTGGGCACCGTGGTGTTCGCCTTCGGAATCGGCCCGCTGGTGCAGTGGTTCATGCCCCGCTGGCAGCCCTTGACTTCTTCTTGACCTTCTCCTGAGGACACCACAACGCGCCATGACGGACGCTGGTGCTCCACACCCTGAGAAGGAGAAAGAGAATGAGAAAGTTACTGGGCCTCTTCACGGCGATCACGGCGGCCCTCGTGGTGGTCGGAGCCGCGTGGGCGGCGAGCGATGCTCCAGAAGAGCCGCGAGTGCTGGCCCCGCTCGCAGTTGCCGGAACGGCGACATCCTCGTCGTCACCGACCTCGAGCTCGTCCACTGCATCGGAGTCGTCGTCGACCTCGGTCACCACACCGGCGTCGTCCTCGCCGTCCACTTCGACGCCGGGCAACTCCTCGTCGACCTCGACGCCGGGAGCATCGTCCACCTCGACCTCGGGCTCGACTTCCACGACCGTCGAGGAGGAGTTCGTCGCCGCAGGCGGGGGCACTTTCCGGGTCGCCGACGGTGTGACGGTGACTGTCGACCTCCAAGGTGGCGCTCTCGTGCTCGTGGACGTCTCGGCACCTGGGTGGGCCGTCGAGATCAAGGACCAGGAATCAGACCGGATCCGGATTCGCTTCGAGAAGACGGGGGCACACGCCGAGTTCGAGGCCGAGCTCGACGACGGACGACTCGAGATCGAGATCAAGCGCTCCTGACCGATCGCCCTCGATTCACGAGACCTCGGTGCCAGGGACGAAAGTCCCTGGCACCGCCGCGATGCCCGGTGCTTTAATCATCCACAGGCAAGGAGGCCTCCTGATGACCGAAGAGCAAATGGGCCAGACAGAGGCCCCCCAACCGCAGCAGGCCAGACTCACCCGCAGCAAGACGGACAGGGTCGTCGGCGGCGTCGCCGGCGGCCTCGGCCGCTACTTCGGAGTCGACCCCGTCTGGTTCCGACTCGGCTTCGTCGTTTTCACCCTCGCCGGAGGAGCGGGCGTACTGGCCTACCTCATCGCGTGGGTGGTCATCCCCGAAGGCGACGCCAACGACTCGGGGCCGGCGGAACCGGCCAGGCCGCTCGGGCCTCAGGGCTCGATCATCGCGGGGATAGTCCTCGTCGGGATCGGCCTGATGCTGCTCCTCAACCAGTTCATCCCCTGGTTCGACAAGCTGATGTGGCCGATGGCCGTCGTCGTCGGTGGCCTGGCGTTGATCGTGATCGGACTCCGCCGTGACTGACTACGAACCCAAGATTGTGGAAGAGCCTCAGCCGACCTCCGACTTCCCGACCTACGGGGCGATCGTCACGGGAATCGTCCTCGTCATCCTCGGGACCGTATGGCTGCTCGACGCGGCCGACGTCGTGTCCGTGCGCCTCACCACGCTGGTGCCCATCGCGCTGGCCGTGGTCGGCCTGGCTTTGATCATCGGGTCGTTTCGAGGTCAGCATCCGGGCCTGGTGACACTCGGTGTGTTCCTCACCATCGCCACCCTGTTCATCGCCTTCGTCCCCGCCGGTTTCCGCGGCGGGGTTGGCGACCGTGAGATCACGGTCACGAACATGAGCCAACTCGAGGAGCGTTACGACATCGCCCTCGGCAAGATGACACTCGATCTGTCCGGGCTGGAGATGACCGAGTCGGCCACGGTGGCGATCTCGGTCGGTGCCGGCGAGGCGCAGATCCGCGTTCCCGAAGACACCCCGTTCCGGGTGGAGGCGAACGTGGGCGCCGGGGAGATCATCATCCTGGGCGAGGGCGCGGAAGGGCTCATGCCCAACTACAGCTTCACCAGCCCAGGGTTCGACACCGCTCCGGTCACCCTGACGCTCAACGTCAACATCGGGGCGGGGAAGGTCGAGGTGAGGCGGTGAGGACCCACATCGGGACGTTCATCACCGGACTCGTGTTCCTGGCGATCGGCGTCGCCTTCGCGCTCGAGGCCGCAGGAGTCTGGACGGTCAGGGTGCAGGATCTGAAGCTGATCGGACCCCTGGCCCTCGTGGTGATCGGGGCTGCGGTCCTGCTCAGCGCACTGACCCGTCGCAACACCTGATCAGCCGGTTCCGAACCAGAGGGTGACCCTGGCCCCGCCTCCGGGGCGCTCTGACATCTCGAGGCCGCCTCCGGCCAGTTCGGCTGTGCGTCTCGCGATGTCGAGCCCGAGGCCCGTCGAACCGTCGCCGCTGGAACCGCGGCCGATCATGTCTCCGCTCGCCCCGGGCCCCCGATCCTCCACGCGGAGGTAGGCGCGGCCTCCGATGGCACCCGAGGCCACACGGAAGGGCACCCCGGGCTCGGTGTGGCTGAACACGTTGTCGATGAGGACATCGAGAGCGTCGGCCAGCTGGGATGGGGCAACGGCCACCTCGACGCCGGGCTCGCTGTCCACGACCATCTCCCTGCCCTGTTCCTCGGCGAGGACCGACCAGAAGGCTGCCCGCTCGCCGACCACGATGTCGAGCCGGCTGGTCCCGACCTCGGCCCCTTTGGTCCGCGCTGCGGTGATCAGCGAGTCCACCGCCGCCTCGAGGCGGTCGACTTGAGCCAGCACCGAGGCCCTGTCGTCGGCGTCGGCGAGACCCTCCGCCTCGAGCCGCAGCGAGGTCATCGGGGTTCTAAGCCGGTGGGAGAGGTCGGCCACCTCCTCGCGCTCCGCGGTGAGAAGCAACCCGAGCCGGGACGCCAGGTGGTTGAACGCCGAAGCGACGTCGCCGAGCTCGGTGGTGTCGTCGACCTCGACCCGGGTCTGCAGGTCTCCCTCGCCCAGCCGGTGAGCGGCGTCGGCGAGATGACTCACGGGGGCAACCAGCCTGCGGCCCAGACGGTCGGCCACGAGCGTCGAGAAGCCGATCAGGAGGAGTCCCACCAGCCCGAGGAGGAGCCACGCCTGGGTGACCCCCACCTCGAGCTGGGCGTCCGTCACGAACACGCCGACCACCGCGACCCGGTCCGCACTGATGACCGGGAGCGCGATCTCCCAACCCCCCGGTACGTCGGCGGTGATCGTGTTGGCCAGGGACATGGCGGCCTCGGTCAGGGTGCCCTGGCCGTCTCGGGGCTCTCCGAAAGAAGTGCCGTCCTCGAGAGTCACCGTGGTCCCGGGGGTGAGGGGCCCGACGGTGCCCGCCATCTCGTCGCCCGGGGTGTCGAAGGACAGGGCCAGGGCGACGATGGCCGCCACGGTGCGAGCCTCGCGCTCCGCTTCGAGACGAGCGGCGTCGTGTGCCTGCCGGCGGACGAGCAGCCCCAGCGGGACGAGGAGTGCGACGACTACCAGGGTGGTCGTCGCCAGGCTGAGGAGGGCGAGGCTCCGTCTCACGCGCCGGGGTCGACGAGCTTGATGCCCACACCGTGAACGGTCTGGATGTATCGGGGCTCCTGGGCGGTCTCCCCGAGCTTCTTGCGGAGCCACGACACGTGCACGTCGATGGTTCGATCGGCACCCCCGTACGGCTCGCGCCACACCTCGGCCAGGACCTCCCGCTTGGTGACGACGCGTCCCGTGTTCTCCATCAGGAAGCGCAACAAGTCGAACTCCTTGGGGCTGAGGTCGAGGGGTGAACCGTCGACGGAAACCGTGCGTCCGCCGGGGTCGAGAACCAGACCGCCGACCGCGATCTCCGAGCGGGACCCCTCAGGCGAGCCGCGGCGCAGGACGGCGCGGATCCTCGCCTCGAGCTGGCTCACCGAGAACGGCTTGACGAGGTGGTCGTCGGCCCCGGCATCGAGAGTGGCCACCACCGACTCGTCATCCCCGCGTGCCGTGATCACGATGACCGGAACCGTCGAGACAGCGCGGATCATGCGCAGGAGCTCGGTCCCGTCGATGTCGGGGAGACCCAGGTCCATGAGCACGACTTCGGGGCTGCCCTTGACGACCAGCTCCAGCCCCTCGAGGGCGCGATCCGACGACTCGACGTCGTGTCCCGCTGCGGCCAGGGCGCCGGCCACCAGACGGCGGATCTCGACATCGTCTTCGATGAGAACGACCCTCGCCACACTGGCGAGATTACGGGAGAATGCTGCAGTGAGACGTTGGCAGCTCGTTGCGCTTTGGCTGGTGGTCGTCGTGGGAGCGACGGCGGTCACGTGGCAGATCGTCAGCTTCGCCGACGATCGCCTCGGTCCCAGCGACACCACTCCCCTGGAGGTGGAAGGGCCATCGTCGACCGCGGGCACCTCGCCGCCGACTTCGTCCACCGTGCCGGCGCCGTCCACCACCACGGGGCCCACTCCGACCTCGACCACCACCGCGCCCCAGAGCGACCTGATGTCCGTTCCGACCGAAGGCGGCACTGTGACGGTGCGGGTGGCCCCGGGGGCGATCACCCTGGTGTCCGTCGACCCGGCTCCAGGCTTCACGACCGAGATCGACGAGGCGGGCCCGCCGGAGGTGCGGGTCGAGCTCACGAGCGGGGACACCGAGGTCGAAGTGAGGGTCCGCTGGAGAGACGGCCGGGTGGACGTCGAGATCGGCGACTAAGCCGCGAAAACTTGGTGCGGCCCGGGCTGGCCCCGGCGGCGTCGCCGATCTATCTTCTCCCTCGCTTCCCCCGGGCACCGCCCCCGGACTTCCCCCTGGCTGCAGAGCCGTCCGACCTGGGCTTTTCCGCCTGTGGAAAAGTGGTGCTTGACGATTGACATCCGTGTAATTACAGTGCCGTAGTCCATACCAGATGTTGTGGACGACTTCCCCCACACCACTACATCTTGTGGTGGCTTGAGAATCAGAGGAACGAGCCGACCGCCCTTCTCCGGGCGGCGTGCGGAGGAGGTTTTCACATGACCCAAGGCCTGCGGATCACCCGTCGCTTCACCGAGGCTGGGAAAGATCCCTACGACGGAATCGAGTGGTCCCGCCGGGACTCCCGGATCACCAACCCGGACGGTTCGGTGGTCTTCGAGATGACCGACGCCGAGATGCCGGCGGGTTGGAGCCAGGTGGCCTCCGACATCATGGTCTCCAAGTACTTCCGCAAGGCCGGTGTCCCCCAGTTCGAAGCCGACGGCTCCCCCATCCTCGACGCCGACGGCAACCCCGTTACCGGACCGGAGCGCTCCGCCCGCCAGGTGTTCGATCGTCTCGCCGGCACCTGGAGGCACTGGGGAGAGCGTGAGGGCTACTTCGCCTCCGCCGACGACGCCGAGGCCTTCGAGGACGAGCTCAGGTACATGCTCGCCAACCAGATGGCCGCCCCCAACTCGCCGCAGTGGTTCAACACGGGCCTCAACTTCGCCTACGGGCTCACCGGCCCCGCCCAGGGCTTCTGGTTCGTCGACTCCAAGACCGGCGAGCTGACCACCTCCCCCGACTCCTACAGCCGCCCTGCCCCCCATGCCTGCTTCATCCTCGGGGTCAAGGACGACCTCGTGAACCACGGCGGGATCATGGACCTGTGGGTGCGCGAAGCCCGCATCTTCAAGTTCGGCTCGGGCGCCGGCTCCAACTTCTCCGCCATCCGCTCCGAGAACGAGTCACTGTCCGGAGGCGGCAAGTCGTCGGGGGTCATGTCCTTCCTCAAGATCGGCGACCGCGCCGCCGGCGCCATCAAGTCGGGTGGAACCACGAGGCGCGCCGCCAAGATGGTCATCCTCGACGTCGACCACCCCGACATCGAGACCTTCGTCGACTGGAAGAAGGTCGAAGAGGACAAGGCCCGCCTCCTCATCCAGGCCGGCGGCTACCCCGCAGACTTCAACGGCGAGGCCTACGCCACGGTCTCGGGCCAGAACTCGAACAACTCGGTGCGAGTCACCAACGAGTTCGTTCAGGCCGTCATGGACGACGGCGACTGGGAGCTGGTCAACCGCACCGACGGCAAGGTCCGCAAGACCGTCAAGGCCCGCGACCTGTGGAACCGCATCGCCGACGCCGCCTGGGCGTGCGCCGATCCCGGCCTCCAGTTCGACACCACGATCAACGAGTGGCACACGTCGCCTGCGGGTGGTCGCATCCGGGCCTCCAACCCCTGCTCGGAGTACCTCTTCCTCGACGACACCGCCTGCAACCTGGCGTCGATCAACCTGGTGCGGTTCTACGACGACGAGACCGGCGTCTTCGACATCGCCGCCTACGAGCACGCCATCCGGCTGTGGACGGTCGTTCTGGAGATCTCGGTGGCGATGGCCCACTTCCCCTCCCCCGAGATCGCCCAAGGGTCGTACGACTATCGGACGCTCGGGCTCGGCTACGCCAACCTGGGGTCGCTCCTCATGCGCCAGGGCATCGCCTACGACTCCGAGGAGGGTCGTGCGATCGCCGGTGCGCTGACCTCGGTCCTCACCGGCCAGGCCTACGCGATGTCCGCCGAGATCGCCGGGGTCGTCGGCCCGTTCCCCCGGTTCGCCGAGAACCGGGAGTCGATGCTCCGGGTGATCCGCAACCACCGCCGTGCCGCCTACAACGAGGCTGAATACGACGGCGTCAGCCACACGGTGGTCGGCATCGAGCCGGCCCACTGCCCGCCCGAACTGCTCGACGCGGCCCGCAGGGCGTGGGACGAGGCGTTGGAGCTCGGCGAGGCCAACGGCTACCGGAACGCCCAGGCGACGGTGATCGCCCCCACGGGCACCATCGGTCTGCTCATGGACTGCGACACCACCGGTGTCGAGCCCGACTTCGCCCTGGTCAAGTTCAAGAAGCTGGCGGGAGGCGGCTACTTCAAGATCGTCAACCAGTCCGTGACGCCGGCCCTCCGGCACCTCGGCTACTCCGACGACCAGGTGAAGGAGATCGTCGAGTACATCGTCGGGTCCTCGAGCTTCGACGGCGCCCCGCACGTCAACCGGGAGGCTCTCCTTTCCAAGGGCCTCACCGAAGCGGACATCACCAAGCTGGAGAAGGCGCTCCCGGCGACCTTCGAGCTGCGGTTCGCCTTCAACGCCTACTCGTTGGGGACTGACGTCATGGACCGGCTCGGCATCTCAGCCGACCAGTACACGGCCCCGGATTTCAACCTGCTTCGCGAGCTCGGGTTTACGCCGAGCCAGATCGCCGAGGCCAACGACCACATCTGCGGCCGGCAGACGATCGAGGGGGCGCCTCACCTCCGTGACGAGCACCTGTCGGTGTTCGACACCGCCAACAAGAACGGGAAGTACGGCCAGAGGTTCATCCATCACAACGGGCACATCCTGATGATGGCGGCGACCCAGCCGTTCATCTCGGGTGCGATCTCGAAGACGATCAACATGCCCAACGAGGTGACCGTCTCCGACATCGAGGAGGCGTACCGGACCTCATGGGAGCTCGGCCTGAAGGCAATGGCCATCTACCGGGACGGGTCCAAGGCGGCCCAGCCCCTCAACTCCACTGCGGACGAGGGTGAGGACAACGAAGACGAGGAAGTCGCAGTCACCGCCGCCGTCGAGGCGGAGAAGCAGATCCACTGGGGCAAGATCCCGGTCGGCATCTCGCCCACCCAGGCGTACGCCCAGGGGATGCAGCCGCCCCGGTTCCTGCTGCCTTCGAAGCGGCGCGGATTCAACCAGGAGGCGCGGGTCGGCGGGCACAAGGTGTACCTGCGGACCGGCGAGTACGAGGACGGCACCCTCGGCGAGATCTTCATCGACCTGGCCAAGGAGGGCGCCACGCTCAAGGGCATCCTCAGTTGCTTCGCCATCGCCGTGTCCAAGGGTCTGCAGTACGGGGTGCCGCTCGACGAGTTCGTCGACACGTTCACGTTCCAGACGTTCGAGCCCCGGGGCATGGTCGAGGGTCACCCGAACATCAAGATGTCCAACTCGATCATCGACTACGTGTTCCGCGCCCTCGGCGTCGAGTACCTGGAGCGTGACGAGCTCGCCCAGGTGCCTCCGACCCGTGAAGGCGAGATGCCGGAACCGCCGAAGGGCATGGCCCTCGAGGCGGGCATCCAGCTCGGGCTGGACGACGCAGTGGCCGAGACAGAGGTCGACCTGGTCAAGGAGATGGCGGTCTTCGTCGACTCCGATGTCACTCTGCCCTCGGTTCCTTCGAACGGCAACGTTTCTTCGAGCTCGACCAAAGTGGCCCACGCCGCCACGGCGACAGGCACGGCTACGGCAGTGACCGCCAAGACGGACATGAAGGACCTGGCGCTGAAGGAGAACATGGGCGACGCCCCGGTCTGCTCCAACTGCGGTCACATGACTGTCCGCAACGGCAGCTGCTACGTGTGCCTCACCTGCGGAGACACCACCGGCTGCAGCTGATGAGGGTTGTCACACTCTCATCCAGGGCGTTGCCACGGAATGAGAGTGGGTTTGTCACAGAATGAGAGTGGAGTTGCGATCACTCTCATTCTTACCGGCAGACAGAGAGAGCTAGTCGGGGGCGACCGCCAAGGTCGCCCCCTTCATTTGGCGGGGAGGCTAGATGAGAGGTCTAACAAGACCGGAGGTGAAGACGTCCCTCGAGGTTGGGGGGCAACCTCGCATCTAAGGACTCCTTGCCGGACCCGTGGTCATGGTGCGACCTGACGGCACATAGCGAGACCGCAGCAGCCAGGGCCATCGATCGGCTGGACTCATCCCGGACGCCGCTCATTGCGCAAACATCTTCTTAGCCGAAGAACACTCGTGGGTATCGCCCGATGATCTGGTTGGATGCCTTGGATCAAGCGATCTACCGCGGCCTCGTCGGGCGGGGAGTCAATGCCATAGACAAGCAAGTCGACCAGTCGAGTGTTTTCTCGCCTCGTCTGAGTCAACGGCCTTCAGTCTGGCGGCTCAAGAAGTGGGATTCGCTCGTGGCGGAGAGGCGGCATCGGGGCCTTGAGATGCTCGATTCTCACCCCGTCCTCGGGGTCATTGACATCCAGGACTTCTACCCATCCGTGGAGTTGGAACTCGTGAACCGGTCGCTTCGGCTGCCTTACGTAACGGTCGGGCCTTCGTCCCGTTGATCCGGTGGCTACAGGATCTCAGTGAGACGCGGGGGCTTGTTGCCCTCACAAGCGACCATCCGACTGTCCGGCCTCCATGACGCCAACTGGTGTCGAGGTGCCGAAGTCCGGCGCGGCGAAGACGTTTTCGTCGCGCGACTATTCGGCGTTGAGCGAAATCGAGCCCGCAACGGTTGCGTTCACGCGATTCCTGGCCACATTATGGGTACGAA
>CAYLYQ010000010.1:0-8560 GCA_964388105.1 uncultured Acidimicrobiaceae bacterium
CTCAACCGAGGAAGATGGCGATCGCCAGCCCGGCGACCACGAGGTTGCCCACGACCCCGATCCAGCGCCTGGTCGCCTCGGACACGCGCCCTCCCGCGGCCGATCCGAACCATGCCAGCAGGGTCTGCCAGGACAAGGAGGCCAGGCCCGCACCGAGGACGAAAGCCGCGCCCTCCAGGAAGGTCATGCCGGATGCCACGCCGAGACCGACCACGACCGCGGCGAAGTACACGACCGTGGCCGGGTTGACGAGCGTGAGACCCAGGAACGCGGCATACACGCCCAGCATCCCTCCCTCCGGACGCACCTTGGTGGCGGGTCGCTCTCGCAATGTCCGCCAGAGGCCCACCACTGCCATCGCGGCGAGAAGGACTCCCCCTCCGAGTCGCAGAAAGGGCCCGACGCTTCCCACCGCGGCAACGATGCCCGCCCCGCCGATGACGGCGGCCGCGGCGTAGACCACATCGGCCGTCGCCGCGCCTGCGCCCGCCGCGAATCCCTTGCGGAAGCCGCGACGCATCCCCGTCTCGATGATGAGGATCCCGATCGCGCCGACGGGCACTGCGATCCCGTAACCGGCGACGACTCCAGTGAGGAACGGCTTCATGGGCAGGATTCAAGGACGAGGCCGTCCAGGGGTCGGCGGGTTTATCCGGCCCGTCAGGCTTCGGAGAGGACTTTCTCCATGATCTCGTCGTCGATGTCGTAGTTGGCGTGGACGGACTGGACGTCGTCGAGATCGTCCAGGGCGTCGATCAGTCGCATCAACTTGCGGGCTTCGCCCTCACCAACCGGGATCCAACTCGACGGGCGTTGGGTGATGTCGGCCGAGACGACTTCCAAGCCTGCCTCCTCCAGCGCGCTGCGGACGGTGCCCAGTTCGGACGGCTGCGTGACGATCTCGAAGGTCCCGTCCTCGTTGTCGAGGATGTCCTCGGCTCCGGCGTCGAGGGCAGCGAGCATGACATCGTCCTCGGACCCGCTGGCGACCACCTGGCCCTTCTGCGAGAAGAGGTAACCCACCGATCCGGGCTCCCCCAGGTTCCCGCCGTTGCGAGAGAAGGCGGTGCGCACTTCCGACGCGGCGCGATTCCGATTGTCGGTGAGGATCTGCACGTACAGGGCCACGCCCCCGGGACCGTATCCCTCGTACCAGATCTCTTCGTAGATGGCGCCTGCGACCTCCCCGGTGCCCCGCTTGATCGCACGGTCGATGTTGTCGTTGGGCATCGATGCCGCCTTGGCCTTGAACACCGCCGTGGCCAGCGTCGGGTTGAAGTCGGGGTTGCCGCCGCCTTCACGCGCCGCGATCTCGATGGCCTTGGCAAGCTTTCCGAAGAGCTTCCCGCGCGCAGCGTCCTGCCGACCTTTGCGGTGCTTGATGTTCGCCCACTTCGAATGTCCGGCCATGTCAGATCAATCCATCGGTAGTTGGTGTGCCCGTCCGTCTCCCGGGATCTCGGGAGGGGTCGGGGCTCCCAGGATATTCGGTTCGCGGAAGATCACGTCGAGACCGCTCACTCGTCACCCCCACACATCCCCGGTTCACCAGCCCGCGATTGCGGTCATCCCCAGAGCCAGGTGATAGGCCGCCTCGTAGCGAGCCGCGATCTCGGCGATGTCGAAACGAGCCGCGCGGGCTCGAGCCCTCTGGCCCATCGCGGCGGCAGCTGCAGGATTCTCGAGCGTGTCGATGATCGCTTCCGCCAGTTCGGCGGCGTCCCCCGGGGTCGTGAAGGCGGCGTCGGGGCCGGCCACGTCGCGGAACGCCGGCAAGTCTGAGGCAACGACAGCACATCCCGCGGCCATCGCCTCGGCCACGACGATCCCGAAACTCTCGCCGCGGAGGTTGGGCGCGGCGAAGACAGCAGACGACGCGAGGATCCGCTTCTTGAAATCGCCGCTCACCCGCCCCATGAACTCGACCCCCGGGATGGCCGCCGGGCGATCCGCCCCCATGATCTTGAGCTCGGCGCCGTCGATGCTCTCCGCCACGGCCGGCCAGGCTTCGAGGAGAACGTCGAGGCCTTTCCGCGGCTCGTCTCGCCCAAGGAAGGCAACTCGCACCGGCACGCGCTCCGCGTCCAAGTCGTAGGAGGCCACGTCGATGGCGTTGGGTATCACCTCGACCGGACCCCATGACTCGGGGACGGCCGCCGCCGCAGTTGGACTGACCGCAGTGATGACCGAGCGCCCCATCAGGTTGGCGACCGGCAAGGCCCGATACGCCCGGTGCACCCATGGCGCGGGGTCGGCGTGGAACGTAGCCACCGTGGGCTGTCCGGTGCCGAGGGCGGACCAGCCGACCAGTGGCACCAAGGGCTCATGAACGTGCACCACGTCGACGTCCGCCAGGGCATCACGCACCCGGCCCCACGATGCCGGAGACAGTGCCACCCGTGCCACCGAGTCGTTCGCCTCGATGCCGACCGTGCCGCCCACGAGGACGACGCCTTCTTCCGGCTCCTCCTCGGCGTTCCCTGCGCCGACGATGACCGACTCGTGGCCCCGCGCGCGCAGGCCGGCCGCGACATCGGAAACCAACTGCTGTACCCCGCCCGGGGCCGTGTAGTCGTAAGGACAGACGAGGCCGACCCTCATTGGCGGTCCGATGGCCAGTTGGGGACGACCAGATGCCACTGCTCGGGTGCCTGCCGGATGAAGCCCTCCATCTCGTGGGCCAGTGCCTGAGTCATGATGCGAACCTGCTCGGGCCGGGGCAAGCCTTCCGGCACCGGTATGGGTGGGTGGACGACCACACGGTGGCCGTCGCCGTCGAAGTACGAGGCGACCGGCAGCAACGGTGCGCCGGTCTTGATGGCCATGGTGGCCGGCCCGGCGGGCAGGGTCGTCTCCTCTCCGAAGAACTCGACGGTCACCCCGCGCCCCTTCAGGTCACGGTCCGACAACAGAGCGACAGCCTTGTTGGAGGCGACGGCCTCTTCGAGCCGGCGCATCACCTCGACGCTCCCCGTGGCGAGGACGATCTCGATGCCGAACCCCGCTCGCATCCGGGTGAACCAGTCGGTGATCCGCTCGTTCTTCAGCTTCTCGGCCACCGCGACCACAGGCACGCCCTCACGGCCGGCTACCGGGGCGGCGGCCTCCCAGTTACCCATGTGGGGCAGGGCGTAGATCATCCCCGTCCCCCGGTCTCGCGCCTCGAGGATGTGTTCGAGGCCTTCGACCGTGCTGGTGGCGAGCATCCGATCGACTCTTCTCTCCCGCGCCCAGAGCGCCTCGGCCCAGTAGCGGCCGTAAGACATCAGGACCCCGCGGCTGGCGGTGCGCGCCGCGACCGGGTTGCCCAGGACACGGGACATGTGACGGGTCGCCATGCGGCGGCGCCCACCGTCGACGGCCCACCAGATGACCCCGGCAACCTTCCCCAGAGCCCGGGCGACTCCCCCCGGGAGCAGACCAACGAGACCGACACCGACCCGAAGGCCGAGATACGCGAGCCCGCTCTTCACGACGGGATGGAACGGTAGGTGTGCCGGAAACGGGTGATGACCGTGATCCAGACCAGGACCACGAATACCCAGAGCATCGGTTCCACCTGCCCGACGATGAGGCCGATGCAGAAGAGCAGGATGCGCTCGGCTCGGCCCATCATTCCGCCACGGCCGTCGATGCCCAAGGCCTCCGCCCGGGCCCGCATGTACGGGACCAGCATGGCGCCGCCGAGACCCAGCACGATGAGAAGGAGCGTCCGGGGCGCTCCGGCGCTCGCCACCGCCAATGCGCCGAACGCGGCGATCTCGCCGAGCCGGTCGAAAGCGGCGTCGAGAAAGGCTCCGCGATCGGTCACGTTGCCCGAAGCACGGGCCACCGCGCCGTCGAGGCCGTCGAGCATCGATCCGAGCAGCACGACCACGCCACCTGACACCAAACGCCCGGTGGCGATGAGGGCCGCACCTGCGATCACGACCAACAGTCCGAGAACCGTCATGGCGGTCGCGGTCATGCCGATTCGGGCGAGGTTTCTGCCGATGGGCTCGAGGAAGCGGGTCACTCGGGGGCGGACCCGTAAGTCGATCACGACGCGAAAGTAGCACCCGCCCTCGAACGCGTCCCGCATCCACCGTTAGGATCGCCCCACTTCAACGAGGAGGTCACTTGGTCCCCGAGAAAGTGCGCAACGTGGTCCTGGTCGGCCATGGCGGTAGCGGGAAGACCACCCTGGCGGAGGCGATGCTCTTCGTCGCCGGCGCCACGAACCGGATGGGATCTGTCGAGGACGGGACGACCGTTTTCGATCACGAGCCCGAAGAGATCGCCCGCAACATCTCCCTGAGCCTGTCCACCGCCACCGTCGAGTGGATGGGACACCGCATCAATCTCATCGACACCCCCGGCTCGTCCGACTTCGTGGGAGACGCCCGCTCCGCGCTCCGAGCCGCTGACCTCGCCCTGTTCTGCGTGTCCGCCGTCGACGGCGTCGAAGTGCACACCGAGCAGCTGTGGCGGGCGGCCGCCGAAGAAGGAATCCCGCGCGCCATCGTCATGACCAAGCTCGACCGCGAGCGCGCCTCCTACACGCGCACCCTCGAGGAGCTCCGTTCCGCCTTCGGCAAGGCCATCGCCCCGATCCACGCCCCGATCGGCGAAGAGGGCAACCTGCGCGGCCTCGTTCGGGTCGCCAGTGAACGGGCCTACGAGTACGAGGAAGGCGCCAAGACGGGCACCCAGGTCGACCTGCCCGCCGATGTCGCCGACCTGGTCCATACCGCCCACACCGGTCTCATCGAGACCGTCGTCGAGAGCGACGACGAGATGATGGAGGCCTACTTCGAGGGCAAGGAGCCCACCCGCGAGCAGATCGTCGCCACGATCCACAAGGGGATCATCTCCGGGGACATCCATCCGGTCCTTGTCACCTCTGCCGCCAAGCTCATCGGAGTCGACACGCTTCTCGAGTTCATCGTGGACTACGGCCCGAATCCGACGGAACGCTCGTTCCCGGCGGTCATCTCCGGGACCGGGCCGGCGCTCGCCGAGAACAGCCCGGTTGCGGCTTACGTGTTCAAGACCTTCTCCGACCCGTTCGTGGGACGGGTGAGCCTCTTCCGGGTGTACTCGGGGTCACTGAAGGCCGACCAGGACCTGGAACTGGCCCGCACCGGCGGCAAAGTCAGGCTCCACAGCTTCTTCAAGCTGCAAGGGAAGGAGCACCGAGATGTCGCCGACCTGCCGGTCGGCGGTATCGGCGCGGTGGCCAAAGTCGACGACCTCCGCGCCGGCGACACCTTGCGGAGTCCCGGGACGGACGTCGTCATCGCCCCCGTTTCCCACCCGCGGCCCGTCGCCGAGATCGCCATCACCCCCCGTTCGCACCAGGACGAGGAGAAGTTGTCGATGGCCCTGACCCGCATTGCCGACGAGGACCCGACGGTCGGTGTCGAGCGGCGGGCCGAGACGGGCGAGACGATCCTCTCCGGCCTCGGCGACAGCCACCTCGACGTCACCCTGGAGCGCATCAGCCGGATGTTCGGCGTCGAGGTCGATTCGGCCCTCCCCAAGGTTCCGTACCGCGAGACGATCACCGCCTCCGCGGAGGCCGAGGGCAAGCACAAGAAGCAGACCGGCGGCAGGGGGCAGTTCGGCGTCGCTTTCGTGCGCTTCTCCCCTCTTCCCCGCGGCTCCGGATATCAGTTCATCGACTCGATCAAGGGCGGATCCATCCCCCGCTCGTTCATCCCCGCCGTGGACAAGGGAGTCAAGGAAGCCCTCGACCGGGGCATCCTCGCCGGCTACCCGGTGATCGATGTCGCCGCCGAGGTGTACGACGGCAAGTTCCACGCAGTCGACTCGGACGAGATGTCGTTCCGCATGGCCGGCATCCAGGCGTTTCGCGCCGCGGCCGACTCACTCCGGCCGGTGCTCCTGGAGCCGGTGATGAAGGTGAGCGTGGTCATCCCCGAGGACTACCTGGGAGACGTCATGGGAGACATCAACTCGAGGCGCGGCCGGGTGCTGGGAATGGACGGCGAAGGGTCGAGCCGGATCGTCACAGCGGAGGTACCGATGGCCGAGATGCGCCAATACGCTGCCGAACTGCGATCATTGACCTCAGGACGAGGGACTTTCGAGGTCGAGTTCGACCACTATGCGGAGGTCCCGCATGCTGAGGCGCAACAAGTCATCGAAGCCGCACGCGCCGCGAACGAAAGCTAGGAAGGAACCGGATGCCCGACGCCGTACTCCGCTACGGAGACCAAGAGATCACCCTGCCGGTGCACATCGGAACACACGGGGATGGCGCCATCGACATCTCGAAGCTACGAGCCGGTCTGGGACTGGTGACGCTGGACAGCGGGTTCGGCAACACCGCCGAGGGCCAAGGCGAGGTCAGCTTCATCGATGGTGAGGCCGGCCTGCTCAGCTACCGCGGATATCCCATCGAGAGCCTCGCCGAGAGCGCCTCTTTCCTCGAAGTCTGCTACCTGCTGCAGTACGGCGAGCTGCCCACTGCCTCCGAGCTCGACGCATACGAGGACTCGATCCGCCGTCACACGCTGATCCGCGAGGACATGAAGCACCTCTTCGAGGCGTTCCCGCACGATGCACACCCGATGCAGATCCTGGCTTCGGCGGTTTCCGCCCTCGCCACCTACTACCCGGACGCCCTCAACCCCCTCGACACCGAGGCGGTCGACATCAGCGCCCGACGGCTGATCGCCAAGACCCCGACGATGGTGGCCTGGTCGTACAAGTACCGGGTCTCCCAGCCGTACGTCTATCCGGACAACACCAAGGACTACTCGTCCAACTTCTTGAAGATGATGTTCTCGGTCCCCGCCGAGGAGTATCTGCCCGATCCGGTGGTCGCCAAGGCGCTCAACCTGCTCCTCGTCCTTCACGCCGACCACGGGCAGAACTGCTCCTCGTCGGCCGTTCGGCTGGTGGGGTCGGGCCACGCCAACATCTTCAGTGCGGTCGCCGCGGGTGTCCACGCTCTCGCCGGACCGCTTCACGGCGGCGCCAACCAGGCTGTTCTCGAGATGCTCGAGGGCCTCGCTTCCAGCGGGATCTCCGTCGACACCGCGGTCAAGCGGGCGAAGGACAAGGACGACCCGTTCCGGCTCATGGGTTTCGGCCACCGGGTCTACAAGAACTTCGATCCTCGGGCCCGCATCCTGAAGCAGTCCGCCGATGAGGTCCTCGACGCTCTCGGCGTCGACGATCCGCTGCTCGACCTGGCACGGGAGCTCGAAGAAGTCGCCCTCTCCGACGACTACTTCATCGAGCGCAAGCTCTACCCCAACGTCGACTTCTACTCCGGGATCATCTACCGGGCGATGGGCTTCCCCACGGACATGTTCACGGTCCTGTTCGCCATCGGCCGCATGCCGGGATGGATCTCGCAGTTCCGTGAGTTGCTGTCCAACCCGGACACCCGCATCTTCCGCCCACGGCAGCTCTACGTCGGCCACGCCGACCGCGAGTACGTGCCGATCGAAGACAGGTAGCCGCTACCCCGCCGGGACTCGGGATCAGACCGGGGCTACGGGCTCGGTGTACGGCTCTGCGATTACCGAGCCGTCGACGCCGTCGACCAGCACCAGGGCGCGCTGATCGGGAGGTTCGGTGGCGGCGTACACCACCACGGACCAATGCGGGCGTGCCCTCCACCCCGAGAACCGGATGACCGCCGAGGCGTGCCCCACCGGGAAGTCGACGGCGCCGCCCGCGATGCGCAGCGCCTGGTGCTCGTCGACCTGCAGCGGCCACGACGAGGCAAACAGCCAGGCGGCAAGGGCAGCAAAGCCGAGAGCCACGATCCAGCCGTTCGGAATCGCCACCAGCGAGATGCCCGCGAAGAAGACCATGATCCAGGCGGAGGAGCGACGCCGGGACGGTGGGGGGAAGCGATACGGGCCTTCGACGTTGGCGTCGAGCTCCTCTTCGATGTCGAGGCGCTCGGCGAGCTCGGCGTCGATGTGGATCCCTTCCCGGCCGACCCGCCGCTCGTCGCTCACTCGGGCTCCTTGGCGAGCTCGGCGATCCGAGCCACCGCTTCGTCCAGGGCGACACCCCGGGTGTCCCGCTCCTCCCCGTAGAGCCGCAGCCCGACGGTCCGGTCCTCGATGTCGCGGTCGCCGACCACCACCACCGAGGGGTGCTTCTGCGTGATGGCCCGGCGGATCTTGTCACCCACGGTCTCCGAAGATCGATCGACCTCGACCCGAAGACCGGCGGATGTGAACGCGGCCGCGACCTCCTCCGCGTAGTCGAGATGGCGGTCGGCCACCGGTGCCACGGTCACCTGGACCGGCGCCAGCCATGCGGGGAAGGCACCGGCGTAGTGCTCCACCATGATCCCGATGAACCGCTCGAGAGACCCGGCCTTGGCGCAGTGGACCATGTACGGCTGCTCCAGCTTGTTGCCGGGAGACACGTAGGTGAGGTCGAAGAGCTGGGGATTGTTGAAGTCGAGCTGGACGGTGCCCATCTGCCACTGCCGCCCGATCGCGTCCTTGACGTGGATGTCGATCTTCGGACCGTAGAAGGCCCCCTCCCCCGGGGCCAGTCGGTAGGGCACGCCCTCTGCCTCGAG
>CAYLYQ010000010.1:8660-14934 GCA_964388105.1 uncultured Acidimicrobiaceae bacterium
GTGCGGCTCTGGTAGATGAGGATGTGCCCGGGGCAGTTCATGGGCTTGACCTGGTACTCCTGGTCGTTGTCCATCTC
Source organism: uncultured Acidimicrobiaceae bacterium (assembly GCA_964388105.1). GTDB lineage: Bacteria > Actinomycetota > Acidimicrobiia > Spongiisociales > ZC4RG35 > ZC4RG35. The sequence continues at coordinate 8,738 of CAYLYQ010000010.1, forward strand.
CATGCGCGGGTACATGTTCTCGTCGTAGTAGTCGAGGTGTCCCGAGGTCCGCCACAGGTCGGCCTTCATCAGGTGGGGGGTGACCACGAGGTCGAACCCCCGCTCGATGTGCATGGCGCGCGACCGGTCCTCGACGAGCTTCCGAAGCGTCCCGCCCTTCGGATGCCACACCGCGAGCCCCGACCCGAGGGCGGCGGGGAAGCTGAACAGGTCCAGCTCCGGACCGAGCCGGCGATGGTCGCGCTTCTCGGCCTCCTCGAGGCGGTGCAGGTAGGCGTCGAGCTCGCCCCGGGACGGCCACGCGGTGCCATAGATGCGCTGGAGCTGGTCGCGCTTCTCGTCGCCGCGCCAGTACGCGCCGGAGCTGCGGAGGAGCTTGACCGCCGGGATCCGGCCGGTCGATGGCATGTGCGGCCCGCGGCACAGGTCGATGAAGCCGTTGTTGCGGTAGGCGGTGACCTCGTCGCCACCGGCCATCTCCGACGGGTCCACCGACTCGATTATCTCCACCTTGTACGGGTGGCCGGCGAAGACTCCGAGTGCCTCGGCACGGCTCATCGCCTGGCGCACGAAGGGTTGATCCTCGGCGATGATGGCGTGCATCTTCGCCTCGATCCGCTCGAGGTCTTCAGGAGAGAACGGCTTCTCCACCCGGAAGTCGTAATAGAACCCGTCCTCGATCGGAGGACCGATGGCGAAGGTGGATCCGGGGAACTCGGCCAGGACCGCCTGGGCGAGGACGTGCGCCGACGAGTGGCGGAGGATGTGGAGCCCGTCGTCGTCGGAGAGGGTCACCACGGCGAACTCCGCATCCTCGGTGATGGGGCGGTCGAGGTCGACCAGCGCGCCGTTGAGTCGCACGGCCACCGCGGCCTCGGCGAGGCGGGGTCCGATGGACCTGGCCACCTCCAGCCCCGTCACTCCTTCATCGTGGGAAACGACGGTGCCGTCGGGATATGTGAGTCTTACTGCCAATCTCTCAGCTCGCTAGCCTGGGCTCGCAGAGTAGTGACGGCGTCGCAGGTAGCCGCCGGTTTAGTCAGAGGGGTAGCCAGTACATGGATGCACTGCAGTTGGTGGAGTCCCTCCACCCGACCGCGCGAATCAGGGAGATCGCAGCTGGGGCGAACCGGGTTTTCCGGGTCGCGGCCCCAGACAACAGCACATCCATCATCAAGGTCTACCCCGTCGCCTCCCGTGAGCGCCGTGAGCGGAGAGCCCTCGAGGCCCTGGCGTCGGTGGACGGTGTCCCGCGCATCATCGGCAACGGAGCCGAAGGCGACATGGCGTGGCTCCAAATGACCGACGGTGGCAGCTGGAACATGGCCACCCTGCCGCGCAATGCCGACGCTCTCGAGGCGGCGGGCCGCACCCTCCGCAACGTCCATTCCGCCGACGCCGCCATCACCAACTTGGCACTCGGCATCGACTCTGATTACGTCCAGAGCCATTTCCGCTCGACCATCGAGCGCCTCGAGCGCTTCCGGCGCCGATTCGAAATGGACCGTGAGGTTCTCGTGCGCGCCATGGAGATCGAGCCCCCGCTGGCGACCAACCCGGTGCCGATCCACACCAGGCCGACGCCCACCAAGTTCGTCATCGACGAGGCGGGCAAGGTCACCCTGGTCGACTGGGAGTGGGCGACCCTCGGGCCACCCGAGCACGACCTCACCCTCGCCGTTTGGCAGTTCGCCATGATGCACGGTGAAGACGCCGCCGCATCGTTCCGGCGCGGCTACGGGGCGGAGCTCCCCGAGAGCCGTTACCGCTCCTGGGTGGCCTACCACGCAGCCGTGATGATGCTCGACGCCGCCGAGGTGCGCGAGGGCCGCCTGGGCGACCTGTCGTACCTGGTCGACGAGCTCACCGAAGCCGTCATGGGCTCCTAGCCAAATACCGGGTTTTCCACAGGCCCGTGCTTAGCCTCCCCTTTGCCTTTGGCAAGAAGGAGGACGGACATGCTCGAAGCGCTCGTAGTTGTCACCGCGACCACCGGTTTGTTCGCCCTGGCCAAGGGGTTCAGGGGACATGAGCGAATGGCGGAACCCGGGGTCATGGCGATTCATCGCGACGACAGGCAGGAGGACCTCCCCTGTCCGTGGTGTTACGCACCCACGGCGGAGGACGACCGTCGCTGCCGTGGCTGCGGCCGCCTGTTCGGCTGACAACACGGTTGTTGCGGGCCGGCCGCTCCTAACCTGGGAGCTGTGAGCAGGGTAGGACTGGTGCTCGGCGGTGGCGGGATCACCGGGGCGTCGTTCGAGATGGCCACACTCATGGCTCTCGAGATGGCCACGGGCTGGTCCCCCAACGACGCCGACGTCCTCGTCGGGACTTCTTCCGGCGCCTTCGTCTCCGCCCTCGTACGCAACGGCTCGCTCAGCCTCGATTCCCTCGTGGGGCCCCAGGAGAACCGTTCCGACGTCACCGAGCGGATTCGCGGCCACGTCTTCGCCAAGGGGCCGACTTCGCAGCTCGGCACCTGGGTGCGACACGGCGTGGGGCAAGGGATCCGCCGGCCCGGCCTCAACCTCTTCATGGGCTTCCCCGCCCCATATCACGCGGGTGGGGTGGCCGAATGGGTGGCGACGCAAGTGGGGCCCAACGCCGCCGACACCTGGCCGGACCGTCCCACTGCCATCGTGGCTCACGACATCGCCCAGGGCACGAGGGTGGCCTTCGGCACCGAGTCCGCCCCCTCGGTCTGCATTTCCGACGCGGTTGCCGCGTCGTCGGCAATCCCCGTCCTGTTCCGCCCATACCGCATCGGCAACGGGCTGTACGTGGACGGAGGGGTGTCGTCCGGTACCCACGCTGACCTCGTTCTCGCGTCGCCCGAGCCACTCGACCTGGTCGTCGTGATCGCCCCCCTGGCCGCCATGGAGGGCCGCAAACGGGCCCGGTTCCACGAGAAGATGTTCGACCGCGTGGGCACCCGGTCCCTCGCCGAGGAGATCGACCTGATCGAGGAGCGCTGGCCCGCCTGTGAGGTCGTGGTGCTCTATCCGCCGCCCTCCGTGCAGAACGTGGCTCGGCCGAACCCGATGGACCCGGATCGCTCTGTTCCCACATTCATGCGGACACTGATCGCGATGAAGCGCAGCCTGGCGATGCCCCACATCTGGGAGCCTCTGAGCCGCCACCTCACCTCCGAGCGCCGACCCCGGCGGTCAGCCACCGGCTGAGCCTCTAGGCCTCACCAACCAGGCGATCACCCCAACCGCCGCCAAGACCGCGCCCCAGAGCACCGCCGCCCCGGGCAGCGAGAACGCCAGGAGGATGCAGCCGACCGTGCCGAAGAAGGCCAGCCACCGCGGCCATCTGCGCTCTTCCGCGGGCTGGCGCAGGGCCGACAGGTTGGCGATCGCGTAGTAGGTGAGGATCGAGAAGGAGCTGATCCCGATCGCCCCCGGGATGTCCAAGAACAGGATCGCCAACACCACCATCGCCATCACGGTCAGTTCGGCACGGTGCGGTGTGCGGTGGGTGGGGTGGATCGCGGACAGGCCGGACGGCAGATTTCGGTCCCGGGCCATGGCGAACATGGTGCGGCTGACACCGGCGAGCAGCGACATGAGGACGCCCAAAGAGGCCACTGCGGCCCCGGCGCGCACCAGCGGCTCCACCCACTCGCCCGCCGCCCCCGCCGCTGCCGCCAAAGGCTGGTCCGACGCGGCCAGCGCCTCCGGCCCGACGGCGAGGAGCGCGGCCACCGCCACCAGTGCGTAGATGAGGAGGGCGATGCCGAGCGCGATCGGTATCGCCTTCGGGATCACCCGCTCGGGCTCGGCGACTTCTTCACCGAGCGTGGCGATGCGGGCGTACCCGGCGAAGGCGAAGAAGAGCAGCCCCGCGGCCTGGAGCACCCCGGCAACCTCGAAGTCCCCGACGAGGCGGCCGGAGTCCACCTGATTCGACGCCAGCGCGCCGACGATGAGGACCGCCAGCACCAACAGCACCACCAGGAGGAGCGCCCGAGCGGCTCGAGCCGTCTTCCTCACCCCCAGGTAGTTGATCGTCCCCATGGCGACCACCGCGGCCACCGCGATGGCCTTGGCGGCCGGTGCGTACGAATAGACGCCGACGGTGAGGGCCATCACGGTCAGGCTCATCGTCTTCCCGGTGATGAACACCCAGCCCGCCAGATAGCCCCAGAGCGGGCCAAGGACTCTGGTGCCGTAGACATAGGTCCCGCCGGCCTCGGGGTAGCGCGCCGCCAGCTGTGCCGAGGAGGTGGCGTTGGCGTATGCAACCGCGGCGGCGACCAGGAGACCGATCATCAGTCCGCTGCCGGCGGCGGCCGCCGCGGGGCCGATGGCGACGAAAACGCCGGATCCGACCATGGCGCCAAGACCGAGCACGATGGCATCGAAGAGGCCCAGCCTCCGCGGAAGTCTGGGGCCGGACTTCGACATGAGGTGGGCGGTACTGGACTTGAACCAGTGACCTCTCGCGTGTGAGGCGAGCGCTCTACCGGACTGAGCTAACCGCCCGTCGAGGGCTAGAGGTTACAGCACCTGGTTGCCACAATGATCCGATGCAAGGAGGCCTGTCTGCAGCGTCATGAGTTCGAAGCGGTCGTGGACCGGACGCTCGAGTCGCTGCCCGATTGGGTCCTCGACACCATCGACAATCTCATCGTCGTTGTCGAAGAGGAGCCGTCAGCCGAACAAGGCGATCTGCTTGGCGTCTACGACGGCGTTTCGCTCGACGAACGCGCCGACTATTTCGGCGTCATGCCGGATCGAATCGTCATATTTCGCCGACCACACCTCGAACTGGGTTTGTCACGGGACGAACTCGAGGACGAGATCCGCCGAACGGTGCTCCACGAACTGGCGCACCACTTGGGAATCGACGACGACCGGTTAGCCGCCTTGGGTTGGGACTAGTTACGCCCCGCTACCGGCGACGGGTCTCTTTGATACCGGCCTGACGCAAGACGGCCGCGGGGACACCGATCTGGCGCCATGCGGTGTAGCTGATGCCCTTGCGCTCCGAGTAGCCCTTGGCGTACTGGATGAAGCCCTTCTCCAGTTCGTCAGTGGTCTGCGAGCCCCCCATACGGGCCAGTTGGGCCTCGATGTCGAGCTTGGTCTGGACGAGCTTCACCGACTCCAGAGGGTCGTTGGTGTCGGCGATCTGCTTGCTGACCCGATCGAGCCGGCTGCGAAGAGACTCCTGCGTGACCGGTCGCCCCGGGCGCTTGGAATGGAGCGTTGACAGGTACGCCTTGATCGCCCTTGACTGACTTCTTCCTTCGGCCAGAGCAGCTTTGTGCTCTTTGGACATTGCCATGAATACCTCCGTCCTTAATCATGACATAGCTACCCGGGAAATGCGAGAGGCGAAACAAAGAAGCTTCCGCCGGAGCGGGGGTTTCTCTCTTTGGTGGGCCCTACCGGACTTGAACCAGTTTCCTCTTGCGTGTCGAGTCGCGTGTGAAAAAGGGGCGGGGCTTGGTATTCACTTGTCACTCACCGTCCGCCCGTGCAGGCGTTCCCCCGGTCGAGGGCACCTCCTCGACTTGGTCCAGAGTGTTTCCGTGTGGTCAGCGAACCGGCATCCGGGGGCTTTCTCGTTCACGTCTACGGGCAGGTGTAGATGCTGAAGGTCTCCGGGCGAATGTCGTCGAAGGCGACGACGAGGATGATCTCCCCGTTGGCGTCGTAGCCTTCGGCAATCAGCTCTTGAGGGTTCTCCACGTCAACGCGGCTCACCCTCGGGTCTGCCTCGAACGCAACCTCCTCGGCATCCGTGCCCTCCGCAGGGACCTTGGTCCGTTCCACGAGGTCAGGGGAGCAGTCGAGGGATCCGAAGCCAGTTTGTGGCGGCGGGGCCGGTGGTTCAGGAGCCTCGTCAACGGCCGTGAACCTGAGAGCCACTCCGCCGGTACGCCAGGTCATCTCGGCGCCGTCAATGGTGACGTCGATGGCATCCTCGTTCCAGACCATGTCCTGGAAGACCATCTCACTGTCCATGAGGGACGCAGGTATGCACCCGGCGGCCTCGAAGACGACCTCGCCCGGTCGGAGCGTGCCACTTTCGAACTCGAAGGAATCGTCCTCGAATTGCTCGAAGCCATTGCAGCCTGCCGTCCCGCTCATGGTTTCCCCAAACTCGACGTACGGTTCCCTCGCCGCGTTCGCGCCGACCTCAACATTCACCGTCCGGCTGTCGACGGTGTAGCTGTCGTA
>CAYLYQ010000010.1:15034-41217 GCA_964388105.1 uncultured Acidimicrobiaceae bacterium
GTGGGCCCTACTGGACTTGAACCAGTGACCTCTTGCGTGTCGAGCAAGCGCTCTAGCCGGGCTGAGCTAAGGGCCCTTGGAGGCGACGACCGGAATCGAACCGGTGTGACGGGTTTTGCAGACCCGCGCCTAACCACTCGGCCACGTCGCCAGGTGGCGGTCCGACCACCGACCGTCTTGGAGCGGAAGACGGGATTCGAACCCGCGACCTCAACCTTGGCAAGGTTGCGCTCTAGCCAACTGAGCTACTTCCGCCGGTCCGGGCATTGTACCGGCTCCCGCGCCGCAGCCCAAAGGGCTCAACTCCCTGTCGACCCGAATCCGGCGGCCCCGCGCTCGGTCGGATTCAGGTCGGCCACTTCGACCCACTGGACGTAGGGGACCGGCACGATCATCAGCTGCGCGATCCGCTCCCCCGCCTGGAACTCCACCCTCTCCGATCCGTGGTTGACGAGGATGACCTTGATCTCCCCCCGGTAGCCGGAGTCGATGAGGCCCGGCCCGTTGACCACTCCCAGGCCCGAACGGAGGGCGTGGCCGCTCCGAGGAATGACCAGGCCGGCATAACCGTCGGGAATCTCGACCGCGAGCCCGGTGGGAACCGCCTCCCGTTGCCCCGGGTCGAGTACCAGGTCGACGGTGGTCTGCAGGTCGACGGCGGCGTCCCCCTCCCGGGCGGGTGCCGGAAGAAACACTTGAGAACTGAGGCGCTTGTACTTAACTTCCATGGGGGGCGGGGCACGCGACTGTAAGCGACTCCCGATATGACTGCGACAAGACGCCGGCCACCGCGCTACTCCTCGATGGAGGTGCTCGGCTTTGCCGAGACACAGGCGACGACCTACGACTCCCGCCTCACCTGGGTGGAGACCACCGAGACCGTCCCCGTGGCCTCACCACCCCAGCAAGCCGAGGACCCTCTCTTCTCCTGGCTGCCGTCCGAGCTCAGCGCGGCGTTCACCGGTCGCAAGATCCGCTGGGGAATGGTCGGCTCCGTGGGGCTGCTCCTGCTCGTGGTGGCGGCCACCGCCATCTGGGTCTATCAGCGCCCTGCGGTCGAGAAGGCCCGGGCTCGCGAAGCAGTCGTCACGGCGTTGAACACGGCCACGCCGGCGCTCGCCGACCTGAGCGAAGCCAACGCCACCCTCGATGGGCCGACACTCGACGGAGCGCTGGCCAGCTCCGCCACGCTGGCGGTGGATACCGCGGTGCGGGGCATTTTCGACGCGGCTGCCACCCTGACCGACGACGATTCCGACCTGAGGAACCGCTTGATCTCCGTGAGCGGCTCGGTCGCGGAAGCGGCGCGCCGGTTCGGCGACGCTGTCGCCGTTCGCTCTGCCGTGATCCCGGCCCTGACGCCACCTGAGCTCCTCACCGACCCGGCGACCGTGAGCCTCGAGGAAGCCGCCGCCGGCTTCGCCGATTGGCAGGCCCGGTACGAGTCGCTCCGTTCTTCGCTGCCGGACGCCACCTTCACCGATGTGTCCGAGGCCATGGCTGCTCTTTCCGCCAACCTGAGCGGCCATCAGCGGCTCTATCTCGATGCCCTCGCCGAGGGGGACGCGGAGACGGCGGCCGGAGTGGTCGACCGGATCCGGGACGAGCTCATCGGGGTGGAGAGCGCCCTGATGGGGGCGTTGACGACCACGCGCGCAGAAGTGGAAACGGGAATCGCAGACGCCGAGCGCGCCTTCGAGGAGATCAACGTCCTAATCGGCTGATTCGAGCTCGGCCATCGCGCGCTCGAAGTCGGTGGCGTCCTGGAACTCCTGGTACACCGAGGCGAACCGCAGGTAGGCGACCTCGTCGAGCACCTTGAGCCTCTCCAGCACCTCGTGGCCGATCTCCTCGGACGTGACCTGATGGGCTCCACCGGCCCGGACCGCCTCCTCCACCTCGGCGACGACCGCTTCGACGTCGGAGCCGGACACGGGCCGGTCGGCGAAAGCGGCGGAGATGCCGGATGCGAGCTTTGCGGTCGAGAACGGTTCGACGAGGCCACTTCGCTTGACCACCACGAGCCGCGGCTCGAGGCGCTCGTAGCTGGTGAATCGGTGTCCGCAGGCCTCGCACTCCCGCCGCCGCCTGATGGCCCTTCCGGCCTCGACGGGACGGCTGTCGATGACGCGCGTCTCCGGGGCGTCACAAGCGGGGCAGAGCATCGCCCCAGGGTAACGGTCGGCCTATGCCTCGGGGATGAGGAGCACCTGGCCCGGCCGGAGAGAGCTGGCGGTGAGACCGGAAGCGTCCATGATCCGCCCGATGACGACCCGGACGTCCCCGCCGGGAGCGGTGTGACGGGCGGCCACATCCCAGAGCGTGTCGCCGCTCTTCACCACGTACTCCTGTGGCGGCGTCGGCGGTGTCCCGGCGTCGGCTCCCGCCCCTCCGACCAGGAGGAAGGCGACTGCGACGGCCACGACGAGCATCGACAGCCGGACGGACAGCTGGTTGGTTCGTGCATTGTTGTGTCGTGACATCGCCTCTCCTTCCTCCCGATCGGGCCCGCTGGGCTCGAAGCGTCTGCGAACGCTTGTTCGACACTCTATCGAACACATGTTCCGTGTCAAGGAAATATCGAACAAATGTTTGGAGCGGCGACCCCGGCTCCCTAGACTCGTACATGAGTTCGACCAAGGAGTCGGGAAATGGCGAGGAACGGAGTCGAAATGGAACTGACGGTGAGGCAACGACAGGTGCTCGACTACATCAGAGAGATGGTCGCCGAGCGCGGCTATCCGCCGTCGGTCCGCGAGATCGGTGAGGCCGTGGGGCTCAGCTCCCCGTCCACCGTCCACTCCCACCTCAACTCCCTCGTGGAGGGCGGGTTCATCAAGAGGGATCCGTCCAAGCCCCGAGCGATCATGGTGGTCGACGTGCCCGCGGGCACCAGCGCCTCCAGGAACGCCAAGACCCGCGACATCCCGGTTCTCGGCAGGATCGCCGCCGGCACCCCGATCCTCGCCGTCGAGCAAGTCGAAGAAGTCCTCACGCTTCCCGTCGATCTCGTCGGAGACGGGCCCGTCTTCCTGCTCGAAGTCAAGGGCGACTCCATGATCAATGCCGGGATCCACGAGGGCGACCTCGTGGCGGTCCACAAGCAGCCTGAGGCGCGGGACGGGGAGATCGTCGCCGCCCTCGTCGACGGCGAGGAGGCCACCGTGAAACGGCTCCGCCGCCGCGACGGCAAGGTCATCTTGGAGTCGGAGAACCCGGCCTACGAGCCGATGGTGTTCACCGAAGGAGTGGAGCTGATCGGCAAGGTCGTCAGCGTCCTGCGACGCTACCCGTGAAGGAGTAGTCCGCAGGGCCGGAGATCCAGGCGACACCGTCCCGGATCGTCACCAGGGCCTTTCCCCCCGGGACCGTGACCGGAACCGGGATGCCCGGTTCGTGCCGGGCCGCAGCCACCGCGGCGGCCATGCCGGTACCACACGCCATGGTCTCTCCGACTCCTCGCTCCCAGACCCGCATCGCCAGACCGTCCGGCGTCAGGCTGGCGAACTCGACGTTGATCCCGTCGGCGAACTGCTCCTGAACGGAGGCACCGATCCCGGCGACATCCACGTGGGCCGGGTCGTCAACGAAGAGGACCGCGTGCGGATTGCCGACGTCGACCAGGACCAGGTCCTCTTCGCCGTGCCTGGCGGCGCCCGTCACCGCGATCGGCCCCAGTTCCACTTCGACGGTGGACTCCCCCACTATCGCCCGCCGGGGCCCGACGGCGGTGTCGATCACGAACTCGGCCGACTCGGCCCATCCTCGATCGTGGGCGTAGCGAGCGACACAGCGCAGCCCGTTCCCGCACATCTCCGCAGCGCTCCCGTCGGCGTTCCTGTAGTCCATGGCGATCGGAGGGCCCGGGGACACGACCAGGACTCCGTCGGCTCCGATGCCGAAGCGCCGGTCGCACAGAGCGGCGACGTCCTCGGCCGCGAGATCGATGGGTCCCTCCACGACCACGAAGTCGTTGCCCAGTCCCTGCATCTTGGTGAAGTTCACAGCGCCTCCAGGATCCGACCGGCCATGGCACTCGGGTCAGGAGTCCAGGGTATCCAGGCCACTCTGGGGTCGCGGCCAAACCAGGTGCGCTGCCGTCTGGCCAGTTTCCGCGTGGCCCGAATGGCCTCAGCCACGGCCTCGTCGAGATCACACTCCCCCGCCAGGTACATCCCGATCTGGCGGTAGTTGACCGCCGCACGGGCGGTCCGGCCCATTCGGTCCCAGAGCCCCGCGACCTCTTCGACGAGGCCGAGGTCCATCATCCGGCTCATCCGGCGCTCGATCCGCTCGTCCAAGAGCGGACCGGGGTCGATCCCGATCGCCTGGAACGGGTATCGGGGCTCGTAGCGCAGCAGCGCTTCGGCCTCGGACTGACCGGCGCGGGCCGATGGAGTCAGGCCGGTGAGCTCGAGCACTTCGACCGCCCGCACCACCCGGCGGCGGTTGGCAAGGTCCACGGCGTCGCCTGCGGACGGGTCTTCGGAGAGAAGTCGCTGCACCAACTCCTCCTCCGGCAGCGCCTCCACACGGGCGCGCACCTCCGGGTCAGTGGGAGGGAAGCTCATCGGATCGACCAGGGCCCGGAAATGGAGCCCGGATCCGCCGCTGATGATGAGGGGGCGCTCGGAGGACTCGATGAGCGAGCGACCGGCCTCGGCGTAGGCGGCCACGGTGTGGTCCTCCGAGGGCTCGACGATGTCGATGAGGTGGTGCGGCACGCCGCGCCGCTCCGCAAGGGTGGGTTTGGCGGTGCCGATGTCCATGCCCCTGTAGACCTGCATCGAGTCGGCCGAGATGATCTCGGCACCCAGTGCCAGTGCCACTTCGATCGCCACCTCGGTCTTCCCGGACGCCGTGGGCCCGAGGATGGCGACGAGGCGAGTCAGATGACGCTCCCCACGAGGTGATGGGGCGCCGCGGAGTCGATGCGGACGGTGAGGAACTCGCCGGCCGGAGCAGCGGTCGGCACGTGCACGACCTTGCCGGTCCGGGTTCGTGTCGTGGCCATGCCCGCTCGCTTCGACGGTCCCTCGGAGAGGACCTCGAGGACCTCGCCGACGATCTCCTGGTTGCGCTCCAGGGAGATCCGGTTCTGAGTGTCGGCCAGCCGGGCGAATCTCTCCTGAACGACGTCGGGGTGAACGAAGTCCTCCGTCATCTCCGCCGCGGCGGTGCCGGGCCGCGGGGAGAAGATGAACATGAAAGCCGAGTCGAAACGCGCTTCGGTGACGACCTCCATGGTCATGTCGAAGTCCTCGTCGGTCTCGCCGGGGAATCCCACGATCACATCGGTGGACACGGCGAGCCCGGGGATGGTCCGTCGGGCCATCTCGAGCCTCTCCCAGTACTTGCGCCGGTTGTAGCCGCGGTGCATGCGGGCGAGGATCCGGTCGGATCCGGACTGAAGTGGGAAGTGAAGCTGCTCGCAGACGGCAGGCGTCTCCGCCATGGCCAGTGCCACGTCCTCCCGGAAGTCGTTCGGATGGGGGCTCGTGAACCTGACCCTCCGAATGCCGTCGACCCCGCCGACCCGACGGAGCAGGTCGCCGAATATCGGCCGGCGCCGCCCGTCGATCGCCAGGTCTCGACCGTAGGTGTCCACGTTCTGCCCGAGGAGGGTGATCTCGACCACGCCTTCGGCGGCAAGCCGCTCGACCTCCCTGACCACGTCTCCGGGCCTTCGGGAGATCTCGACACCGCGCACCGAGGGGACGATGCAGAAGGTGCAGGTGTTGTTGCAGCCGACCTGGATGGTGACCCAGGCCGAATGCTCCAGCTCGCGTCGTGACGGGAGCGACGACGGCATCGCCTGGAGCTCGTCCACGACCTCGGTGATGGGCCCCCACTGCTCGGCGTGGTCCAGGAGATCGATGACCCGGTCCAGGTTGTGGGTGCCCATGACCACGTTCACCCAGGGCGCCCGCTCCCGCACGAGATCACGGTCCTTCTGCGCCGCACACCCTCCAACCACCAGGAGCATGTCGGGATTGAGGTCCTTGATCTCCTTCAACTGCCCGAGGTTCCCGTACATCCGGTTGTCGGCGTTCTCCCGGATGGTGCAGGTGTTGATGTAGACGACATCGGCGGTGCCGATCTCGTCGGCGCGTGTCATGCCGTCCTGTTCGAAGAGCCCGGCGATCCGCTCGGAGTCGTGCTCGTTCATCTGGCACCCGAAGGTTCGGATGAAGTAGCTCTTCCCGGCGCGGCCGGCCGGGCGCTCGACGCTCTCACGACGGCCCGGATTCGGCAGCAGCACGGAGGTCATGGGCTACCGCGCGAAGTCGGTGGCGCGGAACTCGCGGATCACGGTCACCTGGATCTGGCCGGGGTACTGCAGGTCGTCCTCGAGCTTCCGTGCGATCTGACGGGAGAGCTCACGAGCCTCGAGATCGCTGACCGACCCCGGGTCGACCAGCACTCGGACCTCGCGTCCGGCCTGGAGGGCGAACACCTCTTCGACACCGGGGAACTCGAGGGCGATCCCTTCGAGTCGTTCGAGACGCTTCACGTATCCCTCCAGCGTCTCCCTCCGCGCCCCGGGGCGCGCTGCCGAGACGGCGTCGGCGGCCTGGACGATGACGGCCAGGACTGTACGCGGCTCGACGTCGTTGTGGTGGGCCTCGATGCCGTGCACCACCGCCGGGTCCTCCTCGAAGCGACGTGCGATCTCGGCTCCGATCAACGCGTGCGAGCCCTCCACCTCGTGGGTGACTGCCTTGCCGATGTCGTGGAGCAGGGCGGCGCGCTTGGCCGGCCCCGGGTCGATGCCGAGCTCCGAGGCAAGCATCCCCGCCACATGCGCGGTCTCGACGAGATGGTTGAGCACGTTCTGCCCGTACGAAGTCCGGTACTTGAGCCGGCCCATGAGGTTGATCAGCTCGGGGTGCATGCGGGAGATGCCCACCTCGACGAGAGCCCACTCCCCTGCGTCGCGGATGCTCTGCTCCACCTCGGCCTTGGCCTTCTCGTTGGCCTCTTCGATCGAAGCAGGGTGGATCCGGCCGTCTGCCACCAGGCGTTCCAGGGTGAGGCGGGCGATCTCGCGGCGGACCGGGTCGAACGAGCTCACCGAGACCGCCTCGGGGGTGTCGTCGACGATCAGGTTGGTCCCGGTGACAGACTCGAGGTGGCGGATGTTCCGACCTTCCCGACCGATGATCCGACCCTTCATCTCGTCCGAAGGGAGTTGAACCACGGAAACGGTCGTCTCCGTGACGACCTCACCGGCGAGTCGCTGGATGGCGGTGGCGAGGATCCGGCGGCCCCGACGATCGGCTTCTTCGCGGGCCTTGATCTCCATGTCGCGGACGAGGATCATCGCCTCCCGGCGGGCTTCGTCCTCCACCTGGGCGAGCATCTCGGCCTTGGCCGCCTGGACGTCAATGCCCGAGACCTGCTCCAGACGGTGCCGGGCCTGCTCCTTGAGCCGCTCCACCTGGCCCCGGGACTCGGTGAGCTCGTGCTCTCGATCGATGAGGAGCTTCTCTCGCTGGGCAAGGTTGGAGGCGCGCTGTTCGAGGGTCTCCTCACGCTGGCCGAGCCGTGACTCGAGGTTGGAGAGCTCGAGTCGCCGGTGGGCCATGGCGGCTTCTTCACGTTCGCGGTAGGCCTCCGCCTTGGCGCGCGCTTCGTCTTCGGCCATGGCGAGGATGCGGGAGGCCTCGGCGCGAGCGGCTCCGACGCGGTCTTCGGCACTGGTCGCATCCCGCTCCGACCGTCGGGCGGCGGCCAGACGGGCCAAGAGGTAACCGAACCCCAAGGCGATCAGGGCGACCAGGATGGTGAGTGCAATCACCATGCTGTTAGACATCGCGGTCCCTTCCGACCGGACTCAGATTGATCCTCAAGACGACCGTGGCCGGGCGGAACCCGCCCGGCACACGAAAAAGCAGCGACTGATCAGGGATCGACTCACCCTTTTCTTTGCGTTGCTCCTCCTCGAAGGTCTCTGGTTCCGGTAACTGGTTTCAAAGGCATTTTCGTGTGTGGCCACCGATACTAGCCCTAGTGGGGGCCTCCCGGTAGGCGCCCAGAACGCGAAACCTCACTCTGTGTCGCCGGTGGCCTCGGCCTCGACGGGAGTCGCGGGCTCCTCGCTCTCGGCATCCCCGTTCCGGCTGAGACCGACGAGCTCGAAGACCTTGGCCTGAAGCTGCATGGCGATCTCGGGGTTCTCCCGAAGGAAGCGCTTGGCGTTCTCCCTGCCCTGGCCCAGCTGGTCCTGATCGAAGGTGAACCAGGCCCCGCTCTTCTTGACCACGCCATGATCGACGGCGACGTCGAGAAGGCTTCCCTCCCGGGAGATTCCCTCGCCGAACATGATGTCGAACTCGGCCTGGCGGAACGGCGGCGCCATCTTGTTCTTGGCCACCTTGACCCGAACTCGGTTGCCCACCGCGTCGGTGCCGTCCTTGATCGACTCGATGCGCCGGATGTCGAGACGGACCGACGAGTAGAACTTGAGCGCACGCCCGCCGGGGGTGGTCTCGGGCGAACCGAACATCACCCCGATCTTCTCCCGGAGCTGGTTGATGAAGATGGCGGTGGTGCGCGACTTGTTCAGGTTGCCCGCCAGCTTCCGCAGCGCCTGGGACATGAGTCGGGCCTGGAGGCCGACATGGGTGTCGCCCATCTCGCCTTCGATCTCCGCCCTGGGGACCAGGGCTGCCACCGAGTCGATGACCACGACGTCGAGGGCACCGGAGCGGATCAGCATGTCGGCGATCTCGAGGGCCTGCTCACCGGTGTCGGGCTGCGAGATGAGGAGCTCATCGATGTCGACGCCGATCGCCCGGGCATAGATCGGATCGAGGGCGTGCTCCGCGTCGATGAAGGCGGCGATGCCCCCGTTGCGCTGCGCCTCGGCGACGATGTGGAGCGCCAGGCTGGTCTTGCCGGAGCTCTCCGGCCCGTACACCTCGACGATGCGGCCGCGCGGGACCCCGCCGATCCCCAACGCGAGGTCGAGGGACAACGCCCCCGTCGGGATCACGGCCACCTTCTGATGAGCGGCCTCGCCCATGCGCATGATGGCGCCCTTGCCGAACTGCCGCTCGATCTGGCCGACGGCCATGTCCAGAGCCTTGTCGCGTTCCACTTCCGGTCCTTCCTGCCTCGTATCACCCTGTGTACCCGGCTGCTGGGACAGATTCGGTCCCTGTCGTCGAAGTACCCATCCGGGTGCCGGCGCCACACTACACCGAACACCTGTTCGTCATCGGTATTTACACCCTCAACGGGACGGTTTCAAGAGGCTCGTATCTCGCTCCCCCGCGACCCGCCACCGTTCGAAAGACGATCACCCGGTCGACGAACCACCGCGCGGGCACCGGTTCGCCCACCAGGGCGGTGACATCGGCCGGTGGCCGGACCCGGGCCAGCGTCAGGTGCGGATGGAACGGGCGATCCTCGGCAGGCAGGCCCGCCCCCTGCGCCGCGTCCTCCGCGATGGCCGCCAGGTCCTCGAGCTGCTCCGATCCCCGGTCCACGCCGGCCCACACGACCGTGGCGCGGCGAGGGTTGGGAAACGCGCCGATGCCTCCGAGGCCGACCTTGAACCTCCGGCACTCCCCCACGGCCGATAGCCCGCCGAGGAAGCGCTCGTAGGTGACCTGTTCCACCCGTCCCAGATAGCGGAGTGTGATGTGCCAGTTCTCGATCGGGCTCAGGCGCCCGGGGATGTCGAGCTCGCGGATCCCCTCGGCGATGTCCACCCGCGCATGGGGCGTGGGCGCCACCGCGGCGAAAACCGCTCCTACCACCACCGGCCGCTGACAGCCAGGCGCGTGAGGTGGACCGCCGAAGTCACTGCGAACGACCGGATCCGCTCCCGGTCGCCGGGCATGCGCAACTCGCGCACGGCAGTCCGCTCCGGAGTGGCCACACCGATGAACACGGTCCCCACCGGCTTCTCCGCCGGCTCCGGGCCTGCCTCGCCCGTCACCGACACCGCTACTTCGGCGCCGAAGAGGCGGCGCGCCCCCTCGGCCATCTCGGCGGCGGTCTCGGCGGTCACTACCTGGGAGGTGTCGGTGACGCCGAGAAGCTCCCCCTTGGCCTCGCTCCAGTACGTGACGACGCCTCCACGCACCGTGTCGCTCGAACCCGGCGCGGCCGTCAGGGCCGCGGCCACCAGCCCCGCCGTCATCGACTCCGCCGTGGCGATGCTCCAGCCTTTGATCCGAAGCAAGCCGAGCAGGATGGCCTCGGCCGTCTCGTCGTCGGCGCCGAACACTGCCTCGCCGAGGCGGTCGCGGATAGTGGACTCCATGGGCCCGATGAGCGCTCGCGCCGTCTCGATGTCCGTGGTCTTGGCGGTGATCCGGATCTTGATCTCGCCGGAGCCCGCGAGGAACGCGATCGAAGGGTTGGTCGAGCCGACGTAGAGGTCGTTGAGCTGTTCGGCCACCTCGGACTCGGGCCGCCCCCACAACCGGATCACGCGCGAGAGGAGGACCGACCCTCCTTCGTCCTCGATCCTCGGGAGGACCTCGTTGGTGATGAGGTGCTCCATCTCGGCGGGCACGCCCGGCACGCAGAAGACCTTGCACCCCCCGTGCTCCAGGTAGATCCCCGGAGCCGTCCCCTTCGGGTTGGCCAACAGCTCGGCACCCTCCGGATGTTGGGCCTGCCTCAGGTTGGACTCCGACATCGTCCGCCCCCGGGCCGCGAACCAGGCCCTCAGCTCCTCCTCGTACTCCTTGGAGGCAACCATCTCGCGCCCGGTTGCGGCGCACAGGGCCTCGCGGGTCAGGTCGTCCTGAGTGGGCCCGATCCCGCCCGTGATGATCACCGCGCCGGCCCTCGACATGGCGAGCCGGAGAGTGTCGGCGAGCCGCCCCAGGTTGTCGCCGACCACCTGCTGATAGTGGGCGTCGTGCCCGCGGTCGGCGAGCGCCGCGCCGATGTACGCCGCATTGGTGTTGACGATCTGGCCGAGCAGGAGCTCGGTCCCGACCGCGACTACTTCGACGATCACGAGACGACGGCCTCCATGTCATGGCCGTGGACGCCGGTGAACCGAGCCGTCAACCACTCACCGGGGCTGCCCCCGTCGAGTCGGACTATCCCGTCGATCTCGGGAGCCTGGCGGTAGGTGCGGCCGACCGGGACACCGTCCTCGATCTGGTCGACGAGGACCAGGGCCTCGCGGTCGAGCCATTCCGCGTTCCGCTCGGCGGTGACATCGTCCTGGATCGAGCTGAGATGACGAAGGCGCTCCATGGTCTCGTCCCTCGGCACCTGGTTCTCCATCTCGGCTGCCGGGGTGCCCGGCTCCGCCGAGTACGGGAAGAAGCCGGCCCAGTCCAAGCGCGCTTCGCCGAGGAAGTCGGCGAGCGCCTCCACGTCGTCCTCGGTCTCGCCGGGGAATCCGACTATGAACGACGAGCGCAGAGCGGCGTCGGGATCGAGCGCCCTGATCCGGTCGACCAGCTCCATGTGCCGCACGGCGTCCCCGGAGCGCTTCATCGCCCGGAGCAGGGGTCGGGCGACATGCTGCAGCGACAGGTCGAAGTATGGGACGACCTCGGGGATCGAGGTCATGGCCTCGAGCAGGGCCGGGCGAATCTCGCGGGGATGCAGATAGAGGAGGCGGAGGGCACGCAGGCCGTCGACGTCGGCGACGAAGCCGAGGAGGTCGGAGAGTGTCCCCGGCGCTCCGATGTCGCGCCCGTACGCGGCCAGGTCCTGGGCCACGAGCACGACCTCACTGACCCCTGACGCCACCAGGCCTTCGAGCTCCGCCCGGATCTCGTGGGGGCGCCGCGAGCGCTGCTTGCCCCGGATCGACGGGATGGCACAGAAGGTGCACGGCTTGTCGCAGCCCTCGGCGACCTTCAGATAGGCGTAGGGCAGGCCGGACACCGGCCTCCCGGTGGCATGGAGGATGTCCATGATCGGCCGCCGCCGGATCTGAAGCGGCTCCCAGCCGGTGAGACGGTCCAAGATCCCCACCAGCTCGCCGTATCGGTCGATCCCCACGACTGCGTCGACTTCCGGAAGCGCCGACGAGACCTCCGACCCGAAACGCTGGGCCATGCAACCGATGACCAGCGACCGCGAGCCCGGACGCCTCCTCTCCTCCATCTCGAGGATCACGTCGACCGACTCGGCGCGCGCCTCCTCGATGAAGGCACAGGTGTTGACCATGACCACGTCGGCGGTCTCGGGCGAAGTGGCCATGGCGTAGCCCGCCCCGGAGACCATGGCGACGACCTTCTCGGAGTCGACCTGGTTCTTGGCGCAGCCGAGCGTGGTCAGCCAGACGGTGGGTGTGCCCACTAGTAGCGGCTGCTCTCCACCACGGCGAGCAGCCCCTCGGAGGCCACTGCGTCGGCGAGGGCGTTCCATGTGGCCATCGTCACCTCGCCATCCGATTCGAGCTCGGCACAGGCGAGGTGGACGATGTCGGCGAGGGCGGCGAACCGGTGCTCCGCGGCGACGGCCTCGGCGATGTGGGTCCTGGCCATGGCGTAATCGCCCCGACCGAGCGCACGGATCGCCTCCTCGGCAGCGCCCTTGGCCTGCACGGGCTCAGATCTCGGTGTAGAGGTAACGGCGCAGGATGTCGAGACGCTCCTCGAGCTTCTCCGGCTCCAAGTACCAGAGCACGGCCGCCACGGTGGACAGCAGCGGGTTGCCGTCCTGAGGCGTGAAGGAGAAGCCGACGATCTCGTTCCCGTTGCGCACCGCCAGTGTGTCGAGGGCCACGACCGCCTGACTCATGATCCGGCCGTAGTAACCGTGGTCACGGCCGAACGAGAAGACCTGATTGGCGGACTTCTTGTAGGTGACGGCGATCCTCGTGTTGGCCGCCAACCGATCCTTGACCTCGTCCAGGTCGATCTCACGGTCGAGCTCGAGCGCGAAGTGGAGCGAGTGCATGTACTGCGTGTTCAGCTTCACCGCCGAGGAGAAGACGTTGAGGTCATAACCCAGCGTCGAGAACAGGTCGTGCGCGTCCCGGGCATGGTGGGTGCCGAAGCGCTCGTCCCCGTGCGAGCCCACGGTTGGGCTGGCGACGTACCCCCCGTCCTGGGAGATGTCGTTGGCGCGCCGCATGCACATGAACCGGCCGTCGACGAGGTGGTTGGTCCCGTCCTCGTCCATGGCCAGGGCCTTGATCAGGACCGCGATGTTGTGCGTGTTGCACGAGACCACCTGGATGAATCGGTCGTGGTTGGCGACGAGAGCCGAATCGTTGACGCCGCGGGCGTACATCTTGCCGAAGCCGTACTCGGAGCCCTGGGCGAGGAAGCCCATCGGCCCGCGGGCCCGGTCGTAGAACTCGGCCTTGTTCTCGTTGCCGACCGGGGTGCAGTCGATGACCACCGACGCCCTCTCGATCGCCTCCATGGTCTCGAACTTCGGCGCGTGGCCCAGCTCCTCGAAAGTGGCCTTCCGGTTGTCGTCGACGGCGAGCACCGCCCCCCGCCTGACCAGGTCGTTGACCTTGGCCTTCTCGGTGACGAGCGGGGTCCTCTTGTGAAAGGTGACCTCGTCGATCCCGAAGTGCTCCTTGTTGTCGGCGAGAAGCCCGATGAGGGGCTCGCCGATGGTGCCGGTGCCCACTACGTGGACGGTTTTCATGAGTCTCTCCAGATTCGAACGGACGCGCTTAGCCTACCCGCCGCACGCGTCGCTCAAGCCCCAGGCTCGCCGCGTCGGCCGGCGAGCCCGCGGCCTCTAGAACTGCTCCTCTTCGGTGGAGCCGACCAGTGCCAGCGTCGACGACGACCCGGCCGAGACGGTCTGGCTGACCAGGTCGAAGTAGCCGGCGCCGACCTCCCGCTGGTGGCGGGTGGCGGTGTACCCCTCCTCCTCCATGGCGAACTCGCGGTCCTGCAGATCGACGTAGGCCGGCATGCCAGTGGCCACGTAGCCCTTGGCCAGCTCGAACATCGAAGCGTTGAGGGCGTGGAAGCCCGCCAGCGTGATGAACTGATAGCGGTACCCCATCGCCCCGAGCTCCTTCTGGAAGCGGGCGATGGTGTCGGCATCCAGGTGCTTGGACCAGTTGAACGACGGCGAGCAGTTGTAGGCCAGCATCTTCCCGGGGAACTCCGCGTGGATCGCCTGCGCAAAGGTCCTCGCCTCCTCGAGGTCGGGATGGGCGGTCTCGCACCAGATGAGATCGCAGTAGGGCGCATAGGCGAGGCCGCGGGCGATGGCTGCCTCCAGGCCGTCGTTGACCCGATAGAACCCCTCGGCCGTCCGCTCGCCCGTGATGAACCGGTGGTCCCTCGGGTCGACATCGGAGGTGATGAGGTTCGCCGAGTTGGCGTCGGTGCGGGCCACGATCACGGTGGGGACGCCCATGACGTCGGCCGCGAGCCGGGCCGACTGCAGGGCGCGGACGTGCTGGGACGTGGGGACGAGGACCTTGCCGCCCATGTGCCCGCACTTCTTCTCCGCAGCGAGTTGGTCCTCCAGGTGGACTCCGGCGGCGCCTGCCTCGATGAATCCCTTGGTCAACTCGAAGACGTTGAGGACGCCCCCGAAACCGGCCTCGGCATCGGCGACGATCGGCACGAACCAGTCTCGCTCGGTGTCGCCCTCCGCCCAGTGGATCTGGTCGGCGCGGCGCAGGGCGTTGTTGATCCTCTTGACGAGGGCCGGAGCGGAGTTGGCCGGATACAGCGACTGATCCGGGTAGACCTCTCCGGCGAGGTTGCCGTCGCCGGCGACCTGCCATCCGGACAGATAGATCGACTTGAGGCCCGCCTTGACCATCTGGACCGCCTGCCCGCCGCTGAGTGCGCCCAGCGCGTTGACGTAGTCCTCCGTCCCCAGGAGGTCCCACAGCTTCTCGGCCATGGCGCGAGCGAGCGTGTGCTCTTCGCGAATCGACCCCCGGAGGCGGACGACCTCTTCGGCGGTGTAATCGCGGGTGACGCCTTCCCAGCGGGGATTGGTCGCCCAGTCGTCGGCCAGGGCTCGGGTCTCTCGGTCGATGCGATCCATGTGTGCTCCTCCTAGTTGATCAGCTCGTACGCGGGCAGGGTGAGAAAGTCGATGAAGTCGTCTTCGAGCGCCACGGTCTCGAAGACCTTGCGGGCGGTGTGGAAGGCGTCCTCCATCTCGGGTGTGGCCCACTCGGCCACCACCTCGTCGGCCAGATCGCGGATCAATGCCTCCGTGACCGGCAGACCCTCGACGGTGACGACCCCGTGGTGGACCCACTGCCACAACTGAGAGCGGGAGATCTCGGCGGTGGCGACGTCCTCCATGAGGTTGTCGATGGCCGCCGCGCCCGTGCCGGAGAGCCAGGACGCCAGGTAGCGGATCCCCACGGACACGTTCGTGCGCACCCCGTCCCGCGTGACGCCGCCGGGGACGGAAACGTCGAGAAGGCCGCCCGTGGGAGTTCCCGAAGCCGGGCGGTCGATCTGATGGGGCCGGTCCCCGAGAACCGCGTCGAACTCGGCCATCGCCACCGGCACCAAGCCCGGGTGGGCGACCCAGGTGCCGTCGTAGCCCATCGTCGCTTCGCGGCGCTTGTCGGAGCGAACCGAGGCCAGGGCTCGCTCGGTTGCTTCCGGATCGTTGCGATTGGGGATGAACGCGGCCATCCCGCCGATGGCATGGGCGCCGCGGCGGTGGCACGTGTCGACCAGGCTCTCGGCGTATGCCGACATGAACGGGACGGTCATCGTCACCCGGGACCGGTCCGGCAGCACGAAGCCGGGGTCGTGCCGGAACTTCTTGATCACCGAGAAGATGTAGTCCCAGCGCCCCGCGTTGAGCCCGGCGGCATGGTCGCGCAGCTCATAGAGGATCTCGTCCATCTCGAAGGCGGCGAAGACGTTCTCGATGAGCACCGTCGCCTTGATGGTCCCGTTCGGGATGCCCAGGCGGTCCTGGGACCACACGAAGACGTCGTTCCACAGCCGTGCCTCCAGGTGGGACTCCAGCTTGGGAAGGTAGAAGTAGGGGCCGGTCCCCCGCTCGATGGCCCGTCGGGCGCAGTGGAAGAAGTAGAGGCCGAAGTCGAAGAGAGACGCCGACATGGGCGAGTCGTCGATGAGGAAGTGCTTCTCGGTCAGGTGCCAGCCTCGTGGGCGCACCACGAGCGTGGCGACCTCGTCGCCGAGGCTGTAGGACTTCTCTTCTGTCTGCAACGCGATGGTGCCCTCATGGGCGTCGATCAGGTTGATGTGACCCTGCAAGAGGTTGGACCAGGTGGGCGTGGTGGCGTCCTCGAAGTCGGCCATGAACACCCGGGCGCCGGAGTTGAGGGCGTTGATCATCATCTTCCGGTCGACGGGCCCGGTGATCTCGACCCTCCGATCCTGGAGGTCGGTGGGGACCGGGGCGACCTTCCAGTCGCCTTCTCGAATCGCTGAGGTCTCGGCCAGGTGATCCGGGATCTCTCCATCGAAGATCCGCTCCTGACGACGCTCCCTGGCTTCCAGGAGGTGGCCGCGTCGCCAGCGGAACTCCTCGCCGAGCGCGATGAGGAAGCTGACGGCGTCCGGCGTGAGCACGGCCCGCTCCTCGGCGCTGGTTCGGAACTGGTTCATAAGGACGCATCTTCTTTTCCCTGGATCGCGTATGGTTGAAACGACGGAGATAAGATCGTTCAGTCTTTCGATTCGGAGGAAGGATGACCCAACCCATCGACCCGCTCGTCCTCGGCAGGCGGCTCCGCCACCACCGCCGTCTCGCCGGGCTCACCCTCGACGAGCTCAGCGAGAAGGTGGGCAAGCCCGCCCCCTATCTCTCGATGCTGGAGAACGGGAAGAAGGAGCCGAAGATCGGGCTCGTCATGGCGTTGGCGAACGCGGTCGGCATCGACGTCGGGGCGCTGCTCGACCCCACGCCACCCTCGGATCGGGATGCCCTCGAGATCGAGCTGGCCCGGAGCCAGGAAAGCCGCCTCTTCCAGTCGCTCGACCTCCCGACGGTCAGGCCCGGAGCCAGGATGGACGACGAGACCCTGGGCCACCTCGTCGGCATCCACCGGGAACTGCACCGGCGCTCCGGGCTCGGCACCGCCGGCTCAGAGGACGTCCGCCGGGCCAACGGCTCCGTTCACGACCTGTTGGCGGAGCGCAACGGCTACCTCGCCGAGATCGAGTCCGCGGCCGCGGAGGCCCTGCGGGCGGCCGGCCACACCGGTCCGGGGCCGTTCTCGTCGCGCAACCTCCTCGACCTGGTGGCCCACGTCGGATTCGAGTTGCGGGCGATCCCCGACATGCCGGGCTTCGCACGAGCCATCGTCGACACCTCCGCCAAGCGCATCTACATCGCCCAACGCAACGAGCTCCGGACGCGCCAGGCACGCAAAGCGGTCCTGCAGACCGTCGGCGGCTTCATGCTCGGCCATGAGACCGAGCCCGACCTGGACACGTTCCTCCGCCAGCGAATGGAGACGGCGTACTTCGCCGCCGCGGTCCTCCTCCCCGAAGACGCAGCCATCGACCACCTGGCCGCGGCCAAAGCCGCGCGCGACCTCGACGTGGAGGACATGAAGGAGCTGTTCTACGTCTCGTACGAGATGGCGGCTTGGCGGACCGCCAACCTCCTCGGCCACCACTTCGAGGTCCCGAGCCACCTCGTGGTCAGCAACGAAGTCGGCGCCGTGGTCAAGGCCATGGTCAACGACGGCGCCCCGGTCCCCCGCGACGAGTACGGAGGAGTCGAGACGCAGCGCCTCTGCCGCCGGTGGGGCTCACGGGTCACCTTCGCGTCCACCGACCGTTTCGGCACCCATCGCCAATACACCGATACCTCGGCCGGCACCTTCTTCTGCACGACGCACATCGAGGAAGGCCGCGAGCCTGCCCTCGCCGTCACCCTCGGGGTGCCGTTCCGGCATGCCAAGTGGTTCAGGGGCCGGGAGACCGAGAACAGGGAGACCTCGTGGTGCCCGGACCCGTCCTGCTGCCGGCTTCCCCCCGAGGACCTCGCCAGAAAGCTGGGCGACTCGGTGATCGTCTCGGCCCGCTCCCAGTCGCGCATCCTGGGGCTGATGGCTCCCGACCCCTACCCCGAGATGGACCTCCCGGCGGTCTTCTCGGTCCTGGAGCGACACGACACGGACGACCACCGCCAGTGAGCGCGGATCGGCACCCATAGGATGTGCCGATGGAATGGACTCTCGAGATTGTTGTCGTCCCGGTTTCGGACATCGACCGGGCCATCGGCTTCTACCGGGATCAGCTGGGGTTCGTGCTCGACCACGACGACACGCCGGTAGGAGACTTCCGCATCGCCCAGTTGACGCCTCCCGGTTCGGGTTGCTCGATCGCGGTCGGGAACCTCCCCCAGATGCAGCTGATGGAGCCGGGAACCTTGAAGGGCCTGCAGCTGGTGGTAGCCGACATCCCGAGGGCGCACCGCGAGCTCACCGAGCGCGGCGTCGCGGCCAGTGACATCTCGGTGCTCGCCGACCGGGATGGTGGGACCTTCTTCTGGTTCGACGACCCGGACGGCAACTCGTGGGCCGTCCAGGAGATCAGGGCCCGGGCCGACCGGCCGCTGATCCCCCGCGGCTGACCCTCAGGCGGTCCGCTTGATGAAGTCCCGGAGGTGGCCGGCCATCTCGTCGAGTGACTTGCGGTGGACGTACATCATGTGCCCGGCCTCGTAGTACTCCATCGAGACGTTGGCTCGCACTTCGGGGTCCAACCCCATGTGGCTGAAGGTGTACTCGGTGGCGAAGTACGGCGTCGCCAGGTCGAAGTAGCCGTTGGCGACCCAGACCTTGGTGCCCCTCGACCGGGAGAGCACCTCACGCATGGCCTCCGAGGTGTCCACGTACTGGTTCTTGAAGTCCTCGTAGTCCCAGTTCTGCAGCACCTTGGCCGACATGATCTCGTAGACCTTGTCCGAAACGAACCCGAGCTCTTGCCGCAGGTACTGGTTGAGGGCCGAGGCCGCCACTCCGCCTGTGGCGTCGAGACTCGGGTCGGCCTCGAGGCCGTCGCCGGCCGGGACCCGGTCGATCCCGGTGTACCGGGAGTCGATGCGGCCGACGGTCCGCTTGCGTTCTCTGAGCAGTTCCTTGCAGAACCGGAGGATGTTGACCCGCAGGTCGTAGTGATCGACGTAGTCGGCGCTCAGCCCGGTGTACTCCGCGACCTTCTTCGCCACACGGTCCCGGGTCTTGGCATCGAGGAGGTCACCCTGCGCCAACGCGGTCCAGAACTCACCGAGGGCGAACGCCTCCACCTCTTCGAGGAACTCGGCGAGCTTGCGGTTCTGATGCTTCTTGTCGAGCCGGCCGTGATACCAGGCGGTGGCGGCGTAGCTCGGGAGGTAGAGGGCCACCGGCAGGTCGTTGCCCGGATGGAACAGCATGGCGGCGTAGTCGGCCTTGACCGTCTGGTAGTTGAGGATCGACGAGATGAGCAGGATCCCGTTGAACTCCACGTTGTAGGTCGTGAACAGCTCCCTGGCGATCCCCGCCGCCCGCAGGGTCCCGTAGCTCTCCCCCGCCAGGTACTTCGGCGAGGCCCAGCGGCCGTTGCGGTTCAAGTAATGGGTGATGAAGGCGCTGAACGCCTCGATGTCCTTCTTGAAGTGGTGGAAGGTCTTCTCGTCGTCTTTGTCGGCGGTGGTGGAGAAGCCTGTGCCAATGGCGTCGACGCACACGACGTCACAGACATCGAGGATCGACTGGGGGTTGTCGACGAGCCGGCCCTGCATTCCCACTTTGAAGCCGTCGTCGTCGAAGGCCATCCGCTTCGGCCCGAAGAGGCCCATGTTGAGCCACACGGTCGACGAGCCCGGGCCCCCGTTGAAGCAGAACAGCACCGGCCGCTCGGCGGGGTCGGCGTCGTCCTTCGTGTAGTCCACATAGAAGAACGACACCTTCTTGTCGGCCACGTCGAAGACCTGGGTGGCGGCCCGGGCGGTGTACGCGATCTTCTTCCGGCCGAACGTGCCGGTGAACTTCTTCGAGGACTGCTGCTCCTCGATCTCGGGGGTCTCGTCCTTCTTCTTCTCGTCGGCTCCGTCGCCGGCTTCCTTCTTGGTGTCTTCTTTGGCCATGGTCTGGAGGCTAGATCGGCGCCGCCTGCCACGAATCCGTCCCTGGCCCCGGGTACGGTCGCCCCATGAGCGATTCCCAGCTGACCGATGTGCCGGTCGACGTGCTCCGCAGCCCGAAACGGCGGCGGACCGCACAGGCGCGTCTCAACCAGGGGCGCCTTCAGGTCATGGTCCCGGCGGGGCTCGACACCGACGAGGAAGCCCGCCTGGTTGCCGACCTCGTGGCCCGGGTCCGGCGCCGAATCGACGCCGGGAGCGTGGACCTGGCCGACAGGGCGCGCCGACTGGCGGTCCGCTACGGGCTGGCACAGCCGGTGAGCATCTCGTGGTCCGACCGGCAGCGGCAGCGCTGGGGGTCGTGTTCCCCGGCCGAGGGTGCCATCCGCATCTCAACCCGCCTCTCGGCGTTCCCCCTCTGGGTGCTGGACAGCGTGATCGTCCATGAACTGGCGCACCTCGACGTCCCGGGGCACGGTCCCGAGTTCCACGAGTTGACGAGCAGGTACCCCCTCAGCGAGAGGGCGAAGGGCTATCTGATGGCGGTCGCCGAACGCGGGCTATGACCCGGCCGGGCGCTCCGGAATGATCACCATCATCACCAGGTAGGCGATGATCCCGGGGAAGAAGACGCTCCCCATGCTCAGGAGCACGTAGCCCACGCGAACGAGCGTCGGGTCCCAACCGAAGTACTCGGCGATCCCGCCGCACACCCCGGCGATCATCTTGTCGCTGCTCGACCGGTAGAGGCGCTTGGTTTCGCTCATGGTCAGCCTGTCAGGAAGAGGGCAGGCTCTTCCAGGTTCTCGATGATCAATGCCATGAACCGGCGGCCCTGCGCACCGTCGATCACACGGTGATCATACGAAAGGGACAGCGGCAAGACCGGGGCGATCACGATGTCGTCGTCGAAGACGATGGGCTTGGGCCGGGCCATCCCCACGGACAGGATCGCCGTCGTCCCGAAGGGGACGATCGGTGTGCCGTGGCCGCCGCCGACCGCGCCGATGTTGGAGACGGTGAAGGTCTGCCCGGTTAGCTCGTCGATCCCGAGGGTGCGCCCCTTGGCGCCCTCCCCCAGCCTGCGCACCTCGGCAGCCAGTTCCAGGACACCCTTCGACCCAGCGTCGCGGACCACCGCCACCATCAGGCCCTCCGGAGTGTCGACCGCGATCCCGATGTCGTGGGTGGCGTGGACCACCAGGTCGTCGCCGTCGATGCTCGAGTTGAACTCGGGGAACTCGACCAGGGCGGGGACGACTGCCTTGATGAGGAGTGCCTCGATCGGGATCTTCGTGCCATGGCGCGCACCGAGGGCGTCCCGGACCTCGAGGAGCCGGGTGGCGTCGACGTCCTCGAAGGTGGTGACGTGCGGTATCTCCGCCCAGCTCTTCGCCATGTTGGCGGCGATGGTCCGGCGCAGGCGGCTCAAGGGCTGGCGTCCCGGCTGGAAGCCACGGTCCGATGCAGGCGGGGCGGACGACGCCGGGGCTGCGGCCGGCGGCGGCGGCACCGGGATCGTCTCCGGAGCGGGCGCTCCCGCGGCGACGGCGGCCTCGACGTCCTCGCGCGTGATCCGACCACCCGGGCCCGAGCCGGCGATCGTGCTCAGGTCGATGCCGTGATCGCGGGCCAGCTTGCGCACCACGGGCAAGGCCTTGACGCCCTGGTCCGCGGAGGCGGCAGCGGCGGGGCCGGCTGATCCGAGGATCTCAGCCTCTTCCGTGATCGTGCCGACGATCGGCGTCGTCGCGGTCAGGGGCGTCTCGGTGGGGACCGGCGGAGGGGGCGGGGTCGGCGGAGGGGGCGGAACGATCGAAGGCTGGGCCGGGGCCTGTGCCGCAGGCTCAGGCGGAATGGCCGCCTCGCCCGGGTCACCGATGACGACGAGCACGTCCCCGACGGCGATGGTCTCACCCTCGGCGCCACCATGACGGAGCACGACGCCGGCGTACGGGGAGGGGATCTCTACGACGGCCTTGTCGGTCTCCAACTCCACCACCGGCTGATCCTGCTCCACGAAGCCACCCTCGGGGATCAGCCATCGGACGACCTCGGCCTCGGTGAGGCCCTCGCCGATGTCGGGAAGTCTGAACTCTCGGGCCACCTAGTCCTCCAGTGCGCTCTCTGCTGCGGCGACGATGCGGTCCACTGACGGAAGGTAGTGGTGCTCGGATCTCTTCAGCGGGAAGATGGTGTCCCACCCGGCGACGCGGCGCACCGGGGACTTCAGTGAGTAGAGGCAGCGCTCGCTGATGGTCGCAGCCACCTCGGCGCCCAGCCCGGCTGTGAGTGGCGCCTCGTGGATCACCACCGCCCGGCCGGTCTTCTCCACGCTGGTGGCGATCCCGTCCCGATCGAGCGGCGACAGGGTGCGCAGATCGAGCACCTCGACGGAGACTCCGGCCTCTTCGAGGACGGACGCCGCCTGGCGGGCCTCGCGCATCATCGCCCCCCAGGCGATGAGGGTGATGTCGTCGCCGGGACGCTCGACTCGCAGCGGTCCGATGTCGACCCGGTAGTAGATCTCGGGGACCTCCTCCTTCACCGCCCGATAGAGGCGGATCGGCTCGAGGAAGATCACGGGGTCGGGGTCTTCGATGGCGGCGAGCAGCAGGCCCCGGGCATCCTTGGGGGTCGACGGGACGACCACCTTCAAGCCCGGGATGTGGGCGTAGATGGCCTCGGTCGATTCGGAGTGATGCTCCGCGGCGCCGATCCCTCCGCCGTAGGGGATGCGGATCACCATCGGGGCCGTGTACCGATGGTTGGACCGGTTCCGGATCCGGGCGACGTGGTTGACGATCTGGTCGTACGCGGGATAGGAGAAGCCGAGGAACTGGATCTCGGCCACGGGGCGGAGCCCGGCCACGGCCATCCCGAATGCGGCGCCGACGATCCCGGACTCGGCCACAGGGGTGTCCACCACCCGGTCGGCACCGTGCTTCCGGCGCAAGCCGTCGGTGATGCGGAACACCCCACCCGCCCGGCTGATGTCCTCGCCCAACATCACCACTCGCTCGTCGGACGCGAGGGCGGTGTCGAGAGCGGAGTTGATCGCCTGAGCGAGGTTGAGCTCAGCCATCGACTGCCTCCCTTGCTTGCTCGGCGAGCGGCGGCGTGGGCTCGGCGAACATCCGGCCGAACATCTCCTCGGCAGTGGGCTCGGGAATGCCCTCGGCCCACGAGACTGCGGCTTCGATCCGGTTGGACGCCTCGGTCTCCAAGGCATGCTGCCAGCCGGCATCCCAGGCTCCGGACCGCTCCAGGAGACGCCGGATCCGCTCCAGGGGATCGCGCGCCTCCCAGACCTCCACCTCGCTGTCGTCGCGGTAGCGGCCGGGGTCGTCGGCGGTGGTGTGGGGACCCAGCCGGTAGGTGACCGCCTCGACGAGACTCGGGCCCTTGCCCGACCGGGCACGTTCAGCCGCCTCCCGGACGGCCACGAGCACGGCGACCACGTCGTTGCCGTCCACCCTGACGCCGGGCATTCCGTAGGCATCCGCCTTCTCGGCGATGCTCTCGGTCCGGGTCTGCTCCTCCGTGGGGTAGGAGATGGCCCATCCGTTGTTCTGGCACAGGAAGACCGTCGGGGTCTCGTAGACGGCGGCGAAGTTCATCGCCTCGTGGAAGTCGCCCTCCGAAGTGGCGCCGTCGCCGAACGAGGTGAGGGCGATGCGGTTCGTGCCCTTGAGCTTCTCCGCCCAGGCGAGGCCGACGGCGTGGATCATGTGGCCACCGACGGTGATGGAAGGGGGCAGCACGTTGGCGTCGGCAGGGACCTCCCCGCCACGCTCATCGCCGGTGCGCCCCAGGATGAGGAGGCGCCATGGGTAGCCGGCCTTCCAATTGAGTGCGGCGTCGCGGTAGGTGCCTGCCACCCAGTCACCCGGGCGAATCGCCGCCGCGGCGCCGATCTGAGCAGCCTCCTGGCCGCGGAACGGGGCGTAGGTGGCCAGACGCCCCTGGCGCTGCATTGCCATCGACTTCTCGTCGTAGACGCGAGCCTCCACCATGTCGGCGTAGAGGGCCTTGGTCTCCTCGAGGGTCACGGGCAACCGGTCCCGGACCGTGCCGTCGGGGTTGATCAGGTTGAACATCGCGCCGCCATCGGCAGAAGTCTGCCCCGAAATCGCGGACGGTGTCGCTTCAGGCTCGGTTGGAATGAGGGCCTCGAGCCCGCGACCCAGCCCCGGTTTGCGTGAGCTCACGTCTTGTCGGTGCCTTCCTCTACCCCACGTACGGACGGAGAGGCGAGCTTACCGCCCCACCGGCGTTTCCCATTCGCCCGGTCAAACGCGGGAAGACTCGGATTCGAGGGCTTCTTCGAGCTCCTCGACGGTCATCAGCACCTCACGCGCCTTGCTCCCCGTGGACGGCCCGACGACGCCGCGCCGCTCCAGGGTGTCCATGACGCGGCCGGCCCGGGCGAAGCCGATGCGGAGCTTTCGCTGCAGCATGGAGGTGGACCCGAGCTGGGAACGGACGACGAGCTCCATGGCCTGACGGATGAGCTCGTGGTCGTCGTCGTCCTCGTCGCTGTCGCCTCCGGCCGGTGCCGCCGGGGCCTCGAGAACCTGCTCCTCGTACTCCGCGTCCTTCTGGGCCTTGACCCAGTCGACGATGGCGTGGATCTCGCTCTCCCGGACCCAGGCGCCCTGGATCCGCTGTGGTCGCGGCTCCTTGGCTGTGACCACCAGCATGTCGCCCATGCCGACGAGTTTCTCGGCTCCTGCGGAGTCGATGATGACCCGGCTGTCCGTCTGGGACGCCACGCTGAACGCGAGGCGGCTCGGGATGTTGGCCTTGATGACGCCCGTGATCACGTCCACGGACGGGCGCTGGGTGGCGATGACCAGGTGGATGCCGACGGCACGGGCCATCTGGGCGATCCGGACGACCGACTCCTCGACTTCGCGGCCGGCCACCATCATCAGGTCGTTGAGCTCGTCGATGACGACCACGATGAACGGGAAGCGATCGAATCCTTCCGGATCGAGCTCACCCCGCCCCAGCTTGTCGCGGTAGCCCTCGATGTCGCGCACCTTGGCCTCGTTGAGGAGGTCGTACCGGCGATCCATCTCGGCGACCACCCACTTCAGGGCGTCGTTTGCCTTCTTGGGGTTGGTGATGACCCGAGTGAGCAGGTGTGGCACTCCCTCGTACTGACCCAGTTCGACCCGCTTCGGGTCGACGAGGATGAGGCGAACGTCCTCGGGCCGGGTGCGCACCAGGATCGAGGTCACGATCGAGTTGATGCACGACGACTTGCCGGCTCCGGTGGCGCCGGCGATGAGCACGTGCGGGAGCTCGGCCAGGTTCAGCAGCTTCGGGGACCCGGAGATGTCGAGCCCGAGGCCGATCGTGAGCGGCGGGTGCGGCACGGCCGCCTCGGCACTGGACAGGATGTCTCCCAGGGAGACCAGGCGGCGCTTCTGGTTGGGCACCTCGACGCCGATCGCCTGCTTGCCGGGAATCGGCACGATGAGTCGGACATCGGGCGTGGCCAGGGCGTACGCGATGTCGTGGGCGAGATTGGAGACCCGGTTCACCTTGACTCCGGGAGCCAGGGCGATCTCGTAGCGGGTCACGGTGGGCCCGGGCGTGATCCGGGTCAGCGTGGCGTCGACGCCGTGCTGGATCAGCGTGTCCTCCAGCTGCCGCGCCGTCTCGTCCAGGCTCTTCCGGTTTATGTCGCCACCCGTGCCGGGCTCGAGCAGGGTCAGCGGGGGCAGCCTGTAGCCGGTGCCCGGCCCGGCATCCGGGACGGGCACCGGCTTCTGGTGGCGTGGCTTGGGTGCCGGTCGTTCCGGGGCTTGGTCGACCGCCGGCCGGATCTTCTTGGCCTTCTCGTGGCGGCCGCGGGGAACTGACGGCTTGGGCTGGCCCACGGCGACGAGCTGCTCGGCTCCGGCCGGGCCGGCTTCGAGGAGGGTCGAGCGAGCGAACTTGCGGACCGAGCGGGCCATGGAGGCCAGCCCCAGGAAGAGCTCCCGCACGCTGGTACGGGTCATCACGAGCACGCCGATCCCGACGGACGCAGCGAGCACGACGAAAGACCCCCACTGCCCCAGGACCCGGCGAAGCGGGAACGCGATCAGGGCCCCGATCGCGCCTCCGCGCTCCTGCACCAGCTCGATGTTGGGCTGGAGCGCCACCGCTCCGGTGAGGAGGTGGAAGAG
>CAYLYQ010000010.1:41317-45881 GCA_964388105.1 uncultured Acidimicrobiaceae bacterium
AGGTCGGGCCCGTAGACGATTTCCCCTGTGCTGCGTTCGATACCGACCGTGACCACCACCACTCCTTCGTCGGCGAGGTGACCCCGGTCCCGGAGGACGCCGCCGCGGACGTCCCCGACCGAGGATCCGTCGAGGTAGACGTAGCCCGCCGGCACCGCTCCCCTCTCGACGTCTGTGCGCTTGCCCGAGAGCACGATCCGGTCTCCGTCCTCCAGCACGGCCACGAAGGGCACGTTCGCCTCTTCGGCGAGGCCCGCGTGGGCGTCCAGGTGGCGGTACTCGCCGTGCACCGGGACGAAGGCTCGGGGCCGGATGACGTTGATGAAGGTGAGCAACTCCTCGCGCCGGGCGTGACCGGACACATGGACGGGGGCGTTCTGCCCGTGCACCACGTGGGCACCGCGGCGGATCAGGTTCGAGATCACCTTGGAGACGGCGGTCTCGTTCCCGGGGATGGGGCGGGCGGAGATGAGGACCGTGTCGCCCTCCCCCACCTCGACGTGGCGATGGCGGCCGTGAGACATCAGCGACAACGCGGCGAACGGCTCGCCCTGGCTGCCCGTGGTGATGATGAGCTGTTCGTCCGTGGGGAGATCGTTGATCTCCCTGATGTCGCGCACCCGGTCCGCCGGCAGATCGAGTACCCCGAGCTCCGACGCGATGGCGGTGTTCTTCTCCATCGAGCGTCCGATGAAGGCGATGGTGCGGCCCGCTTCGAGACCGGCGTCGACTATCTGCTGCACCCGGTGGACGTGAGACGAGAAGCAGGCGGCCACCACCCGCCCCGGGGCGTCGAGGATCACGCTGGTGATGGGCCGGCGAACCGAGCCCTCAGAGGGCTCGTATCCGGGTCGCTCGGCGTTCGTGGAGTCGGACAGGAGCAGGCGAACGCCTCGTCGGCCGAGCGCGGCGAACGCCGGCAGGTCGGTGGGCACGCCGTCGATCGGCGTCGTGTCGAGCTTGAAGTCGCCGGAGTGGACGATCAGCCCCTCGGGCGTGTCGAATGCGATGCCCGCGGCGTCGGGGACCGAGTGGGTGACCGGGACGAACATGAACTTGAACGGCTTGTGCTCGATCCACTTCTTGAACTGCATGGAGCGGAGGTCGGCCTCGACGCCGAGCTCCTCGATCCGGCCCCGGGCCAGCTCGACGGCGAGCCTGGTCCCGTAGACCGGGACATTGATGTCGCGGAGGAAGTAGGCGAGGGCACCCATGTGGTCTTCGTGCCCGTGGGTGAGGACGACCGCCTCGACGTCCTTCTTGCGCTCGACGAGCCACGACCAGTCGGGGAACACCAGGTCGACACCCAGCATCTCCTCCTCCGGGAACATGAGCCCGACGTCGATGAGGATGATCCGACCATCGACTTCGAGAGCCGCGCAGTTGCGGCCGATCTCGCCGAGGCCGCCGAGGAACGTGACGGAGACGCTCACAGGCTGCTGACGGCCCCGAGCGCCTTCTCGATCGCAGCCACGGTCTCGGGGGAGGCCTCGAGGAGTGGCAGCCGGACCCCGCCAACCGAGCCCCAGAACTGGTTCAGCCCCGCCTTGACCGGCGAGGGGTTGGGCTCGAGGAAGCAGGCCTCGAACAGGGGCAGAAGGAGATTGTGGAGGCGCCGGGCTTCGTCCCACTCGCCGGCGTGAGCGGCTCGCACCATGTCGCGGATCGGGATGCCGGCGAGATGTGATGCCACGCTGACCACGCCAACGGCGCCGAGCGACATCATCGGGAGCGTCATGGCGTCGTCCCCCGAGTAGATCGGAAGGCTCGGGGCGAAGTGGACGGTGCGCGAGGTGAAACCGGCGTTGCCGACCGCGTCCTTGACGGCCGCGATGTTCGGGTTGCCGGCGAGGGTGGCAAGGGTCTCGACCTCGATCAGGGACCCGGTGCGGCTGGGGATGTTGTACAGCATCACGGGCAGGCCGACGGCGGCGATTGCCTCGAAATGGGCGATCATTCCCGCCTGAGTGGGCCGGTTGTAATAGGGAGTGACCGCCAGGACGCCGTCGACCCCGAGCTCGGCTGCCTTCTCGGTCATCTCCACCGAGTGCCTGGTGTCGTTGGTGCCGGTCCCTGCCATGACCAGGACGTCCTTCTCCGCCACCGCCTCCATGACGGTGACGTACAGAGCGAGCTTCTCGGCGTCGGTGAGGGTCGGCGACTCCCCCGTGGTCCCGGTGACGACCAGGCAATCGGTGCCGGTGTCGGCGAGGTGGCGTGCCAGCCGCCAAGCGGATTCGTGATCGACCTCCCCGTCGGCTCCGAACGGGGTGACCATGGCTGTGGCGACATGGCCGAAGGGTGGAGTCGGCATGACCGACAGGCTAACTGGCCCCCGGGTGGCTGCGAACGGGCACCGGGTACCATGCCTCCATGGCAGTCACATCCACCATGCTCCCCCTCGGGACCGAGGCACCGGACTTCTCCCTGATCGACGCGGTCAGCGGCGACAAGGTCACTCTCGCCGACTTCGCCGACAAGGACGCTCTCCTCGTCGTCTTCCTCTCCAACCATTGCCCCTACGTGCAGCACGTGCGCGCCGGGCTCGCCCAGTTCAGCGCCGACTACGCGAACCGCGGCCTGGGCATCGTCGGCATCTGCTCCAACGACCCCGAGGCCTACCCGGACGACTCCCCCGAGAAGATGAAGGCCGAGGCCGAGAGCCACGGGTATCGCTTCCCCTATCTCGTCGACGATGACCAGTCGGTGGCCATCGCCTACCGGGCCATGTGCACCCCTGACTTCTTCCTGTTCGACGGCGACCGGAAACTGGTCTACCGGGGACGCTTCGACGAGAGCCGCCCATCCAGCGACGTGCCGGTCACGGGCCGCGACCTGCGCGACGCCGCCGATGCGGCTCTGGCCGGGGACGACCCCCTCGAGCAGCAGATTCCGTCGATGGGGTGCTCCATCAAGTGGAAGCCCGGCAACACGCCCGCCTACTTCCAGGGAGCCTGAACATGCACAAGCGGTACGACGCCCAACCCGACTTCCAGCTCGACCTCTCGAAGAAGTACCAGGCGACCCTCGACACCACCCACGGTGAGATCGTCATCGATTTCGATGCCGAACGGTCTCCCAGCACCGTGAACAACTTCGTCTTCCTGGCCCGCGACGGGTACTACGACGGCGTGATCTTCCATCGGGTGATCGAGGGATTCGTCATCCAGGGCGGCGACCCGACCGGGACCGGACGGGGTGGCCCCGGCTACAACTTCCGGGACGAGATCGAGGGCCCGGGCGAGTACAAGCGGGGCACGGTGGCGATGGCCAACGCCGGGCCCAACACCAACGGCAGCCAGTTCTTCATCTGTCACGCCGATGTGGGGCTGCCCCACGCCTACACGATCTTCGGCCAGGTGTCGTCGGGCCTCGATGTGGTCGACTCCATCGCCACGACTCCCACGGACCCCGGGGAACGGCCCCGCGAGGAAGTGGTCATCAACAAGGTGACGATCACCGAGAGTTGAGCCCAGTCGGATTTCTGGCTCGCTGCGCTCGCGCCCCCTCCCCCTCCGGGTACTCCCCCGCTCCGCTACCGCTCCACGGGGGAGAAATCCTGCTGGCCCCCGCTCCGACGGGGTAGGAATCCTGCTCTAGGTACCAGGTACCAGCCTCGGGTTCTGCGAGTACTTGCCGGTGATCGTCGCGCGATCCAGGACATGCCCTTCGATCGCGTCGAGCAAGTCCGAGCAGGTGAACGACCCCTCCACCCCGGCTCGATCGATGTCCAGCGCGAACACCGTGAACTCGTAGTGATGGACGATGCTGTCGTTCCAGGGCGGCGCCGGGCCGTCATACCCGTGGTACCGACCCCCCATGTCCGGGTCACCTTCGAACCACCCGGTGTAGTCGTTGATCCCCTCCCGAGTCCCGTGCCGTCCCGAGCCTGACGGCTCGCCGCCGGGAGTGACCCCAACGCAGAACTCTCCCTCCTTTATCTCCCGCACCGTCGGGGGCAGATCGACCAGCGCCCAGTGGTCGAAGAAGACCCTTGGCAGGTCGGCAGGAACCTCACGCCCCTCCTGGTTGACGTCCTCACCGGAACTGGGGACGTCTCGGTCGCGGACCATGATGGCCAGCGACTTCGTCCCGTCCGGGAGCTCGTCCCACGCCAGGTGCGGGTTGAGGTTGTCGGAGAGGCGAACGTGTCCCTCCTCGGCGGCGGTGGCGAATGCGTTTCGGGGATCGATCCAACCCCCGTCTTCGAAAGAGTCGCTCCAGAGCCTCATGGCCCAAACCTAGCTCAGGTCGGCGTCGGCTCGCCCTCGGCGGCTCGCTCTGCCTCCTCGATACGACGCGTGTTGAACCGCGGCAAGGCGTACAGGAGCATCAGCAGTTGGATGCCGGCGGTGACGAGAAACGGGAGGCGCAGCGCCCAATCCCGGCCCACCAGCGGCTCCGTGATGGAGACCATCGCCCCGCCGGCCAGAGCCCCGATCGACATCATGCCCCAGCCGAAGAACCGATACACCGAGTTCACCCGCCCGAGGAGGGCATCCGGGATGATCCGCTGGCGGAGCGAGACCGTGATCACGTTCCACACCATCACGAAGAAGGTGGC
>CAYLYQ010000010.1:45981-49925 GCA_964388105.1 uncultured Acidimicrobiaceae bacterium
CCGAAGTTGGAGACGACGGAGGCCGACCACAGCTTCCAGTAGTTGGCGCCGAATCTCTGACTCATTGCAGGTAGGGCCTTTGGGTCGGGAAGAGGGCGAGCATCAGGCCGTAGACGCGCTCGCCTTCACGTGGTTCGTCGAGGAACTCCTGGGCGAGCGCGAGGAGCCTGTCCTGCCATTCCGCGGCGCGCTCTTCCGGGATGCGGACGTAGCGCACGGTCGACATCCCGTGCAGCTGGGCGTCGGGATCATTGGCGGCCATCTCCTGGACGGCCTTGGCAATCGCCACCCCGACGAGGTCCGCGTCCACGGCCCCCGTGAGATCGAAGGTCCGCGCCGTCCGTCCGTAGTACTTGGCCTCGAGGGCCCGGACTTGCTCGGTCCGGACCACACGCACCAGGCCGTTGTCCTCCAAGACCTTCATGTGGTAGCCGATGGTCCCCTTTGGCTTGCCCATGGCCTCGGCGACCTGGCTGACGGTGGCCGCCTTGTCGGTGAGCAGGCCGATGATGAGGTTCCTCGTGTCGTCGAAGAGGGCCGCCATCTGCTCGGGCCGGTCGAGTCGGATGACCTCCTCCGCCTCGTAGTCGGGCTTTTGGTCGGGCATTCCCGTATATTCGGTTATCCCCGACCATTTGTCAACCTGCGTGAGCGAAGCGAGGGACGATGGCGGAAACACAGGATCATTGAGTTCGTGTGAGGGCGGGGACAAGGTGCGCGGAGAGGACCTCAACCAGACGAGCTTGAACGATCACATGCTTCCACGACCGGTACTTCAGGTTCTGATATCAGTAACTCATCACAACCGAGTTCCATCAACCATCCCTCATCCAACTCCTGGAAAAGGTTGACGGTTCCGTCGTCCAAAGACTGCAGGATGACCCGGTATCTCTGTCCCTCAGCGCCCAGCAGGGTGAACTGGAATTCTATCGCCTGTCCGGTCGCACGACCGGAAACGAAGCAGGCCAACGCTTCCCGGGATTGATCCTCACTTGCGTCCGGGCCCTGCTCTATCGGCAGAAACACCAACTCGCTATCGCTGCACCCTGGGAGCCTTGGTCGGTTCGCGACCTCATCCGGCACCGCCGGGCCTCGGGCTGCACACGAACTCGCCATCAATGCAACCGCGCACACGAGGACCGTGGCCCTCGTAAATCGCTCGCATCGCTCGGATAAAGGCGTACTACTCCTGAGTTTGGGTGGTTTCACGAGCATATCCAACAAGAGTCGCCAACTCGGTCAGGGTCAGGTCGTCCAATGGCTGGGTGACAGCACTGGCTCTCGTGGCTCGAAGCCGCTCGTCGACGACGACCAACGCTCCTTCCTCAGAGATAAGCCGATAAAACTGCCCGGCACTTGCCTCGTCTCGCTTCAACCACAGAAAGACCAGCACACGCGTCCCGTGAGTTCTCCAGTCGGGTCGGTACTGCGCGCCCGTCCTTCTCCGTTTCAATACGCACTGTCTCGCCGGGGATATCGCCCGCCAACACCGACTCTACGGCGAGAACAGTTTCAACGAACTCCAAGTGCGTTTGTGATCTGGGCACCCCGGCAATTGCCTCCCCGACAGATCGCCCTGTGCCGCTCCTCACAACCGTGCCGACGGCAATGACATCCGGCCTGAGCAGCAGTTCGTTCAGAGACCTAGCGTGGCCCGGGGCCCCTTCGGGTAGATAGGTGAAGTGCGGTTCGATCCCCGGAGACCACCAATGCCCGGTTGCAGCCGACAATACAGCCAATGCAATGACCGCGACCAGCCAGTTCGTGATATCAAGTCTGAACCTATTCACGAAATCGCGGCTCCCAGGTCATATAGCTGGACACCGAGCATATATGGCATGACACCTGAAGCTTTCAGTAGAGCGCATTGATATGGGCTATATCATGCGGTGCATAGGTTGGGCGCTCTTGAGCCGGCGAACTGAACATACAGCTACTACCACCTGTCGAATGCGCTAATCCAATTGCATGCCCCTGTTCATGACATGCAATTGACCGTGCATAGTTCACGTTGGATTCGTTGTAAACCCCGATGTTGTACCGAACCCGACCCTGCACACATATGCTGCCACCATACGAAACCATGCAATTCCACATTCCAACCCACCATGTATCTCCGTAGTCAGAATCATAGTGGTTGACGCCGGATGGACTGTAGGCATCAGTATGCTGACGAACGATATCGGTCTGATTGTTCAGAACGTTTATCTCGTTCCAATGCGAGGCATTATGCATCGCGGTCTCAAGACTTACATGATGAAAGGAGACTATGGAACCCTGCCAGTTGGCTCTATGACCCAAGAGATTCGAACCCATGGCGATCGGCGAACCCAGAAACACGAAGACGAGTAGCCACGGAATAAGGTGACGCCAGGTCGGGCGTGGTAGATCCAGATCAGCAATTGTACCCTGCAGGTTCCAAATGGGCTTCGCCATGATGTCCCACTCTCGGGTGATAACCAACAATCGGATCTGCCTGCAGGCTAGCACTTCCCTCCGTTCCGGCGAGCGTGAGATGAAATGCGAGCGGCTTTTCGCGCGCTTGATCCACAGGACTGTGATCTCAGACGCGCCCCTCTAGACCAGCCCCAGCGATCTGGCCAACTGTTCCACCGAAGCCGCGTCTATCGGGTCCAGCACGAGCATCACGTGGTCCACTCCCAACTCCCCTAACTCCACCATCGTTTCCGGCAGGACGTCCACCGACACTGGCTCGACCTGGGGGCGCTCCGAGCTACCGGCCCTCCTCCCCCTTCCCCCGGGCAGTTGGACATACAACGCCACCGTCCGACCCACTTCACCCGGCTCCCGCCCGACGTCGGCACAGGCTGCGTCGACCGCTTCGAGCAGCGGCGCCAGACCATTGGGCCGGTTGCCGAAGTCAGTGTGCCAAGTGTTCCAGAGGTCGACGAACGGCAGGGTCGTCCGCAGCATCCTCGGGCCGTTGGATCCCACCATGAGAGGTATGCCAATGCGTGCCCGCGGCAGCAGCTCCGCCTCCCGTACGGTGTAGAAGCGGCCGCCGAAGTCGATGGCGCCCTCCCTCAACAGCGTACGAATGATGATGAACGCCTCCTCGAAACGGTCCACCCTGCGGTCGTAGGCGAACCCGAACGCGTCGTACTCGACCCGGTTCCACCCCGCACCCAACCCCAGGATCAGGCGCCCCCCGCTGATGTCGTCGACCGTTGCCGCCTTCTTCGCAAGCATCACCGGAGAGTGAAACGAGGTCGATGCCACCAGCGGACCGAGGGCCACACGCTCTGTCGCCTCGGCGAGGGCTGCCAGGACCGACCACGCCTCGAACGGCCCGCGGGCTCCTCCGTCGTCTCGATAGAGCAAGTGGTCACCGACCCACACCGAGTCGAGCCCGCATGCCTCGGCGGTGCGAGCGACCTCGCGCACTTCGGGCCAAGTGACCGGACGCTCGACCTCGGGCAATTGAACGCCGACGAACATCACCCAACCCCCGCGATCTCATCGTCGGTAGGGATCGCCGCCGGCGAGAACGAGCTGCCCACGTTCCATAGCAGCCAGCCAACTCCCCGGTCCTCCGCCGCCTGGATCGACGATCGGATCTGGGCGTCGGTCCACCAGAACGCCTGCAGCCAGGGCCGCAGCATCGCGCCCTCGGCGAGTCGTGGCATTGCGGAGTCGAGCGCATTGGCGGTGACGTCGTAGGGGTGGTCGTTGGGATCGGGAAACCCCAGCCAGCCGTTCGAATAGTGGCTCGGATAGACCATGGGGCTCACGGCCTCGAGGTGGACGGAGATGTCCTCGGGCCGCTGGCCCAGACCCTGGTCATCGCTCGTCGAAACCACAATCCCGAAGATGTCGGCGCTGAGGCTGCAGCCCATCGGCGCCACTGCACCACGTACCGCGCTCACCAGCGCGCCGATGTTGGCGACTCTCTGCTCTTGGGTCAGGTTGC
The DNA here is from genome assembly GCA_964388105.1 of uncultured Acidimicrobiaceae bacterium. GTDB lineage: Bacteria > Actinomycetota > Acidimicrobiia > Spongiisociales > ZC4RG35 > ZC4RG35. Next base: position 49,913 of record CAYLYQ010000010.1, read on the forward strand.
GCTGCCCGGTGAC
>CAYLYQ010000011.1:0-16544 GCA_964388105.1 uncultured Acidimicrobiaceae bacterium
ACAGCACCGGCAACAGCGACGCCGAGGTCCAGTCCTGGGTTCGAGCCGACCTCGCTGAGCTCGATCCTGTGCTCCACGGAGCCGTGTCGTCGTGGCTGGCTGCCGAATGGCCGTTTCGGTCGGTCCGTTACGACCCGCGTTGATCGCATGGTCCCGGGTCGCTGAGTTAGCCTTTCGGCATGCAGGAAGGACTCCTCACCATCCACATCCTCGCGGCAGCGGTCTGGATCGGAGGGGGCATCTACGCCACCTTCGCCTACCCGAAGCACGCCACGGCCGGCACGCTGCGCGGGGTCATGACCGTGGACCAGAAGACCGGCGCCATCTTCGGAATCTCCATGGGGCTGGTGCTCCTGTCGGGGATCGGAATGGTGCTGAACTCGGATCGGTTCAGCTTCACCCACGCCTTCGTCATCATCGGAATCGGCGCGATCGTCGTGACCGGAGCACTGGAGGGCGCCGTGTTCGGGAAGGCCACCAAGAAGGCTCTTGCCGAAGGCGGCGACCCGATGCCGCTTCCATCCCAGATGCGGTGGGCGCTGCCGTTCTATCTGGTGCTGTTCACCATCACGATCTGGGCGATGGTGGCCAAGCTCGGCGCCTAGATCGGAGACCTGAACAAAAAAGATCTGGCCGACGAATTCCGAAGAAGCCATCGGCCAGACCTTGTATTTCTATCAGCGGCGCGCCCCGGATGTCAACGGGAGTCACCGCCGGTTTTTTCGCGACCTCTACCGGGAGGTCACGTGGATGTCCCCGGCACCGGAGCGTCCCGAGCCGAAACAGGTTCTGGTGACCCGCTCGAAGTTCACTCGCGCGGTTTCCCAGCAGATTCCCGCGCCGTCAGTGCATCAAGAGCCGCGCCGAAGAGCCTTCTCTGACTCCGCCAGGAACGCCTCCAGCCTCGGCATCGCGGCTTCGTATCCCCGCAGCGCCACTCCCGCGGGATCCCTGAAGTCCAGCATCGACGTCCCGCGCACCTCGAGGTCGAGATAGCAGTCGGCGAATCCTGCCCGGATCTGGCGATCGCGCTCCTGCATAGACGCCGTGATCATCGATCTCATCAGCACGGCCGAGATCCCCGGGTACGTCCGCTTCTTCTTCCGCAGTCCGGCTCGGAGCGCGTTCCATCCCGACACCGACAAGCCGTAGTCGGAGGGCGCCCCCGGGCCGCGAGGCGGGGCCACGTCCACAGCCACGATCATCCCGGCTGGAGCCAGCTCCCGCGCGACGTCGATGGGGAGATTGTTGAGAACGCCACCATCGACAAGCAGATCGCGTCCGTGAGGAACGGGCGGCATCACACCAGGGATGGCACTGGTGGCGCGAATCGCCAATACCACCGATCCGGTTCGATGGACGAAGGGGCGGGCGCCGCTCAGGTTGGTGGAAACGCAGAAGTGCGGACGCCAGAGGTCTTCTATCTGGCGCTCGCCGAAGGTCGCAACCGCAGCGCGGGCGATTCGCTCGGCCTTGACGAGCGAGACCACGGGCAGCGTGTAATCCAGGGCGGACGGGAAGTGTGAGCGGGCCCACTCGACGGTCTCGACGGGGGACATCCCGTCGGCGATGACAGCGGCGAGGATCCCGCCCACGGAGGTGCCACCGACGATGTCGATCGGGAATCCGAGCTCCTCGAGAGCCCGCTGCACACCAAGGTGGGCGAAACCTCGGCCGCCTCCGCCGCTGAGAACCAGCGCCCTACCGCGACCGGTGGCCACTCGTGCCACCCGCGCCATGTCTTCCGCCGAGTCGGCGCGCATGTGCAGTGCGTCCTGGGTGGAAAAGAACTCCATCAGGGACCTGGTGTCGCCAGGCGCCGAGACTTGCGTGCCGTGCACCACGACCAAAGTCCGGTGAACGCGGGTCGGGCATCCGTCCAGGATGCGCTTCAACTGTTCTCTCTGCGCGTCGGTCGACTGATCACCGACGAGGACGAGGAGTCGATCTGCCATTCCCATGCACCGCTGGGACCAGTTCCCTGCCCGCCGTCCGACATCGAGCACGAGGTGGTCGGTTCCCATCTCCGCCTCGTGGAGGAGCCGGGACAGGCGCACGGCGCCCACTTCCTCTCCCGCCGCCTCCGAGGCGTCCTCAGCGTCGAGAAGGCGATCGACCTCCTCAGGCAACAATCGCACCACAGAGCCGAATGGCTCGAGACTGCGACGGATCTCCTTGGTCACCCAGTCGGCACTGATCCCGTCGGCCACCGCCACGGCCAGGACAGTGCTCGGCGCCGATCTGTTGGCGCCCTCGAGGCGGTCGAGGGCGTTCAACGCCACCTGGATCATCGTGCGAGGACGGCGCTCGATCATGTCGAAGAACGCCTCCTCGCTCATCCCCGCCAGGACACTGTCGCGCAGCGCGGTGATGGTGGCGCTGCGCGGCGCCCCGCGAAGCAAGCCGTTCTCGCCCACGACTTCACCTCGTTCAGCCTCGCCCAGGCGGACGCTCCTGCCCTCGTCCGGGTCGAACCGGGAGGCGAGAAGCCGACCGCGCACCACGAAGTAGATGGCGTCAGAGGGGTCCCCCTCCTCGAAGAGCACCTCGCCCTGGGCCAGCCGGTGCCAGGTGACCGCCTGCATCACGGCGCCAAGTGCGTCCTCTTCGAGGCCGAAGTGGCCCTGCATCAACTCCGCCAGTCCCGCCTCTTCCGCCCGCTGGACTGCCTGGGTCGCCAGACGACCCGCCACGTCAGGGTGCTCCGTCAGCAGGCCCTCGAACTCGGCGCGGCTCAACTGAACGACTTCGGAGTCCGAGTTCGCAGTCACGGTGGCGCTGCGATGGCCCCCACCGAAGGCCACCATCTCGCCCACCACGGTTCCGGGTTGATCGATCTCGCCGATCGAGACAGTGCCGGACCCGTGGCGGCGTGATACCGAAAGGCTCCCCTCGACCAGGACGAAGACCGAGTCGTCGATCTCGTCCTGCCCGATCAACACCTCACTTGCCGCCAGGCGACGACCGATTCCCCTCCGGCGAGCCTCCTCCAGAATCTGGGCCACCTCCCGCATGCGGCGAAAGTAACAGCCTGACCGGCGCGGACGAGCTGCTCACCCGGGACTTCCTGCACGACGAGTGCGCCCGGTACTCCGAAACGCCCTGCCCGTAGCGATCCCGTAACCCCCGGCGAGGCAGAATCTCCCGGATGGCCGTCGGGAAACCCAACCACCTGGAGCGGGGACTGGCCGTGTTGGCCCTGGCGGTCGTCACGGGCGCGCTGGCGCTGGCCACGGTCCTCGCCGGCCAATCCAATGCCTTCGAACCTGCGGAGGCCCTGCTCTGGAGCCTGGTGATCCTGCCGTGGGCCGTGGTGGGCACTCTGCTCCTCCTCCGAGTCCCTGGAAGTCGAGTTGCGTGGCTCTGTCTGTTGTTCGCCGCATCCTGGGCCTTGTGGGTCCCGTTGGAAGCGGCCACTGGATTGGCCACGGCGGGCCCCAGAGTCGTGACCCTCTATGCCTTGGGAGACAGCCTCTGGGTGCCCGGGGTGGCCTCGGTGGGATTCCTCCTGCTCCTGTTTCCGGACGGACGACTTCCCTCGCCGCGATGGAGGCCAGTCGCTTTCGGCATGGTCGTCATCAGCATCCTCCTGGTGATCACGGGCCTGATCACGCCCGGCCCCATCAACGAGGTGGTGACGTGGGAGAACCCGTTCGGAGTCGAGGCTTTCGCTCCGCTGATCCCGGTGTCGTACGCCCTCGTCCCACTTCTCGCCATCTGCCTGCTGGCGTCCGGCGCCGGCCTCGTGGTTCGTTACAGGCACTCAGCGGGAGTGGAGAAGGCTCAGCTGAAATGGCTCGCCGCGGCGGGTGCTGTCTCCGCCGTCGGTTACCTCATCTGGTTGATCCTGGCGTTGGCGGCCGGGATCGAGACCTCCCCGCAGGTCGTCTGGATCATCATCCCGATAGCGGTGTGGTTCTCGATCACACGGCACCGCCTCTACGACCTCGACAGCCTCCTCTCCCGCACGGTTGGGTATGCCCTCGTTGCCGGTCTGCTCGGTGGCGCTTACGCCGGCGCGGTGTTCCTGCTCGGCCAGGTCACCCCTCTGGACGGCGATCTGGCCGTGGCTCTATCAACCCTGGGTGCGGCCGCCCTGTTCAATCCGCTGCGCCGCCGGGTGCTCCGCGCGGTCGAGCGACGCTTCAACCGCACGCGATTCGACTCCGAGGCGGTGGCCGAGAGGCTCAACGGGCTTCTCAGCACGAGCTACGACCCTGATCAGGTTGCAGGTGCCTGGAACGACGTCGTGACCGAAACGATGAACCCGGCGACCGTCGGCCTCTGGATCCGCCCCCGGGAGCGACCGCGCTGACTCACCAACGGGACAGCAACCACAACTCCGGCTCGAAGCTGCCGGCGTCGATGTCGGCGAAAAGGGAAACCGCGCGCAGCAACGACTCCTGCGCCTCCTGCTCGGCACCGGTCCGGTAGAGGAGGTCGGCGAGATGATTCCTCAGGGCCGCCTCCCTGTGCCGGTGACCTGTCCGCTCCGCGATCTCGATCGCCCGTTCCAACAACCCCAATGCCCTGTCGGGCTGGTCGAGACGAGCGAGCAGCAGGGCCATGTTGTTCAGCACCGCCATCGACAACAGATCGTCCGATCCGGCCAGGCCGAGCGCCTCCTCCGCCCGAGCGAGACCGATCTCGGGGTCGTCAGTCACGGCGGCGAGAGCGTTGAGCACCCTGGCGTGTTGCGCGGGCTCTCCCGAGCTCTCGACAGCATTTCGGGCCCTTTCGGCCAGTACCAGGGCGTCTCGAGGTCTGCCCGTTCGGCTCGCCAGCAGCGCCCAATCGGCCAGCACCTCGGGCTCTGAGGCACCGGCGGCGATCGCATCCCGGAAGTGCGCCTCGGCGAGGTCGAACCTCCCCAGCAGGCGTTCGACTTCGCCGAGCCGGTGCGAGACGACTCCGTTGACGCCTCCAGCGTCGCTCGCTCCGGCAAGAGTCAGTTGGCGCCTTGCTTCTTCGTACTTGCCGTCCGCCATGTCGAGTTCCGCGATGGCCAGCCGGGCTTCGGCGGCGGGTGCGAATCCGAGGGCGAGGGCGGCCTCGTAGAAATGGCGGGCCGACTCGACGGCGTAGACCGAACGGCTCAAATCACCGGCCAGCATCGACCACTCGGCCGCCTCCCGATCGGCTGCCGCTTGATAGTGGGTGGCCACCCCGGCAGCAAGCTTGACATCGGCTCTGGCGTGAGGGCGGTTGGCAAGAGCCTGGGCCGCTCTGCGGTGGAGGAGACGACGCCTCGCCAGGGACGTCGACTCGTAGGCCTGCAACTCCATTGCCTCCAGAGCGAAGGTCAACTCGGCCGTGTCCGAAGCCTCACGGAGTACCCCCGCCGCCAGGAGCTCGTCGACGGCCTCGACCGTCTCCTCCTCGGTCCTTCCGCTCGTCTCCCGAAGCAGTGTCGGGTCGCACATCCCACGAAGCACGGCGGCCGCGGCGAGGACCTGCCGGGCCAGGTCACCGACCTCACTCAGCCTGGCCCCCACATAGCGGGCCATACCCGAGCCCTGCTGCACCTCATCGCCCGATAGGGCCTCGGAGACGAGGAGAGGGACGCCCCCGGTCTCCGCGCGTACCCGACCCGCCAACTCCGCATCCCCACCCGCCAGCGGTGTGATCTTGGCGATGTCGAGTGGCTCCACCGGGATTTGGAGGTCCGCGCTGGTGAGCAGTCCCGAAGCGTGGGGCGAAAGGGCCTCGCCGCTTCGGGCCGAGAGGACCATGAGGACAGGGAGGTCGGAAATCCGCCGGGCCAAATAGACCAGCACCCGGGCGGACGGGTCGTCGATCCAATGGACGTCATCGATGGCCATCAGGACCGGCCGGTGGCCGGCAAGGGCCACCGCGACTGCGTGGAAAGCCTCTAAGAGCCTCAGTTCCCCGAACTCGTCCGGCGTCGTCTCCGTAGAGCCGTGGTCCAGTTCGGGGAGCAGTTTTGCGAACTGCTCCCTGACCCAGGAAGGGATCTCGATCTGAGCGGTGCCCAATCGGGCATGGGCCGTTCGAGCCATCGGAGTCACCACACCGAAAGGAAGGTCGTGCTCCGTCCGGAAGGCCCTGGCGGAGAGGATGTGTACTTCCTGTCGCGCTGTCTCCGCGACCAACTCCTCCAATAACCGAGTCTTCCCCATCCATGGCTCCCCGGAGAGCACGACCACCCTGCCTCGCCCGTCCAGGGCTTCGCCCCAGGCCTGCCGGAGCTCGGCGATCTCCCCGTCCCGGTCGATCAGCGTCAGCGGCAGGGGTGGCGGAGGTTCAGTGGCGATCAACCTCCTGCGAAGGCCCGGTGCCGGTGGCAGGTCCTCGTCGAGGATCGCCTCGTAGAGCTCTGTGGTCTCCTCGAGCGGAGGGACGCCCAGCTCCTGGTCGAGGACTCGCACGCAATTCCGGTATGACTCGATCGCCCCGGAGCGGTCGCCGGCCCAGGCCTGGAGCAGCATCAAGGACCGGTGGGCCGGCTCATGGATCGGATCCAATTCAATCCACTGCCGCGTTGCCGTGATCGCCCCGTGATAGTCACCCGACGCCGCCAGGGCGGTGCCGAGTCGATGCAGAGCGTCTCCGATCTTCCCCTTCATCGACTCCGCGACGCTTCTCGACCAGTCTTCGAACTCGGGTGACGCCCGAACCGAGAAGCCCCGGAGGAAAGGGCCTCTGTAGAGGTCTGCGGCACGGCGCAGATGCGGGATGCAATCCGGACAGACTTCATCGACTCCGTGCCCGTGGGTTCCGGTGGCGTCGAGCTCGGTGAGGATCGAATCATGGTCCGACACCACCACACCGGTGAGCGTGACGGTCACCCGATCGGCCACGATCGATTCGGAGCCGACCGCGGTGCGCAGTGCTGAGAGGGTGCGACGCAGAGTGGCGCGCGCCCGTTCTTGGGCCGCCTCCGCCCAGAAGAGGTTGGCGAGGGTGTCCCTCGTCGCCGTCCTCTCCACGACCAGATAGGCGAGCAGGGCGATCGCCTTGGTGGTGTCGACCTGCAGGGGACGACCGTCCACCGTCGCTTGCGGAGTACCAAACAGATTCACGACGAGCACAGGACCCGAGAAACTAGCTTCCGTTACGAGAACAAGTGGGCGGACGGAATCGGAACTGTCCGGCGGTGAATTCGTAACGATTTCGGGACGCCGTGGAGGTAGAAGATGACAGCATGGTGCAGGTGATGAGAAGGCGGAGGACCGACCCGGACGCTGCGGCGTCGCCCGCGCCAAGCGTGGCGGAGTCCAAGACCCGCCTGATCGAGGCGATACCGATCCCGGAGGGCGACCCGCTCGAGACGCTGCTGCTCTCCTCGGGGGGCCCAATCGAACTGCGCGGCCTCGAACTCGAATCGGCGACTCTCGACGAGATCCGTGGAGCCGGCGTCGACTTGATCGTCCCGCTGATCGGTCAGGGAGAGCTACTCGGCGCCCTCTATCTCGGGCCCCGTCTCTCCGATCAGCCGTACTCGGGCGACGACCGCCGGCTCCTGGGAGGACTCGCCTCCCAGGTGGCGCCGGCAATGAAGGTGGCGCAATTGGTCCGGGAACAGCAGGCCGAGGCAAAGGAACGCGAGCGAATCCAGCAGGAGCTCGAAGTGGCGGCTCTGATCCAGCAGACTCTCCTGCCCAAACGCCTGCCGGCGATTCCCGGATGGCACATCGATGCGTTCTACAGGCCAGCCCGGGCAGTAGGCGGCGACTTCTACGACTTCATCCCGCTCGGCGACGGAAGGCTCGGCGTCATCATCGGCGACGTCACCGACAAGGGCGTTCCCGCGGCCTTGGTGATGGCCACTTGCCGGTCGATGCTCCGGGCGGCGGCTTCGAACCACGAGTCACCCGCGGATCTCCTTGCCGAGGTCAACGAAGCCCTCGTCACCGAGATACCCCCGGCGATGTTCGTCACCTGCCTGTACGCGGTGATCGACACCACGGCCGGCGAGGTGACGTTCGCCAACGCCGGGCACAACCTTCCCTATGTCCGCACCGCTGACGGCGTGCTCGAGCTTCGGGCGACGGGGATGCCCTTGGGGCTCATGCCGGGAATGTCCTACGACGACAGGCGCTACGCGATGGCGCCGGGCGAGGTCATCGTGCTCACGAGCGACGGGATCACCGAGGCCCACGATCGGAACGGCGAGATGTACGGGTTCGCCCGGTTGATGGCCCGGGTGGCTCAGAGACCCGCGAGTGGAGACACCTGCGGCGACCTGATCGACGACCTGGAGCGCTTCACCGGTCCGGACACCGAGCAAGAAGACGACATCACGCTGGTCGTCCTGCAGCGGACCTCGTCAGCACAGCATTCGGCGGCCACATTCGACGACCCGGTGGAGACTCTCGACTCTTTCGAGCTGCCCAGCGAAGAAGGCAAGGAGCGGTTGGCCATCGACCGGGTCGCCTCGGTTGTCGCAGCGCTCGGCATGGACGCCTCTCAATTGGAGCGCCTCAAGACCGCGGTCGGTGAGACGGTGATGAACGCCATCGAGCACGGGAACCAGAACCGCCCCGAGCTGAATGTCGGCGTCGAGGTCGGAGCCACCGAGGAAGTCGTCCGCGTGCGAGTCACCGACCAGGGAGGAGACAAGCCCATTCCAGCCGCCGCCACGCCCGACCTCGAGGCGAAGCTGGCGGGAGAGCAGACCCCGCGGGGATGGGGGCTGTTCCTGGTCGAGCAGATGGTCGACAGCGTCAAGTCTTCCTCCGACGGCGAGACCCACGTCGTCGAGTTGATCGTGAACAGACAGGAGGCTTCGTAATGGAAGAGAGATTCACGGCAACGACCAGCCGGGATGGCCGCGGGGCGGTGATCGTCCTGCAGGGGACGGTGGACCGGTCCGCCCAAGACGGGCTCATGGCCGCCTACGAGCAGGCGATGCCATCCGCGGAACCCGTCCTCTTCGACTTCAGGCAGGTCGACTACATCAACTCGACTGGAATCGCCGTCATCGTCGGGATCCTGGCCCGGGCCCGGGCGGAGGGTCGTGAAGTGGGCGCCTTCGGCCTCACCGACCACTACCGCGAGGTTTTCACCATCACCAGACTCGCCGACTTCATGACCATCTACGACGACGCCGCGGCCGCGACCGCGACCAACTGAGGAGAGGAATGTGCCGACAGTGAACCTGACCATGAGCGTGCGGGAACCACTACCGAGGGTGCGAGTCATCGACGTCGCCGGAGAACTGACCGGCTTCGCCGACACGGAGATCACCGCTGCCCACGAAGAAGCGGCCCGGGGAGGGGTCGACGCAGTCGTGCTCAACTTCGAAGGACTCGACTACATGAACAGTGGCGGGATCGGGCTCCTGGTCACGACCCTGATCAGGGCCCAGCGCAGCGGCCATCAGTTGATGGCGTACGGGCTGACCGACCACTACCGCCAGATCTTCTCCCTCACGCGCCTCGACGAGGCGATCGGCATCTTCGACTCCGAGGCGTCGGCACTCGAAGCCGTCTAGTCCAGAGGACGATGATGGCGCCGGGCCGGCTGGGGGGACGCAACCGATGGGCCGCCATCACCATCGGGTGGCGCGAGGTTGTGACCGAGACGATGGAACCAGCAGCCGTCTCGGTGTGGGTCCGGTCGTAACGATCACGGAACGCCGAAGTGATCTGATCACGGTCATCCGAGAAAGGACGGAGATGGCCGGTGACGAGCAGAACTGGGCGGGGCCCGTGGATGCCTTCCACGTCGGTGAGATCGGCGAGGGTGTCCCCACTGGAAACGTCGAGGGTCGTAGGCCGACCGGGCCGCTTCAGGGCTTCGGCCAGCTGTGGCAGAAGACCTACGAAGTGCGCGTCCCCGGCCCGACCCCGGAGGAGGTGATCGCCACCTGGAAGGCCAACTTCGGCGCCTTCTGGTACCCGGACAACAAGTTCTACGCACCGGCAGGAGGGATCGCCCCGGGAGAGGTCGCGGTCATCGGCGGCGGCAAGGGGCCGGCGAAGGTCACCACCGGGGTGCGGGTCATCTACGCCGACGACCGCTCCTGGTCGTACATGACCCCGGAGGGCCATCCCTGGGCGGCAATCATCACCTTCAGCGCCCACGAGGACGGCGACGGAGCAACCGCCACCAGGATCCACCTCCTGGTGCGCGCCAACGACCCGCTGTACGAACTGTCGTTCCGGCTCTACACCTCCCGGCTGGAGGACAAGATCTGGAACCACACTCTGACCCAGGTCGCATCTCACTTCGGAGTGGCCGATCCAGCCGTGGTCTCCACAGTCGCCCTCATCGACAAGCGGCGGCAGTGGAACCAGATGTCGAACCTCTGGAAGAACTCGGCGGTGCGCACTCTTCTCCGCAGGGACAGAAGAACTGTTTGACCCGAACAGGTGTTCGGGTATCGTGGTGGGATGGGAGAGCTGCGGTGGACCGCTCCCGGTGAAGGCGGCCTCTTCGAGTTGAGCCGACGCGTCGCCGGTAGAGGCGAGTACCGGGGTCTCACCTTCCACGAGATCGAGGCCCGAACGATCCTCAACCACGTCCCCGGCGACTACCTGCCGTTCGATTGGACCATCAACCCGTACCGGGGCTGCAGCCACGCCTGCGTGTACTGCTTCGCCCGGCCCACCCACGAATACCTGGGCCTCGACACGGGCCGTGACTTCGACAGCCAGATCGTCGTCAAGGTGAACGCCGTCGAATTGACCAGGGCCGAGACAGCTCCCGGGCGCTGGGCCGGTGATTCGATCGCCATGGGGACCAACACCGACCCGTATCAGCCGGCCGAGGGGAAGTACCGCCTCACCCGGGGCATACTCGAGGTTCTCGTCGAACGGCGCAATCCCTTCAGCCTCCTGACCAAGTCGACCCTGTGCCTCAGGGACCTCGAGCTGTTCGCCGAAGCGTCCCGCCACGCCGACATCACGGTCAGCTTCTCCATCGGGACCCTCGACGCCGACGTGTGGCGGGAGACCGAGCCGGGGACGCCGCACCCCCAGCGCCGGGTGGAGGCCATCGCCAAGCTCACCGAGGCAGGAGTTCGGACCGGTGTCCTCATCGCTCCGATCATCCCCGGGCTCTCCGACCACCCCGAACAGGTGGCCACCGTCGAAGCAGCGTGCCGGGACGCCGGCGCCACTTCCGTTCACACGATCAAGCTCCACCTCCGCCCCGGCGTCAAGGAGCATTTCATGGGATGGCTCTCCAACGCGCACCCGGAGATGGTGAGCAGATACGAGGAGCTGTACCGGGACCGCGCCTACCTGGCCAAATGGTCCTCGCCCCGGCGATCTCAACCTCAACCGAAGCGACCCGCGGTATCACAGCCCGCACTCCCCTTCGGCTGACGAGTAGCTTCTCGATCATGACGAGACGCACCACGCTCACCCGTGCCGCGCTGCTGCTCCTCCTGTTGATAGCGCTCGCAGCGTGTGCCGCCGGGGTCAACGACTCGGTTGGTGTCCCGGGACCTGACGGCGACACGGCCGGCTTCTTTCTCGGATGGTGGCACGGGATCATCGTCCCGGTCACGTTCGTCATCTCGCTGTTCACAGACAACGTGAACATCTACGAGGTGCACAACAACGGCAACTGGTACGACTTCGGGTTCGCCCTCGGTGCCGGGATCCTCTTCGGCGGCGGAATCTTCGGCAGCCGGCGGTAGCCGCACCGCGCTCAGCCTCCCAACCGGGCGGCGGTCCAGTCGAGGAGGTCGTCGATGAGTGGTGATTCGGCATCCACCAGATCGAGGTGGCTCAACCCGTCGTAGACCCTGAAGTCGGGTTCGACACCGTTCTGGCGGATGCCGGCGACGAACCCGTTCTGCAGGTCGAGGGTGATCAGCGGGTCTGCGCCGCCTTGGGCGATGAGAAGCGGGGCTTCCATCACCCCGCTCGGGATGTTGGCCTCGAGCCTCTCGCCCAAGGGCCCGGTGGAGGGGTCGCGGGCGAACACGGGGCGATCACGGCTCAGCGACAGGTCGGCGAGCACCGACACCAGGACGCCGGGCTCGGACAGGCACCGCGTGGCCATCTCCCGCACCAACGGCCGCGCCGACGGGAACAGATAGTCGGCCACCCTGACATCCGGAAAGGTCTCCCCGTACGCCGCGGCGACGAACGATGCCAGGACCGATCCCCCGGTCACGTCCCCGAGACCGCCGGTGAGGGCGACGAGGTCAGAGGCCGGGGCGAGGGCCGCCACACCCGACAACGGAACGTCGGATGCGTAGTCCGGCTGGATCTGGCCGGTCCACAACGCCGCGTGACCGCCCTGGGAGTGGCCCCACACCACCGTCTGGTTCCCGATCCGGGCTGCGGTCAACTGCCGGGCGGCTCGCACTGCGTCGAGGACCGACCTCGCCTCCCCCTCCCCGATCAGGTACGGATGCGGCCCTTCGGTGCCGAGACCCGTGTAATCGGTGGCTACCAGCGCCCAACCCGCCTCGATGACGCGGTCCTCGATCATCATGGCTCCGGACGCCAATGGCTCCTCGAGAAGGCTCGGGGCACAGTGGCGGGCATAACCCGTCGTCCCGTGAGCCCACGCGATCACCGGCCAGTCGCCTCCGAAGGTGACCGGGACCACGACGAGGGCGCTGGCGACCGCCGGTGAGCCGTCTTCGCGGGTGGTGGTGTAGAGGATTCGCCAGCCGCGACCCTTGGCCGGGTCGGGCATCTCCCGATGGAAGGTCTCGTATCGGAGGAGAGTGCCCGGAGGCGCAGTGAGGTCTTCGGGCGTGTCGTAGAAGCCGTCGATCACTACTGCCGAGCTGAGGCGTCCGGACAGGCCGAGGGCAAGAACCGCCAGCGCCATCATCGCCACGGCGCCGACGGTGCGTCCCACACGACCCCACAGTCCGCGCGGCTCATCCCCGGTCCGCCGAGGCCAAATGCTGTCCAAGAGCAGCCGTGCCCCGAACAGTGCCATCCGGATCCCGAAGAGGACTGCAACGACGATCAGTGTGATGTCCGGCCAGGCCACGGCCAGGACTCCGAAGACCGCCTCGGTCACCCCGAACAGGGTGTCGGCGACCCTCTCGTCCCATGTTGCGCTTCGACGCCAAACCCTGACGATCCGCACGATGCCGGCCAGCACCAGGGCTCCGGCGAGGACGAAGGGGAGGATGGCGACAGCCCTCCCCAACCAGGCGACCACGGCAACGCCGAGCACCACCCATCCCGCTCCGATCCATCGCGACCAGGGCTTTCCTTCGGACCATTCGGCCACGCCGGTGACCACACAGGAGATGCCCACGTACCAACTGAGAACAGCCAGAGAACTGAGAGGCCGCGTGACCAGGAGCATCCCGAGCACGAGGGCACCGGCTCCCGCCAGCGCGGTCACCCATCGCGAGGTATGAGTCGAGAACCGGGCCGACACGAGGACCGATGCTAGGTCTCGGAGGATCGAGGAGAGAGTGCGCCGCCCGCCGGCTGGGAGGTGGAAGGTCCCTGGCTGTGGTATCGGTCAGGGACCTTCCGGAGTGCGGGAGGACACTCTCCAATCATCGGCCGGGGACGCGTCCGCGCTTGAGTCCGGCGCGTGGTGCCGTGGACCCATTCGGAAATGGGTCTCCCCTGATTCAAGAATTTCCACGCCAGGGCCGATCCGGTCAATGTGACGGCGCCCGTCCTCCCACTCCATGAGGTCCGATCCAACCCGAGAGACCTCGAGGCGTTGGCAACGATCTGGCGATGGGAGGGGATCGTGCGACGCCTGCTCCCCCGCGTCCTGGCCTCTGGTGAGATCGAAGCGAGTTTCCAGGCCATCTTCGACGTCCGCTCCACCGTTCCGGTGCTGCGCGGTTACGAGGCTTACGCTCGGTTCCCGGCTGCCCCGCGCATCCCGGCAGGACTGTGGTTCTCGACCGCCAAGAGGATGGGGCTCTCGATGCCCCTGTCGCTCGCGACGGCGCGAGTCGCCCTGGGCCAGCTCGCGCACCTGCCCCAGACAGCCATCCTCTTCGTCAACACCCAGCCCGAAGTGGCGGCCAGCCTGGCCGCCGAGTTGTCCGCCCACTCAGCCGCGAGGGTTGTCTTCGATTTCCCTCCCTCTGCATTCGGCCAGGCCGGCACGGACTCGGTCATCGAGTTCGTGAGAAGCTGTGGCGTGGGAGTCAGCTTCGACGACGAGCCGTTCGGCGAGGACACGATCGAGCGGATTGCCACCACCAACGGGCACCTCGACTTCGTCAAGCTCGACGCCCTCAACACCACGCCCGCGACGGTCGAAGCCACCCGGCGCCTGTCGGTGTGGTGCCACTCCCGGGGGATCTTCCTTGTCGCCAAGCGGACCGAGGGAATGGCCGATCTGGAGATGCTGCGGGAAGCCGGCATCGACTGGGCACAAGGACACGTCCTGTCCCGACCTGCCAGTCTCTGAACTTATCCTTCCCCGATGCGAACGATGACCTGCCATTGCGGCGTGGAGATGGCAGCGCCCGACACCGCCGCGCTGGTGGAACCGGTCCACCACCACTTCACCGAGAGCCATTCCGAGTTCGGGCTCACCCCGGTGGCGGTGCGCAACTACCTGGATGCCGAAGACCGCGCCACCGGTGGCACCGAGCGACTGGAGACGATCGGTGAAGTGACCGTTGGCGAGATTGGCCCCGATCGCGCCGACGAGATCATCTCGTTCTTCGACCATGACGCATTCAGCGACTTCCCGGCCTGGGCTTCGTGCTACTGCATGTTCTACTTCCTGGGCGGGGGCGAGAACCCCGATTGGGGCAACCAACCCTGGCAGGACGTCCGGCAGGCTCAGCACGACCGGATCTCGGCCGGGCGTACCACCGGCGTCGTCGCATACGTCGACGGCAGGCTCGCCGGTTGGTGCAACGCCACGAGCCGGTCGGAGTTCCCGTCACACCGGAAGGGCGACGATGGGGAAGTGTGCTCGGTGGTCTGCTTCATCGTGGCGCCGCCATATCGGGCCCACGGCCTGGCCGGCCGGATGCTGGAAGGGGCTGTGGACATGGCCCGAAAGAGAGGTTTCGCCTTCATCGAGGGTTACCCCGTCCGGGACGCCAAGAGCGCCCAAGGCGCCTATCACGGGACGTTCGAACTATTCCAGGAACAGGGCTTCGTGATCGCGTCCGAGGAGCCGCTCACGGTCCAGCTGGCCCTCTGAGCCCACAGAACCGGATCGTCCGTAGACTCGGAGCATGAAGCGATTCTTCATCATGGCGCTCGTCGTCGTGGGCATCGTCGGCCTCCTGGCCGCCATGCGCCGCGGCGAAGACGAGAACGCCGGGTCTTGGACTCACGTCCAGCCTTCGTGAAAGTAGGGATTTCGGTGAGCGGGGAGAGCACGGTTCGCGCCGCGCACTCTCTCGCCGCAGATCCAGGCGTCGACTCGATCGTGATCATCGGGCCTGCGTCGTCCCAGTTCTACCCGGTGGTCGACGACCCGGGTCAGTGCGACCTGTTGGTCGTCTCCGGCGCGGACGCTCCTTCTCGATTTGCCGACTCAGGGGTCCCGATGGTCTGGGACGGTGACAACCCCGAAGCCGGGGTCATGGTCTGGGGAGCGTCCCCGGCCGGCCTCGCCCTCGCCCTCGCCTCACGCGAGGATCAGGAAGCCGATGCCTACCTGGCCCACCCCGACATGGCGGAAGGGCGCGACACGAGGGCCCGGTTCCCTGAGCCGGTGGGCACCGTCGGCGTCGCCCAGATCCTCGTCGGAGGCCGCAGACTCCTGGCCGGTCGTTGCACCGGGGAGTACGCCGCCGTGATGGCATCCGGCGGAGCGCGCCGCGTGGCGATGGTCGACGATGCCGCGTTCATGACGGGAGTGGCACTCGCCGCGGGCGTATTGGTGGCAGGCGACGAGCCGAGACCCGTGTGGGCTGACGCCCTGGGTTACCTCACGACCGCGGCCGGAATGGGCCTGGTGATGGCCGAGGACGCTCCGGCTGCCTAGGTGAGGTCGTCGCCGACGGCGAGCTCCACCACAGGCGTCTCCTGCGTGGGGATGTCGACCTGCGCCGAAGGTGGCGTCGACCCACCGTTCCCGGACCGATAATCCGCAGGCGGGTGGAGGACTGGAGCCGCCACAGCCGGGACTGCCGGGTTGAGCGATTCCTCGAGGACCACGATCTCCATGCCGCCGACCACGTCCGAAACGAGGTTGTAGACGATGGCACCGGCCACGGTGAGGCCGGTCATGGCCACCCAGCCGGCGATGGAGCCGAAGATGAGCACCCGGAGGAACTGTTCCGTGTTGGCGAACGGCTGGGCGCCCTGCTCGATGAGGGTGATCTCGACCATGAACTCGGTGATCTTGTCGGGGATCCCTGCCCGGTCGAGCACCGCCCAGAAGATGACCATGCCGAGGACGACGGCCACTGCGAGCACCGCCCAGACCAGCGCGGACACCTTGAGCGCGGTCCACGGGTCGATCTTGCGGACGATTCGTCTGACGCGGCGAACAGTGGTCATAAGGGGGGCTTTCGTGACAAGTCTACGGGAAGGTCCTGCATAGGGAACGTCAAGCCCTCGCCGTTGGGTTCCCGTTTGTCCCCTGGGCTCAGCCGTCGCCGTTGACTTCGGCGACCACGACCGCCGCCGACAACTCGTTGCCGGCCCCGACGT
>CAYLYQ010000011.1:16644-22650 GCA_964388105.1 uncultured Acidimicrobiaceae bacterium
CCGTTGACTTCGGCGACCACGACCGCCGCCGACAACTCGTTGCCGGCCCCGACGTCGATCACCTTGACGCCGGTGGCGTCCCGGCCCTGGCGGCTGATCTTCCCGACCGCGGTCCGCATGCCGACGCCGGCCGATGACACGAGGAAGGCCTCGTCGTCGGAGGACACGGCGAGGGCGGCGACCAGGTTGCCGCGCACCCGGGTGATCTTGAAGGCCTTGACCCCGATGCCGCCCCGGGTCTGCCGGCGGAACTCGGACATGACGGTCCGCTTCCCGTAGCCACCCGAGGTGAGCAGGAGCACTTCGTCGCCTTCGACGTTGGACACGGCCGCGACCACCTCGTCCCCGTCGCGGAGCTTGACGCCACGGACACCCTGAGTGCCCCGGCCCATGCTGCGCAGGTCCTTCTCGGCGAACCGGATGCCCATTCCCGCCTTGGTGAAGATGAGGATGTCGTTCTCGCCGTTGGTGGTCTTCACCGACACCAGTTCGTCGTCGTCGGCCAGCCGGATGGCGACCAGCGTCTGGTTGCGGGAGTCGTACTCCTTGAACTCGGTCTTCTTCGCCTGACCCTTCTTGGTCACCATGACCAGGTAGCGGCTGGTCTCGTAGCTGCGGGTGTCGATCACCGCCTCGATGACCTCTTCGGGCCCGAGCGGGAGCACCGCCTGGGCGAGAACACCCTTGGCCGTGCGGTCCTTCCTGGGGATGGCGTGGGCCTTGACCCGGTGGACCAGACCCTTGTTCGTGAAGAACAACAGGTAGGCGTGGGAGGTGGTGTGGACCATGTGCCGGATGACGTCCTCGCCGGGAACCTCGGCGGCCTTGACGCCGCGACCACCGCGGGTCTGCGTGCGATAGGTGGACGCCGGGACCGACTTGATGTACCCGGCCGAGGTCACGGTGACGATGATCTCATCGTCGGCGATCAGGTCCTCGAGGCTGAGGTCGCCGTCGTCGGGGATGAGGCGACTGCGCCGGTCGTCGCCGAACTTCTCTCTGATCTCCGTGAGCTCGTCTTTGATGATCTGCCACCGCCGGGTCGGGTCGGCGAGGATCGACTCGAGATCGGCGATCCGCTCGTGGAGCTCCGCCAGTTCGGCACGCAGCTTGTCGACCTCGAGCGCCGTGAGCCGGCGAAGAGGCATGTCGAGGATGGCGTTCGCCTGGATCTCGGAGAGCTCGAACCTCTCGATCAACCGGCCGCGGGCGTCGGACGAGTCGGCCGAACCGCGGATGATCGCCACGACCTCGTCGATGTTGTCGACGGCGACGATGAGGCCTTCGAGGATGTGGGCACGGGCCTTGGCCTGATCGAGCCGGAACTTCGTCCGGCGCTCGATGACCTCCATCTGGTGGTCGAGGTAGTACCCGATCATCTCGGCGATGTTCAGCGTCCGGGGAACCCCGTCGACCAGGGCGACCATGTTGTAGCCGACGCTGTCCTGAAGTGGGGTCAGCTTGTAGAGCTGGTTGAGCACCACCTGGGGAACGGCGTCCTTGCGCAGGTAGATGGCCAGGCGGGTGCCAACCCGGTCCGACGACTCGTTGCGCACCTCGGAGATGCCGGTGAGCTTCTTGTCCTCGACCAGCTCCTTGATCCGGGAGATGATCCGCTCGATCGACACCTGGTAGGGCAGCTCGGTGGCGATGATCGCCGTCCGGCCACCGCGGGTCTCCTCGATGTCACAGACGGCGCGGATCTTCACGGAGCCGCGCCCGGTGGTCAGGGCCTCCTTGGCGCCGGCGGTCCCGAGCAGGAAGCCGCCGGTCGGGAAGTCGGGGCCCTTGACGAACTGCAGCAACTCCTCCGCCGAGGCGTCGGGGTTCTCGATGGTGTGGATGGCGGCGTTGACGACCTCGGTCAGGTTGTGGGGCGGGATGTTGGTCGCCATCCCGACCGCGATCCCCTGAGAACCGTTGACCAACAGGTTCGGGAACCGTGACGGGAGGACCGTGGGCTCCTGCTCCTCGCCGTTGTAGTTGTCGGTGAAGTCGACCGTCTCCTCGTCGATCCCCTCGAGCAGGCGGGTGCTGAGGCGGGTGAGACGGCACTCCGTGTACCGGGCGGCGCCGGGAGGGTCGTCGATGCTGCCGAAGTTCCCCTGCGGGTCGATGAGCAGGTAGCGCATCGAGAAGTCCTGGCCCATGCGCACCAGGGCGTCGTAGATGGCCTGGTCGCCGTGGGGGTGATAGTTGCCCATGACGTCTCCGACCACCTTGGCGCACTTCCGGTGCGGCCCGGTCGGGCCCATGTTCGACTCGGACATCGAGTAGATGATCCGCCGCTGGACCGGCTTGAGGCCGTCGCGAACGTCCGGCAGGGCGCGGCTGACGATCACCGACATGGCGTAGTCGATGAAGCTCGACTCCATCTCTGTGCTGATCTCTATGTCCGGGAACTCCGGTCGGATGTCTGTCATGTCGCCCTAGATGTCGAGGAACCGGATGTCACCGGCGTTCTGCTGGATGAAGGACTTGCGGGAAGCGACGTCGTCGCCCATCAAGGTGGTGAAGACGTCCTCGGCGCGGGCGGCGTCCTCCATCTCCACCCGCACGAGGGTCCGGCTCTCCGGGTCCATCGTGGTCTCCCGCAGTTCGGCGGCGTTCATCTCGCCGAGACCTTTGAACCGGGTCGGCTTCGCCTTCGGGTGCTCCCTCTGGAACTCCGCCAGCTCGGCGTGGTCCTTCAAGTAGTGGACCGTCGATCCCACCTTGACCCGATAGAGGGGTGGTTGGGCGATGTACACGTAGCCGGCCTCGACGAGTGGCCGCATGTGGCGGAACAGGAGGGTGAGAAGAAGGGTCCGGATGTGGGCGCCGTCAACGTCGGCGTCGGCGAGGAGGATGATCTTGTGATACCGGGCCTTGGCGAGGTCGAAATCGTCCCCGATCCCGGTCCCCATCGCCGTGATGATGTCCTGGACCTCGGTGTTCTGGAGTGCCTTGGCCAGGCGGGCCTTCTCGACGTTGAGGATCTTGCCCCTGATGGGGAGGATCGCCTGAGTGGCCGAGTCGCGGGCGGCCTTCGCCGGCCCGGCGGCCGACTTCCCCTCGACGATGAACAGCTCGGACTCCCCTGGGTCCCGGCTGGAGCAGTCGGCCAGCTTGTCCGGGAGCCCACCGGACTCCAGGCCGGACTTGCGACGGGTGAGCTCGCGCGCTTTGCGGGCGGCCTCTCTCGCCTTGGCCGCGCCGATGCTCTTCTCGACGATGCGGCGAGCCTCGGGGGAGTACTTCTCCAGCCACTCCGGCAGGCGCCGGTTCAGCGCCTTCTCGACGAACGACCGGATCTCCGTGTTGCCCAGCTTGGTCTTGGTCTGACCCTCGAACTGGGGCTCCTTGACGCGGACGGACACCACCGCCGTGAGCCCCTCGCGTACGTCCTCACCGGTCAGGTTCTCGTCCTTCTCCTTGAGGAGGTTCTTGGAACGGGCGAAGTCGTTGATCGCCTTGGTCAGCGCCTTGCGAAAGCCCTCTTCGTGAGTGCCGCCCTCGTGGGTGTTGATGTTGTTGGCGAAGGAGAGGACGCTCTCGTTGTACGAGGTGGTCCACTGCATGGCGACGTCGATCTCGGCCTCTTCGGAGATCTCGGTGATGTCGACGATGTGGGCATGGAGCGGGTCGCGCTTGGTGTTCAGATGGTTGACGAAGTCGACCAACCCGCCCTTGTAGTGAAAGGTCTCCTGGACGATGGGGTCCTCGCGCTCGTCGGTGAGGACGATCTCGAGGTCGCGGTTGAGGAAGGCCGTCTCACGGAGGCGCGACGAGATGATCTCGTACTCGAACTCCTGGGTCTCCACGAAGATCTCGGGGTCGGGCCAGAAACGGATCGTCGTTCCGGTCTTCTTGGCGTCGCGGCCCTTCTTGGGCTCTTTGGCCTTGGGACGGCCCCGTTCGAACTCCTGGGTCCAGATAGCGCCGTCGCGCCGGATCTCGGCCTCCATTCGCGTGGAGAGGGCGTTGACCACGGAGACGCCGACGCCGTGGAGGCCCCCGGAGACCGTGTATGCACCCTGCTCGAACTTGCCGCCGGCGTGGAGTGTGGTGAGGACGGTGGTCAGGGCGGACTGCTTGGTCTTCTCGTGACGGCCGACCGGGATGCCGCGGCCGTTGTCGACCACTTCGACCCCGCCGTCGGCGAGCAGGGTGACGCCGATCTTGTCGCAGTAGCCGGCCATCGCCTCGTCGACGGAGTTGTCGACGACCTCCCAGACGAGGTGGTGCAGCCCGCGCGGACCGGTCGAGCCGATGTACATGCCGGGCCGGCGGCGCACTGCCTCGAGACCCTCGAGGACGGTGATGTCGCTCGCCTGATACGAATCGCGGGTGGTCGTCAAGATCTTCCTCGGAGCCCCGGTGGGCTGATTTCGGGGGTCCCGGGGCACGCCAGCACCCGCTGCGGAGCGGTGAGTTTCACGAATGTCATTTTACCTGTTCAGCCTGCCAAAACGAACTCAGACGGGCGTTCAGCGCCGGGGCGGAACCACCTCGACGGCGGTGATCACGTCGGGCCCGAACCTCTCCGCGAGGGTGGCGAGAAGCGCCGCGGTGCCGTACCGGAGAAACGCCACCTGCGACGCCTTACCGGCCTCCACGACGAGGGTCCGGCCCCTCACCACCACCGGCCGCGAGTTCCCTTGCCAGGGCGGGGCTGCCAGCCGGTCCCAGTCGTCCATGACCGCCGACATGATCCGCGGATCGGGCAGACCGAGGCGGCCGAAGACCTTCTCGAGGGACGTCGCCAGCGGCTCGAGGTCGCCGTTCACTCCACTCTCCCCCCACCGACCGCCCAGACCCGGCCTCTGACGGGAAGGTCCTCCGGGCGGGCCGACGTGATCAGGGTCTGTGTGTCGTCCGGAAGGGACCGCGCCAGCGCGGCCGACCGGTCCGGGTCCAGCTCCGAGAAGACGTCGTCGAGAAGCAGCACCGGGCTCTCACCGATCAGCTCGGCGACTGCCCGATGGGCGGCGAGCTTCACTCCGAGCGCCATGGTCCGCTGCTCCCCCTGGCTGGCGCGCGTGCGGGCGTCGCCGCCGTCGAGGGAGAACCCCGGCTCATCACGGTGAGGACCGACAGTGGTCACTCTCCTTTCGTAATCGGCCCGGCGCGCTCCTTCAAGGCCCTCGCCCAGGAGATCGGCGTAGTCGCCTGCCGTCAGCGTCTCGAAAGGGCCCTGTCCCCATGACGGTCGGTAGGTGAGGCCGGCCTTGGCGTCACTGCCCGCCACCGAGGCGTAGGACTCGACGAGAAACGGCTCGAGGAGATCGATGGTGCGCGCCCGCCGTGCCAGCACCCGTCCGCCCGCCTGAGCGAGGCGGGAGTCCCACACGCCCAGGGTCAGCGAGTCGGTCTGGCCGCTCCGCAGGAAGGCGTTCCTCTGACGGAGGGAGCGCTCGTACTCCCTCTGATCGAGGTACGAGGCCGGCCACAACTGCACGGCCAGTTCGTCGATGAGGTCGCGTCTCTCCGAGGGTCCCCTCTTGACCAAGTCCAGGTCCTCGGGCAGGAAGGAGACGACCCGAATGACGCCCAAGAGATCGGTGGTACGGGCGAGTCGGGACTTGTCCACCTGCACGCGGCGCTGTCCCGAGAGCGGGATCTCCATCTCCACGGTCCGCTCGCGCTCGGCCGAGACGATCCCGGCCCTGACCACGGCGGATGAGGAGCCGTCAGCGACCAGGGCCTGGTCCGGGGCGCCCCGGAACGATCGGAGGGTGGAGAGATAGGAGACCGCTTCCAGGAGGTTGGTCTTGCCGGCGCCGTTGGCTCCGACCAGCAGGTTGACCCCGGGATCCGGCTCCCACTCGAGGCCGGCGTACGACCGGTACCCGGCGAGCGACAGCCAGCCGATCCTCACACCCGTACGGGCATGAGGAGATAGAGGAACTCCGAGTCGTCTCCGTTGTCGATGATGCTGGCCTTGAACCCGTCGATCACCCGGATTCGCACCTTGTCGCCGGTCAAAGCCGTCACCCCGTCCTGGAGATAACGCGGATTGAAGGC
>CAYLYQ010000011.1:22750-49221 GCA_964388105.1 uncultured Acidimicrobiaceae bacterium
GAGGAGAACACGGCCTCCCGGTCGCGCATCTGCGCGGTCACCTTGGTGGAGCCGATCGCCCGGGGCAGCTCTCGCAGGCCGCGCGCCGGGACCAGGCCGCTCCCCTCGAGTGTGACGCCTGGGAGCTCACGCTTGGACAGCCGGTAGGAGTCGGTGGCGACCATGCGCAGCCCGGAGTCCGACGATTCGAACAACACGCCGGTGAGGATCGGGCGGGCGCCATCGCCCGAAGCCGCGATCGTCACCTGGCCGATCGCCTCGGCAAACGCTTCCCCATCGATCTCGGTGCCGTCGGCGACGACATCGGGCTGGGCGGGGAAGTCGTCGGTGTTGAGCGGACGCAGCGAGAAGCGGGGCCCGTTCCCCTGGATCTCGACCTCGGTCCCGGTCGCGCCCAGTGTGACCATGCCGGCGGGCATCTTGCGGACCGCCTCTGACAGGAGGCGCCCCGGAATCACTGCCCTGCCCTCTTCGAGGACCTCGACTTCGGCTTCGGTGCGGATCGTCACATCGAGATCCGTGCCGGTGACGCGCAGGGTGTTCCCCGCCACCTCGCAGAGAAGGCCCTGGAGAACGGGCAAGGCTGTCCTGGCGCCAACGGCCCGGTTGGCCCGGGCGAGGACGTCGGCGAGATCGTCTCGCTGGGCTCGGATTCTCACAGGTTGTTGTCCCTTCCTCTTCTGCTGTTCTTCTTCATTTCAGATTATTAGTCGTAGTAGGGCCTGGGGAAATGTGGATGACGAGGCTCAGGTCCAATTGGGACGGCTCGTTTCCGCTGTGGAGAGCGTTGTGGAGAAGACCGGCGAGCTGTGTGGTCCGCGTTGGACAACTTCTCACGGTGTGGAAAGACTCCCACCTTTCCTCAGGTCCTGTGTCAATTGATTAACACGGTCGAACACGGCCCGGTCCGACCTCAGGATGCGCTTCACCTTCTCCACCGAGTGGAGCACCGTGGTGTGGTCCCGATTGAACTTCTCTCCGATCTTGGGGAGGGAGAGGTCGGTCAACTCCCGGCAGAGATACATGGCGACCTGACGGGCGAGGACCAGGGGTTGGCGTCTGCTCGAGGACAGGAGGTCCTCGGGGACGAACCCGTAGGCGTGGGCGGTGGTGCGGATGATCACTTCCGGGCTGAGGGGCACCAGGTCGTCGCTCGGCATCATGTCCTGGAGGACCCGCATGGCCGTCTCCAGGTCGATGTCGCGGCGATTGAGTGCCGACCAGGCGGTGACCCTCGTCAGCGCCCCCTCCAGCTCACGGATGTTGTCGGAGACGAGGCTGGCGATGTACTCGAGCACGTCTACCGGTACCGGACGCGGGGCGAACTCGGCGTTGCGCCGGAGAATGGCGATCCGGGTCTCGATGTCGGGCGGCTGGATGTCGGTGAGGAGCCCCCACTCGAACCGGCTCCGCAGCCGGTCCTCGAGCGACGACAGGTTGCGCGGGTGCCGATCGGAGCTGATCACCATCTGCTTCCCGGCCATGTAGAGGGAGTTGAAGGTATGGAAGAACTCCTCCAGCGTCTCCTCTTTGCCCTCGAAGAACTGGACGTCGTCCAGCAACAGGATGTCGACTCCTCGGTAGCGCTGCTTGAAGTCGTCGGGCCGCTTGCGACGGATGCTGTCGATGAAGTCGTTGAGGAACTGCTCCGAGGTGACGTACCGGACGACGAGGTGCGGGTACATCTCGAGCGCTTGGTGACCGACGGCGTTGAGGAGGTGGGTCTTGCCCAATCCTGCACCGCCGTAGATGAAGAGTGGGTTGTAATGGGCGCCGGGCTGTTCGGCGACAGCCATGGCGGCGGCCCAGGCGAAACGGTTGGACTGGCCGACGACGAAGCTCTCGAACCGGTACCGCGGGATGAGGTTGGTGCCCTTGCCCTCGGTCACCGGAGTCGTGGGAGCGGGGTGGTGGGGCTCGAGCACCGTGGCCGGCTCCGCACTGCCGGCCGTGTCGCCCGTCTCGCCGACGCGGAAGACGGGTGCGGCATCGGTCTGGTACGCGGAGCGGTACGCCGCTGCGATCAGGTCGCCGTGCTTGTCACGAACCCACCGGAGATGGAATTCGCTCGGCGCGATCAGCACGACACCGTCGGCCTCGTGCTCGGCTTCGAGTCGGGAGAGCCATGTCTCCCAATTGCTCTTGGAAACGCTGTTGCGGAGAGCATCCTGGAAAGAGTCCCACTTGTCGTTCGTTCTCGCCGCGGTCTGCGTCAACGTGTCTGTCCTCCTCCGTCCTGGGTTGTCCACAGAGAGTTCCACACCTGTGGAAACACAGCGCGACCCACCCAGGGAATCCTTAACTTGCCGGGAGACTGACTTTCGCCGCTTCGGCGGCAGGGAAGTGGCGGTTGCTCCCGTTGTACGAGTTGGGGGAGTATCGGACTCGCGATCACGGTCGTCAAGAACGCGAGAATCGCGGTTGTGAATAATCGTGGGCGCGGTGTCCACAAGCGAAACGGCAGGTGAACACTGGGTTTTCCAGATCATGTCTGGTCGGTCTTCACCTCCGAAGCCCCCCAGTGGCAGCGTCGTGAGTTTTCGCGGACCTCCGCTTTTCTTCGCGACCTCGCGGTCGCGAGGTGGGTGGTCCCCGCCAGACATGGGCACTTCGGGCCTCGGACGCTTTGACATAGTTTTGCGGGCATCCGTAACCTGCAGTGTTCCCGTCCCCGGACCTCTCTCTTTTCTCATGAAGCGGACCTATCAACCCAAAGTGCGGCGTCGCAAGCGGCGTCACGGTTTCCGGCACCGAATGCGGACGCGCGCCGGCCGCGCCACCCTGAAGGCACGGCGTGACAAGGGCCGCAAGCGGCTCGCGGCCTGAGCACGAATCGCTTCGGAGGCCCGCAGATTTCCGTAGAGTCCTGGGGTCTGGAACGAGGCGACGGAGTGGCGGCATCGTGCTGGCCAGCGCGCCCGGCGTCCCGGGCCCGCCGAGGGTCGGGCTCGTCGTCCCCCGATCGGTCGGAACGGCTGTCGCCCGAAATCGGGTCAAGCGCCGTCTCCGTCACGCGGTTCGGGGAAAAGGCCTGAGGCCAGGAGTGGATTACGTGATCATCGCCAACGCCCAAGTCGAGAGAGCAGACTTCGCCACCATCGAGTCGTGGCTGAAGAAGGCACTGGAGGCATCGTGATCCGAGGCATCCTCAGACTCCCCCGCATGGCCGTGGCCGGCCTCATCAAGATTTACCAGAAACTGGTAAGCCCCAACCTGGGGCCCAATTGCCGGTTCCAGCCGACCTGCTCCTCCTACGCCCTCGAGGCGGTGCAGAAACACGGAGTGGTCCGCGGGCTCGGGTTGGCGGCGAAGCGGATCGGCAAGTGTCATCCGCTGCACCCCGGTGGGTACGACCCGGTCCCCGACGTCAGGAGTAGGGCCTGATGGGCCAGATCTTCGATTCACTCAAGGAGGGCCTGGGACTCGTCCTGGTCTTCTTCCACGACCTCTTCGGCGGCCTCGGCCTGGGTGGCGCCGCCGGCATGGCGATCATCTGTCTCACCATCGTGATCAACCTCGTGGTGTTCCCCCTGACCTTGAAGCAGACCAGGGCGACCAGGGCGTTCCAGGAGATCCAGCCGAAGATCAAGAAGATCCAGGCCGAGTACAAGGACGACCCCCAGGAGATGCAGCGTCGTCTCATGGAGGTCCAGCGTGAGGCCGGGGCGACTCCGGGAGGATGCCTGCTCCCGCTCCTGGTGCAGATGCCGATCTGGTTCGCGCTGTTCCAGTTGCTCCGCGAGCCCCTGAAATACATAGACAACAACAGTGGATTCGCGCAGGCGATGGCGGACCCGACATCCACCTTCCTCGGGATGCACCTCACGGAGTCTCCGGCCGCAGCCTGGGCGGCCACGGCGTCGAGCGGGATCCTGTACGCACTCCCCTATCTCATCATCATCGCCTTCATGGTCGCCACGCAGTACGTCCAGCAGTGGCACGCCACCTACGGGCAGACCCGGCCCGAGCAGCAGGGCGCGGCGGCCCAACAGGCCATCACCAAGATCCTGCCGCTGTTCATCGGGTTCATCTCCTGGAACTTTCCCGCCGGTCTCGTCATCTACTGGAGCACCGCCAACCTCTTCCGGTTGGGTCAGCAGGCCTTGATCTTCAAGATCGACGGCCGGCCATCGACCCCCAAAGAAGAGGAAGCTCCGGCCAAGCAGTCGAAAGACGACTCGGCGAGGAAACCACAACAGGGCGCCGCCGATCGGCGTCGTCGCAGAAGGAGGAGCTGACGTGGAGAACGTCGAGATCGAGGTCAGGGCCCGAACGGTCGACCTGGCCGTCGAAGCGGCCATGCAGGAGTTGGGAATCACCGACCGGGAGCGTCTCGAGATCAAGGTGATCACCGAGCCCACCAAGGGTTTTCTCGGCATCGGAGGCCAGGACGCGGTGGTCCTGATCAAGCCCCGGCCGGCGTCCCGGGAACGGCGGAGACGTCGTGGACGCAAGGGAAACGGTGGCCAGGAGCAGGATCGGTCGCAGGGACGGCACGAAACGGGTAAGAATGGGGGCCGCAATGGCGGCCAGCGCAAGCCGCGAGCCGAGAAGCGCCCCGAGCGACCTGCAGAGAGAGAGAAGAACGTGCCCGACGATCGTCCGGTCCTCAGTGTCGAGGAACAAGCCCGGATCGCCCGCGAGTTCCTCGAGGGCCTCGTCGACGCCTACGGGCTCGAAGGCACCGTGACCACTCGTGTCGAGGACGACGATGTCATCGTCGCCGATGTCTCCGGAGACCAGACCGAGGCTCTGGTCGGTGTCCGGGGCAGTGTTCGCGCCGCCATCCACGAGATAACCCGCACCGTCTTGCAGCGGCACGGCCAGGATTCGGCCCGTCTCCGTCTCGATATCGCCGGCTACGCAGAACGCCGGCGCCAGGCCCTCACCATCTACGCCGAGCAGCTCATCGATCAACTGGCAGCCGAAGGCGGCGAGATAATGCTGGAACCCATGAGCCCGGCCGACCGCAAGGTGATTCACGATGTCGCTTCGGCTCATCCCGGTGTCACCTCGTATTCCGAAGGTGAGCCGCCCCGCCGTTACGTGGTCCTCTCCAAGGTGGACTCCGGCGAAGAGGAGTGATTCGTTTCACGTGAAACTGGGCCCTGGGAGAGGGTTGCCGAGAGTCTCGGCCGCCCTCTGACCGGGGCTCAGTTGCATTTGCTGGAGCGTTATCGAAGCTGGTTGCTCGAAGAGGCCATGGTCTCCGGTGGGATCGGGCCCGACGAAGCGGACCGGATCGACCAGCGCCATGTGGCGGACTCCCTCCTCTACTCTCGCTTCTTCCCCGAGACCGAGGAAGTGTGGGATCTCGGCACCGGCGTCGGCCTCCCCGGGATCCCACTCGCCATCCACTTCCCCGAGACCCGGTTCGTTCTCTACGACCGTTCGGGCCGACGCGTGCGTCTGGCAAAGCGGGCGGTCCGCATCCTCGATCTGCCCAATGTCACGGTTCAGCAGAAGGATGTCGCCCACCTGACGGGAACCAGCCCGGTGATCGTCTCCCGGGCGTTCTTGCCTCCCGACAAGCTCGAACCGCACGTCAGGAGGCTGCTGGCGCCTGGCGGAGTCGCTGTGGTCGGCGGCTCGTGGGTGAGCCGGCCGGAGTACCCGGGGTGGACCACAGAAGAAGGTGGGCGAGGATCGCTTGACCGGGCCGTCTGGTTTCTTATCATGCGCCGGCAATGAGTGACACCACAGTGGTGGCCCTGGCCAACCAGAAGGGTGGGGTGGGGAAGTCGACCACCGCCATCAACCTCGCCGCCTCGCTGGCGATCCACGGACACCGGGTCCTCCTCATCGATCTCGACCCCCAGGGGAACGCCTCCAGTGGCCTGGGTATCGAGAGAGGCGCCATCGATACCTCGATATACGATGTCTTGCTCAAGGAGTCGAGTCTCGAGGATGCAGTCGAGCCGACGTCGGTGCGCAACCTCTTCGTCGTGCCCGCCACCATCGACCTCGCCGGCGCCGAGATCGAGTTGGTTTCGGTGCTTTCACGTGAAACACGGCTGAAGCACGCCATCCAGAACACCGATGGAGAGTACGAGTTCGTCTTCATCGACTGCCCGCCTTCCCTCGGGCTCCTCACCGTCAATGCCCTCACCGCCGCCGACGAAGTGGTGATCCCCATCCAGTGCGAGTACTACGCCTTGGAGGGTCTGAGTCAACTTTTGCGCAACATCCAGCTCGTCACCTCTAACCTCAACCCGGAGTTGAAGGTAGGGGGAGTCGTTCTCACCATGTACGACGGGCGCACCAAGCTCTCCAAGGATGTGGCCCAACAGGTCCGCGACTACTTCGGCGACGTCGCCTACCGCACCGTGATTCCTCGATCGGTGCGGCTCTCCGAGGCGCCGTCTTACGGGGAGCCCATCGAGGCCTTCGACCCGATGAGCCGGGGTGCCATTGCGTACCGTCATCTCGGCCGAGAGTTTCTGGAGCGCCATGCCGACCAATAGGAGGAGCCCATGACGGCGCGGAAGAGTGGTCTGGGTCGGGGTCTCGAGGCCTTGATCCCGGTGGAAGAGAAGACTGCGGCACCGGCGGAGTTCATCCAGGTTCCGGTGGACCAAGTCAAGCCGAACCCCAGTCAGCCGAGGCGGCGCTTCGACGACTCCGCCATCGACGAGCTTGCCGCATCGATCGCGGTGGTCGGTGTCTTGCAGCCAGTCGTCGTCGCTCCCGACGAGGGGGAGTTCGTCCTCATCGCAGGGGAACGGCGTTGGCGTGCGGCCAAGAAGGCCGGACTGGCGACCATCCCCGCCGTGGTTCGGGGTTCTTCTCCGGAGTCCAGCCTGGTCGAAGCCCTGGTCGAGAACTTGCAGCGCCAGGATCTCAGCCCTCTGGAAGAGGCGCACGCGTTTCGCCAACTCATGGAAGATTTTGGAATGTCTCAGGAACAGGTCGCGGAGCGGGTGGGCAAGTCCCGACCTGCCGTGTCCAACACCATTCGCCTGCTCCAACTCCCTGGCCCGATCCAAACGCTGGTCGACTCCGGGAAGCTGAGCGCCGGACACGCCCGTGCCCTCATCGGGCTCGAGGACGCCAAGTACGCGCAATACCTCGCGGAGCGGGCGGTGGCGGAGAGTTGGAGCGTCCGCCAGATGGAAGAGGCGGTCAAGGCGCGCCGGGAGATGGAAGCTCCCGAGTCCGGCCGGGTGCGCCAGATCCGGCCGGTGCAGATCATCGAGTTGGAGCGCCGTCTCTCCGAGCACCTGGGGGCCCGGGTCAGGATCAGCTACCGGAATGAGAAGGGGAAGCTCGAGATCCGGTTCGCGTCGGTCGAGGAGCTGGAGCGGATCTACCGCATCATGGCCTAGTGGCGACCGACCGCAGAAAGCTCTCCAAACCCGCAGTCACCGCCCGGCCCAACTCCTCGTCCAGGCACGGGCGCGCAATCACCGCGGCCGGCGCTCGCGTTTCTCGCAGGATCGGTGCGGTCCGTCCCGCCACTTCGCCTCCCACAACCGAGGCGATGGCGATGGCGAGCTCCTGGCCGGCGGCCGACCTGGCATGCTCGGACTCGAAGAAGTGCACGCCCACTTCCGGCGCCAACTGGAAGGACACGATCACATCCGATCCCTGGCGATTCGCCCGTCCGGCCCGGACCCGTTCCGGCGGTGCGCCGTCCTCGGCCCGGGACATCACCGGGATCCCGCCCGCAGCCTGAATCGCCTGTGCGGCGGCGGAGACTGCTCGCCAGGCCTGGTCCATCTCGTCCGGGCTGCGACATCCGGCGTCGAGGTAGACGCGGGTCCCGGCGAGCGTGGCGGGCAGGGAGCGAAGCCACTCCCGCTCCCTGATCTGTTGGCGGTCAGCGCCGAGCGTCCCCCGGGTCACCAACTGGACCTCCGTGACCACTTCAGGGCCTACTTTTCCATCTTCTGCCAGGCCACGGTTCTGTTGAAACTCCATCACGGCAGCCTCGGTCCGCGGCCCGAAGATGCCGTCGACCTTTCCGCAATCGAAACCGAGGGACGAGAGACGGGACTGGAGGAAGGCGACGTCCTCGCCGCGGATCATGGGGCGGCGCAGCATGAGGAGGCGATCACCGATGCGATATCCCGCCTCGTACAGGGCGCGCCAGGTCTCCGGTCCCACGACGCCGTCAGACTCGAGGCCTCTGGCCCTCTGGAACGACGCCACGGCGTCCTGCGTCGGCTCTCCGTAGGTACCACGCGGGTCGGGGGTGGAGTCGAAGCCGAGGGCGTCGAGCCGCTCTTGGATGTCGCGGACGGCCGGACCTTCGTCACCGACCGAGAAGAGGCGCATGCGCCGAATCGTAAGTAGTTGTGCTCCGTACCCCGTACTCCCCCAGAGGACTGGGGGAGAGACCCGGAGGCTCTAGATGAACTCGGCGAGCTCCGCCATGAGGCGGTGCTTCGGGGCGGCGCCGACGATGCGCTTTTTCTCCACTCCGTCCTGATACAGGATCAGCGTCGGAATGCTCATCACGTCGGTCCCGACCATGGTCTGCGGGTTGTGATCCACGTTGAGCTTGGCGATGGTGATGGAGTCCTGCTCGCCTGCGATCTCCTCGAGGACCGGGGCGATCACCTTGCACGGTCCGCACCACTCCGCCCAGAAGTCGACGAGTACCGGCTTGTCGCCGCGAATCGCGGTGTCGAATGAGTTGTCGTCGAGGGTGACGATCTGGGACATCTCTCTCACTTCCTTTTCCTGGGCTTGAACGGAGGCGGGATTCACTCCCGGGCGGCCAGCCAACGCTCTGCGTCGATAGCGGCCATGCTTCCGGTGCCGGCAGCTGTCACTGCCTGACGATAGACGTGGTCGGCGACATCTCCTGCGGCGAAGACACCATCCACCGAGGTGGCGGTGCCCTTGCCGAGGACGATGTAGCCATTGGCGTCGAGCTCGAGTTGCCCGGCGAACAGGCCGGTGACCGGCTCGTGGCCGATGGCTACGAAGACGCCGTCGGTGGCCATCTCCGATGTCTCGCCGGTGACGGTGTCCTGAAGTGTCACGGACGACACCACACCGTCGGTACCGAAGATCTCCGTGACGACGGCATTCCAGCGAATCTCGATCTTGGGGTGGTCCATGACCCTGGCAGCCATGATCTTGGACGCCCGGAACTCGTCCCGACGGTGGACGACGGTCACCTTGGAAGCGAACTTCGTGAGGAAGAGGGACTCCTCCATGGCGGTGTCGCCGCCTCCCACGACCACGAGCTCACGGTCCCGGAAGAAGAACCCATCACAGGTGGCGCACGCCGAGACGCCCTTGCCCGTGTATTCCTTCTCCCCGGGAACTCCCAGCCACCGAGCCGTGGCTCCTGTCGCGACGATGACGGCGTCCGCGGTGTGGCTGTCGGCCCCGGCGTTGACCACGAAGGGGTGGACGCCGAAGTCGACCTCGGTGACGTCGCTCTGGACCAGGCGGGCGCCGAAGCGCTCGGCCTGCTTGCGGAACTGGTCCATGAGCTCGGGGCCCAAGATGCCCCCCGGGAAGCCGGGGTAGTTCTCGACGTCGGTGGTGATCATGAGCTGTCCGCCGGCTGCCAGGCCTTCGTAGACCAGCGGGTTCAGATCCGCCCTTCCGGCGTAGAGGGCGGCGGTGAGGCCGGCCGGCCCGGATCCGATGATGATGAGTCGTTCGTGTGTCATTTCTCCCTAGACCTGGTGAACCACATGAACCCCCCCGCAATCAGGCAGATGAATCCCAGTACCCCGAAAGCCCCCGCAGTAGTCAGCGGGATCTCCAGGGCACCGAAGAGCGTCCACAGGAGGAAGATCAATGTCGCGAACCCCAAAGTGGCCACGACGATTCCCAGGCCGGAGGTCCTGATGAGTCGGGCAACCTTGTCGACCGTCACCGCCCTGACGCGGAGCGCGATGCTCTCGAGAAAGTCCGCGAACTGGGTGGCGTACTGGCGCATCCGCCCACCAGATTAACGGGGGCGGCGCGAGGTCGACCGGCGTCAGCGTTCCAGCTGGCGGACGGTGCAGGTCTCGACGTCGACGAAGGTGATAGGGGTGGCGTCGTCGAGCCCGTTGGCGATGCTCTCGGAGGGAACCCACGCCTGATACTCGACACCGTCGACATCCAGTGTGGCCACCGGCTCCATCCCCTCGAGTTCCTTGTTGTCGGCACACCTGAGGGGGGCTTCGGCAGGGGCGCGTGCGGGGTCGATCTGCGTCCTCACGGCCTCGGCAAAGCTCTGCAACATGTCTTCGACCCCGGCTGCCTCGGGAACTGGTGCGCCGCCGTCGCCCATGTCCTCGTTCACGGCAATGGTCCCGCCGGCAGACGCGGTGGTGGTCACGTCGGCCGCAAACGCATCCTCGCCCCCGGAGTCGCCCGACGTCTGGAGCAGAAGAGCACCGCCCCCGATGACGACAGCCACAGCCGCTGCGGCGCCGGCGGCACGCCAGCCCCACGCCGGTGCGGGGGTCTGTGAAGCGGGTTCCGGAGCCCTCAGCTTCGTCCACACCTCGCGATGGAGGTCGGCCCGCTCCCCATCGGTGAGCGCGACCGGCTCGAGTCGGGCGAGAGATTCTCGTGCCGCGACCTGCTCGTCGTAGCCCGCTCGCAGGCGCGGCGAACGGGCGATGATCTCCATCGCCTCGGTGGGGTTCTCCGACCGGCCGTCCACCAGGTCGGCGATCAGCCGCTTCGAGCTTCTCCGCATCTCGTCTCCTTAGATGCCCGTGTCATGCCTTCGGTTCCCCGAGCCTTCGCGCAAGCAGCTTCCGGCCCCTGAACACCCTCGACTTCACCGTCCCCACCGGAACCCCCAGCGCCAGTGCGACTTCCGGGAGGGACAGCCCCTCGATGTCCGACAGGACGACAGCAGCCCGGAACTCGGGGGGAAGGGCCGCCAGAGCCTCTTCGATCTCCCGGCGGTGGGCCGACGCCTCCACCTTCTCGGTGGCAGACGGGTCGGCCTGGTCGAAGTAGTCCGGGAGCCTGTCCACGGGACGCCGCCGGGCGCGCCGGAGCATGTCGTAGCAGTTGTTCACTGCGATCCGGTAGAGCCAAGTGGCAACCGCCGAGTTGCCCTGGAACTGGTGGGCCTTGCGGAATGCGGCCACGAACGTGTCCTGGGTCGCGTCCAGGGCGAGCTCGCGGTCGGCCAGGATGCGAAGGCACACGGCGAAGACACGATCCTCGTGGGCGCGCATCAGGGCGGAGAAGGCCTCGTGGTCGCCGCCGGCGGCGCTCGCCAGGAGCTCGGCGTCGTCTCTTCGGTCGTCGCTCACTGCTGGGTCGTCGTGGTCGATGGGAGGATCGGCTGAGTGGGCTCGGACAGGAAGTACCCGAGGGCCACGAGCCCCGCGGCGAGGACGATGAGGATGATGGCCGCATAGAGGAGCCGACGCGACCCGGCCCGTGGCTCCGGGGCCGGCTCGCGTGGTGTCGGCGCGGCCGCGAGGGCCTCCGCCATGGCCGCAGCGGTGAAGGCGCCGCCTTGCGCCCCGCGGAGTATGCGGTCGATGGCGGGAGACAACCCGTCGATTCGCTCCGACGGCGGCGGCCCTCCGGGAGGGGCGGCAGTCAGGGCCATCTCGAGTGAGCGCGCCAGGGCGACCACGTCGCCATCGATGTCGGTCCGGGGGATGCGCCCGAAGGCGCCGATCTTCGCGGGGTGAGCCAGTGAGTAGGAGATGGCGGACGGGTCGATGGCCCCGTGGGCCAAGCCCGCGTCGTGGAGCGCGGCCAGGGCCCCGGCGAGCCCGGAGGCGTTGGGGAGGAACTCGCCGAGCTCGACGCCCCTGCCGGCGTTCAGGTGGTCGGCCAGTGATGATCCGCCCGCCCACTCCAGGATGGCGTAGCTGCCGCCGGGAACCTCACCGACGGCAAAGACCCTGGCGAGGTTGGGATGGGTGACCGACGCGACCGCGCCCACCAACTCGACGAACTGGCGTCGCCTCGCCGGGGACGACTCGGGGCCGAGGCTCCGCACCAGCACCGGCCGGTCCAGGGACACGTCGGTGGCGAGCCACTCTTCGACGTCGTCGTCACGCCCCAGGCGCATCTCGAGGCGAAATCGGTCCGGTATGGCCGTCGGCATCGGGCCTCAGTATGGCTGCGGGTCGTCCCGGCGCATGATTCGCAGCATGGTCCCGGTCTCCTTGAAGCCCAGGCTCCCGTAGAGGCCCAAGGCCGGCGCTGCATCCGGTTGCACGTTGAGCACCATGACCCGGCCACCGGCGCCGGCGGCCCATCGGGCTCCGGCTTCGACGAGCGCGGCGCCCAGGCCCTGGCGCCGGGCGTCGGGGTGGACGGCTAGACGCTGCAGGTACGCGAAGCCGTGCTCCGCCCCCACGATGGCGAACCCCTGCAGCACCCCGCCGGATTCGATGCCGAGCACCGCGGACCTGCGCGTGACCGAGGCGGCCTCCTCGAGACCGAGGCGGCTCATCCGCCAGAAACCTTCGAAAGCCGACTCGTCGAGGCGGAGTATCTCGTCCCAGGGCGGGTCGGAGTGGATGGTGACCCGCGTATCGGTCTCGCCGGGGCCGAAGAGTTGTCGTTCCATGACGATCAGATGGCGAAACGGCGCGAAGCCCGCACGCTCCCACACCGTGGCTGTGGACGGGAACAGCGCCGGGGAGTGCACGGGCGCGGCACCGAGTCGGGCCAGCTCGGCGGTGGCCGCCGCCAGGAAGTCGTGGCCGCCGCGCACCAGCCGGAGTTGGCTCCCCTCCCAGGAGTCGTTCCAGGGTCTCGCCTCGGCCCGCGCCCAGGCCCTCCTCAGGGTGAGGCGGCCCGGCCAGGAGCCTTCGACCGCCGGGCTGTCTCGCATCTATGGGAGAGTATGGGCATGAAGTTGGTGGTCGCCAGCCACCCAGGTTCCTTCGACCACGACACAGGCCCCGGCCACCCGGAACGCCCTGAACGCGTTACTGCCGTCATGGCCGGATTGGAGTCGTCGGGACTGGAGCTCGTTCGCATGGAGTCTCCGGCCGTTGACCGCGTCGACCTCGTGCGGGTCCACAACCCCGACTACGTGGAGTTCATCGAGGCTTTCTGTCACGTGGGCGGGGGACACCTGGACGGCGACACGGTCGTGTCGCCGGAGTCCTGGGATGCGGCACTCCGATCGGCGGGAGCGGTCACGATGCTCGTCGACGAGGTCGAGTCGAGGTCGGGTGCCTTCGGTTTCGCCGTGACCCGTCCTCCCGGCCACCACGCACTTCCGGCGCGCGGCATGGGCTTCTGCCTGTTCAACAACGTGGCGGTCGCCGCGGCTCGAATCCGGGCGCGGGGGCAGACCGTGGCGATCGTGGACTGGGACGTCCACCACGGAAACGGGACGCAGGCGATGCTGGCATCGGACGAGGGCGTCCTCTATGTGTCGATCCATCAGTGGCCGCTCTACCCCCATGAGGGGGAGCGGAGCGACATCGACTCCGGTGCCCCGGGGACGACGATCAACATCCCGCTGCCTCCGGGCACGGGAGGGGACATCTACCGCGCCGCGTTCACCGAGATCGTGTCACCTGTGGTGGAGAAGTTCGAACCGGACTGGCTCTTGATCAGCGCTGGCTACGACGCACACGTCTCCGACATCCTCGCCGACATGGCACTCGAGACCCCTGACTTCGGATGGATGGCCTCCAGCCTGGCGGCGGTGTTTCCCGTCGACCGGGTCGTCCTCGCCCTGGAGGGTGGCTACGACCTCGAAGCACTGCGGGGAGGGGCGGAGGCCACCGTGCGTGGGCTGGCTGGAGAGGTCCCCGGTTCCGACCCGCTGCCGTCTCCGACCGAAGCGCGCTCGGCCCTCGACGCGGCGGTGGCCGCGGTCCGGCGCTACTGGCCGGTCTGATCGCTCAACTTTGGACGCCAGGCGCCGATAAGTGCCGTGACTCATCATGACTCAGGACATCAACGCATTGCTTCAACGTGCCGTGGCGCTGGACGCTTCGGACATCCATCTCAAAGTGGGCTCCTCGCCGATCGTGCGGACCCAGGGCGAGCTCCGCCGTCTCGACGAGTTCGGATCGCTTCGCCCCGACGACACGGCTGACTACGCCGCGGCTTTGTTCAACGAGAAGGCCGCCGCCGACTTCGCCGAGAACGGATCTGTCGACTTCGCCTACGGCCGGCCCGAACTGGGGCGCTTTCGGGTGACGGCGTTCCGCCAGCGCGGCTCGGTCAGCCTGGTGCTGCGGAGAGTCCAGGCGGGCAGCCGCTCCTTCGCGGACCTCGGCCTCCCCCGCATCGCGGAGCGCATGGCGAACTCCCGGTCGGGTCTCGTCCTTATCACCGGCCCGTCGGGATCGGGGAAGACCACCACCGTCTCGTCGATGATCGACTGGGTCAACACAAACCGGACGCGGGCGATCCTCACGGTGGAGGATCCCATCGAGGTCCTCCATCCCGACAAGAACTCGGTTGTCGTGCAGCGTGAGGTGGGTGTGGACACGCCCGACACCTTCACCGCAGTCCGGACCGCGATGCGCCACGACGTCGACGTGATCATGATCTCGGAGATCGTCGACGCCGACACCGCCCGCGCCGCCATCACCGCGGCCGAGGCCGGCAACCTGGTCATCTCGACCCTCCGCACCAAGGACCCAGCGGAGACCGTGGGGCGCCTCGTCTCCATGTTCCCGGAGTCCCAGCACTCGGTCGTGCGGACGATGCTCGCCAGCCAGCTCCAGGCGGTGATCAGCCAGCTGCTCCTCGAGACCACTTCCGGATCGCGTGCACTGGTGTGCGAGGTGATGGCCAACAACGAGCGGACCCAGGATTGGATCCTCAGCGGCGGCGACCCGGCGACCCTCACCGACATCATGAAGGAGGGCGGATTCCACGGGATGCAGACGTTCGACCAGGCACTGGTCAAGTTGGTGCTGGACAAGGTCGTCGACCTGGACACCGTCCTCCCCTTCGCCCGGAACGTCCATGAGCTGCGGGCGAAGGTGATGACATCCGGGATCGCGGTGTGAAAGACGCCGGCCCGTCCGGGGATCCTCCCGGGCGAGCCGCCTAGCCATTTCTCCTCCAATGGCTACCAGAGGGCCGGTCCTTCGGGACCGGCCCTCACTCGTGGCACGGATAACCTGACGCTCCCGGTGTCCCCCTTCGAATCCCTTCGTGCCGAGAGCCTGCCCCCCGCGCAGATGGCGCGGCTGTTCGCCGAAGCCGGCGAGAAGCTGTACCTGGTGGGCGGGTCGGTGCGGGACGCCATCCTCGATCGCGGAGGGGACGAGCTCGACTTCGACTTCGCCACGAGCGCCCGTCCGGAGCGGATCGCGTCGATCCTGGAGGGATGGGCCGGCTCGGTGTTTCGCGTGGGGGAGGCTTTCGGGACGATCGGGGCGATCAAGGACGGTCGGTCGGTGGAGGTCACCACTTTCCGGTCCGATGTCTACAGGGACGATTCGCGCAAGCCGAGCGTGACCTTCTCGGAGGACATCGAGACCGACCTCTCCAGGCGGGACTTCACGGTCAACGCCATCGCCCTCGAGCTCCCCGGCTTCGAGGTCGTCGACCCCTTCGGGGGCATGGCCGACCTGGAGAATCGGGTCCTCAGGACGCCTCTCGATCCGGAGTTGTCTTTCGGTGACGACCCGTTGCGGATGCTCCGCCTGTTCCGCTTTCAGGCCACCCTCGGGTTCGCCGCCGACATGACCGCGGTGGGTGCGGTCAAGGAGATGGCGTCCCGCCTGGGCATCGTGTCCGCCGAGCGGATCCGCGACGAGTTGTCCAAGCTCATCGTCGCCGACGCTCCCGGCGCCGCCCTGGCGATGCTCGTCGCCACCGGATTGTCGACCCAGTTCATCCCGGAGCTGGAGTTGCTGGCGATGGAGCAGGATCCGGACCATCGCCACAAGGACGTCCTGGCTCACACGCTGGCCGTGGTGGACCGGACGCGGCCCGACCTCGTGCTT
Organism: uncultured Acidimicrobiaceae bacterium; assembly: GCA_964388105.1. GTDB lineage: Bacteria > Actinomycetota > Acidimicrobiia > Spongiisociales > ZC4RG35 > ZC4RG35. Next base: position 38,620 of record CAYLYQ010000011.1, read on the forward strand.
CGGCTCGCCGCACTGTTCCACGACATCGGCAAGCCCGACACCCGCGAATTCGGCCCGGCCGGGGTCACCTTCCACCATCACGAGGTGGTGGGCGCCCGCATGACCCGGGCACGACTGCGAGCTCTGGTCTACCCGAAGGACATCGTGGACGACGTGAGCCGGCTCGTGTTCCTCCACCTCCGTCCCCACACGCTCAAGATGGGCTGGACCGACTCGGCGGTCCGCCGATACGTCCGCGACGCCGGGCCCCTCCTCGACCGCCTCAACGACCTGGTCCGGGCCGATGTCACCACCGCGAACCAGCGGAAGGAGATCCAGATCCAGGAAGGCATCGACGAGTTGGAGCGGCGCATCGAAGTGCTCTCCGCCCAGGAGGAGCTCGCCAGCTTGCGGGCCCCGATCGACGGCAACGACGTCATGGCCTACCTCGGGATCCCTCCCGGCCCCATGGTCGGCGAGATCATGGGGGTCCTGCTGGAGAAGCGCATCGACGACGGCCCCTACTCCCGCCGTCAGGCCTTCGACATCGTCCGCGACTGGGCGGCGTCGAAGGGGCTCGCCGACCCGGGGCCCGCCGAGGAGGAGGAGTGATGCTCGTCGCCGCCTTGCCGGCGATGGCGCTCGCCGCCGTCACCGTCGCAGCATTCTTCGGGCAGTGGTTCTGGCTGGCCGACATCGCTGCCAACTTCCGGCCCCAGTACCTCGTGGCGCTTCTCGTCCTGGGAGCGGTGCTGATGATGGGGAAGTGGCGCACGACAGGTTCCATCACCCTCGCGGCCGCTGCCCTCAACCTGGTGGTGGTCCTGCCGCTCTTCGTAGGCAGCCCGGGTGACGCCGCATCCTCCGCCCCCGCGATTCGGGTCATGACCTTCAACCTGCAGGGTTCGGCCAACGACCACTACGGGGAGGTGATCGACCTGATCCGGGCGGAGGACCCCGACCTGGTCCTCCTCCACGAAGCGCACCGGCCCTGGGAGCTGGCGGTCGACCCGCTCGGGAGCGCCTATCGAATCCTGCGACCTCGGTCCGACGACCTCATCTTCGGGTCCCTGGTCCTCGTCAAGGGCCAGCTCCTGGCCTGGGAGTCCTTCGGGTTCGCTGCGGCTGACCCGAGGGCGATCGAGCTCACGTTCGTGCCCGACGGCTGGACAACCCCCGTCGACGCGCTGGCTGTGCACCCGCTGGCGCCGACCGACTCGGAACGCGCCACGCTTCGTGACGCCCAGCTGGAGTTCGCCGCCGAGTGGGCCGCCGACCGCGAGGGTGCCTTCCTCGTGGCAGGTGACCTGAACGCCACCCCGTGGTCCTGGGTCTTCCGCAACCTCGAGAACTCGTCCGACCTGCGGAATACGGGAATCGGGTTCGGCATCCAGGCCACCTACCCGGCGACGGGCAACCCGCTGATTCGGATCCCGATCGATCATGTGTTCGCGAGCAGTGCATTCGCAGTCAGGTCTCGGACACTCGGTCCGGCCACCGGCTCCGACCACTTCCCGGTGATCGTGGACCTCGCCATTCGCTCATGACCCTGCTGCTGGTTGGCGGTAGATTCTCCTCATGACCCAGCCTTTCGCCGAACGACGCCGCCGGCTCGCCAAAGAGGTCGGTGACTCCGGCATCGCCATCATCCCCGCCGCTGTCGAGGTGATCCGCAACTACGACGTGTCCCACGAGTTTCGCCAGGACTCCATGTTCTGGTATCTGACCGGGTTTCACGAGCCGGACGCCGTTGCTGTGATCACCCCCGGCGGAGACGAGGGCGAGCTGACCCTCTTCGTCCGGCCGAAGGACCCGGCCATGGAGGTGTGGACCGGAATTCGCACCGGCCCGGAGGGGGCCAAGGAGCGCCACGGCGCCGACGCCGCTTACGACATCTCGGAGCTGGAAGACGTCCTCGAGAGGTACTTCATCGGCAGAGACGTGATCTGGTACCGGACCGGCGACGACCGGCTCGACACCGTCGTCTCCTCCGCCCTCGACCGTGCCCGCGGTCATCGTGAGCGCTTCGGAGGAGTGGTGCCGTCCACCATCCGAGATGTGTCGGTGCCGATCGGCGAGATGATGTTGTTCAAGGACGACTTCGAGGCCGACCTCATGCGGCGCGCCTGCGAGCTGTCCGCCGAAGGCCACCGTGAGGCGATGAGATACGCCCGCCCCGGCCAGTACGAGTACCAGGTCCAGGCCGCCCTCGAGTACTACTGGCGGGCAGGGGGGTCACCACGAAACGGCTACCCGTCGATCGTGGCTTCCGGGGCCAACGCCTGCATTCTCCACTACGTCGAGAACGACCGGCAGATGGAGGACGGCGACCTCCTGCTGATCGACGCCGCCGCCGAGGTGGGGGGATACTCGTCCGACATCACGCGCACCTTCCCGGTGTCGGGCCGCTTCAGCGCCCCGCAGCGCGCGATCTACGACGTCGTCCTCTCGGCCCAGGAGACGGGGCTGGAGCTGTCGCACCCCGGCTCGACGATGCGCGCCATCCACGATGCGGCGACCCGCGTCCTGGTGGAGGGGATGGTCGATCTAGGCCTCCTGCCGCGCTCGGTGGAGGACTCCCTCGCCATGCATCACTACACGCAGTTCTACATGCACGGCACCGGTCACTGGCTGGGTCTCGACGTCCACGACCGCGGCAGCTACCGGGTCGACGGCAAGCCGAGGCCCCTGGAGGCGGGCATGGTCTTCACAGTCGAGCCCGGTCTGTACATCGCCCCCGACAAGTCCGAGATCGAGCTGACACTCCTCGAGTACGACCTCGACGAGTGGAACGAGCGGAGGATTCGCCTCGGGCGCAAGGCGGCCGCCGCGCTGGAGAAGGAAGAGAAGGACGCCGCCGAGAAGATCACCCACAAGGTCCCCTCCGAGTTCCTCGGCATCGGGGTCCGCATCGAGGACGACGTGATGATCACTGCGAACGGGATGGAGAACCTGACCCTCTCGGTCCCTAAGGATGTCGACGAAGTGGAGGCTCTGTGCGCCGAGACCCCCACGCTTCCCCTGCCCGCATGAACCTCGGATTTCTCTACCGGATCTACGAGAGGCGCCTCCGGGCCGACCTCGACCGGGAGAGGCTGCCCCGCCACATCGGCGTGGTCTTGGATGGGCACAGGCGGTACGCCCGTGAGGAGGGCCTGGCCAGCTACCAGGAGTCCTACCGGGAGGGGATGAGGCGCTTCGAGGAGTTCCTCGCCTGGTCCCACGAGCTCGGGATCCCGGCGGTCACGGCCTGGCTGCTCTCCCGGGAGAACCTGTCCCGCCCGTCCGAGGAGCTCGGCCCCTACTTCGAGGTGCTCGTCGAGCTCTTCGAGCGCCTCCCGGAGGCGGCGGCCCGCTACGACATGCGGATCAAGGTGATCGGCAGCATGGACCTCCTCCCCGAGGACCTGGTCTCGGCGGCGAAAGCCGCCCAGGAGAGCGCTCCGACCGGGTCGATGCGCCTCAACATCGCCATGGGCTACGGGGGACGGCAAGAGATCGTCGACGCGACACGGGACCTGGTCACCGACCTGGTCGCGGAGGGGGTTGCCGCGGAGGACCTGGCGGGGCGGATCGACGCCGAGGCCCTGGCCGCCCACATGTACTCGGCGGACGTGCCCGATCCCGACCTGTTGATCCGGACCTCAGGCGAATCGCGGCTCTCCGGCTTCCTCCTCTGGCAGTCCGCCTACGCCGAGTTCGTCTTCGTCGACGTCAACTGGCCCGGGTTCCGTCACGTCGACTTCCTCCGCGCCCTGCGTGACTACGAGGGCCGCAGCCGCCGCTTCGGTCAATAGCCGGGCTAGACCGTGACCATCCCCGGGTGCAGGTGCGCCACGTCGCCCAGCTGCCGGAGCGAGAACGACCAGCCGGTGGAGATGCGGGTCATGGTGAGCCGGCTCACGCCCGTGTGAGGCTGGGCGAAGCGCTCCCACTCCCACGGCACCGGGTCGAGTCCGAGGAGGTGGCCGAGGATCACGGCGTTGGTCCCGGCGTGGGCGACGATGACGACCCGGCGCTCCGGGTCCTCAGTGTTCCAGAGGTGCCGGTGGGCGGGGGAGAGCGGAGTGACGCCGTGCTCCTCCAGGGTGGCCGTCAGTCCGGTCACGACCCGCTGGTGGAACGCCCTGAAGCTCTCGCCACCGGGGAGACCCTCCCACATTCGTTCCATGTCCCGTTGGTTGGCTTCGGCGAAGTGCCGTTCGATCTCGTCGGCGGGGGCGCCCTCCCACTCGGGCGGATTGCGGATCTCCTCGAGCCACTCGTACCACTCGGGTCGGATGTGGAGGCCCTCGCCGATCGGGGAGGCCGTCTCCACGGCCCGTCGCATCGTCGAGACCCAGAGCTCGTCGACGCCTTCGACGGCGGCGAGCCGGTGCGCCACCCGGAGGGCTTGCTCCCGTCCGGTCTCGGTGAGGTGGGGGTCGTTGCGCTGCATGCGGCCGGGAGCCCAGTCGGGCTGCCCGTGGCGGACGAGGAGGATGTCCATTTCGGGGTGGAAACTAGAAGATTGGCGAAAGGCCGCCAATACGATTGCGGTCCAGTGCCCCGCCAAGCCCTCCTCGACCATCTGATCGGACACGCTCTCCGGACCGACGGACCGTTCACACTGCGATCCGGCCAGGTCTCCTCCTGGTACCTCGACGCCCGTCAGAGCACCTTCGACGGACGCGGAGCCCGCCTGGTCGGTGAGGCAGTGCTGGAGATGATCGATCCTTCGGTCGACGCGGTGGGAGGGATGACGATGGGCGCCGACCCCATCGCGATCGCCACCGCCGTGGCCGGGGCCGAACGCGGGCTGCGCGCATTCTCCGTGCGCAAGGAGGCCAAGGACCACGGGACCGGAGGCCGGGTGGTGGGGCCCGTCACCGCCGGCGATAGGGTGTCGATCATCGAGGACACGACCACCACGGGCAGCGCGGCATTCGAGGCCATGGAGGCCGTGCGCGCCGAAGGACTCGAAGTCGTCGAGGTCGTGACGCTCGTCGATCGATCCGGGGGTGCGGCCGCCGAACGCTTCGCCGATGCCGGGGTCCCTTTCCGCAGCCTCTTCACCCCGGCCGACCTGGGGGTGGAAGCGTGACCCTGGTGGTTCGCCGCTCCGCCCTGCGCATGTGGGCTCTGGCGATGGCGGGCATCCCCCTCCTCGTCCTCGGGCTCGACGTGGTCACCAATCGGCGACTCACCAACGCGCTGCGAGACATTCTCTTCAGGCCGGACGACACCCAGATCTTCGAGCCCCGCGACGAGATCTGGGCCTGGGCCTTCCTCTTCTTCGGCTCGTTCCTGGTCATCTGGGGCCTCAAGGAGCTCTTCGTTCCCACGCGGGTCGTCGAGGCCCGGCCCGAGGCCCTGTTGTTGAAGCTGTCGGGTCCTTTCCGACCGGCCACCTCGGTCCCGTGGGGCCGTGTCGTCGACATCGACCTGACCACCGTCGACGACGAGGGCCAGAAGGTGCCCGTCCTGGCCATCGAGGTCGACGACCGCACGGTCCTCCCCGAAGACCCGTGGGGTGCCCGCTGGATCGGGGCGAACGAGATCGGCATCTTCGCCGAGGACTGGTCGGACGATCCCCGGGTCGTGGCGGAGCGGCTCGCCGACTTCGCCGTGGAGCACGCCATCATCCCGTCGGGGGCGGCGTCGGAGGAGGAGTGATGCTGATCGGAGCCCACACCCCGGCGGCACACCCGCTCGCCGAGGCCGAGGCCCGGTCGGCGGACCTCGTCCAGATATTCCTGTCCAACCCTCAGGGGTGGCGCAAGCCGGAGCCGCGCAACGACGCGGCAGAGCTCCTGGCCTCGTCGGTCCCGATCTACGTCCACGCCCCCTACCTGATCAACGTCTGCGCCGACGACAACAAGGTGCGTGTCCCGAGCCGCCGGATCCTGCAGGAGACCTGCGACGCCGCGGCGACCATCGGAGCGGCCGGAGTCGTCGTCCACGGCGGGCACGTCACCGGTGACAGTCCCCAGGAGGAGGGGGTCCTGCGCTGGCGCAAGGCACTGGAGCCGCTCGACACGGAGGTGCCGGTCCTCATCGAGAACACCGCCGGCGGAGACAAGGCCGCGGCGCGCCGCGTGGAGTGGATCGCGAAGTTGTGGCAGGAGGTCGGCGAGTTCGGCATCGGCTTCGTGCTCGACACCTGCCACGCATGGGCGGGCGGGGAGCCCCTCGACGAGCTGGTGCCTCGGGTGCTCGAAGCCACTGGCCGGATCGACCTGGTCCACGCCAACGACTCCAAGGACCCGTTCGACTCGCGGCGTGACCGCCACGAGAACCTCGGCGCCGGTCAGATCCCGCCGGACGACCTCATCCGGGTCATCATCGAGGCCAACGCACCGGTCGTCGTGGAGACACCCGGCGGCGCGGCCGAGCATGCTGCCGACATCGAGTGGATCCGAACCCGACTCTGATGGGGCCGTGAACCCGTCCGCAAACGTCTAGGGCGCAACCGCTTCGAACACCTGAATCGTCCCCGAGTAGTTGGCCACCCAGACCTGCCGCGTCGCCGCGTCGTAGGTGACCCCGATCGGCCTCAGGTTCGTCGCGTACTCGGCCACCTCGACCATGTCCGATGTGCGCACCACGCTCAGGGTGTTGGAGTTGTAGTTCACGACGTAGAGAGCCGTGCCGTCGTCACTGATCTCCATGCTGCGCGGGGCCGAGCCGGTCGCCACCTTGGCGGTGACCTCCCCGGTGGTGAGGTCGATTCGGGCCAGCCGCCCCTCACCGTTGAGCGTGGCATAGAGGGTCGAACCGTCCGGGCTGAGCACCAGGTGGCGGGGGCTGCGCCCGATCCCTTCCAGATAGCCCACCTCCAGGGTGGCCAGGTCCACCACCGCGATGCGGGTCGACCCCATCACCGCGACATACGCCGTCTGCGAGTCCGGTGATATGGCGACGCCACGGGGATGGCGGCCGACCGGGACCCGCCCGATCTCCTCGCCATCCGGCAGGGCGATGACGCTGGCGTCGAAACCGCACCAGTTGGATACGACGAGCAGCGTGTCATCCGGGCTGACGGCGAGGAACTTGGGGACCGACCCCACCCGGATCAGCTGGTCGATGCCGAGAGTGGCCATGTCGAGGCGGTACACGAAGCTGTCGGGCCAGTTGCCCTGGTTGCAGCCGTCCGAGGCCGCGGTGGAGAGGCCGCCCCCATACATCTTGTAGTTGGAGATGTACGCGGCCGACCCGTCGGAGGTGAATGCCGCTTCGACCGGGGATCCCCGCAGCTCGGTGTCGAACTCGTCGTGTCCGAACTCGGACGGCGTGACCCGGTCGTCGACGGTGGCGAGGAGGTCGAAGTCCCGGTCGTAGACCGTGATCGTGTGCCGGTACATCATGTTCTGGGCCACGAAGCGCCCGTCCTGCGAGGCGACGACCGATTTCGGCGAGATGCCGCCGCCGATCGTGTGCAACGGCACGAGGACCCTCTCCGCCGCAGTGAGGCCATCCGGGGGCACCAGCGTCGTCGTCGTTGTGGCTGGGATCGTCGTGGTCGTGGTGCTGGTCGTGGTCGTGCTGGTGGTGGTCGTGGACGCGACGGCGGTGGCGGTGGTGCTCGGGGACCGGATCTGAGCGTCGTCTTCGCGCGTCGTCTCCCGTGGCGCGCACGCCGTGGCGACGAGAACCATCAGGAGCAGGGCGGCCCGGCGTCTCACCGCGGGCAAGGTAACCGGAATGGCCGGAGACGCCGGCGAGTTAGCCTTTGACACATGGCTGAGAAGAAGGTGACCGTCCCGGACATCAGGTCCCGAAAGGGCGGACCTCGAATTTCGATGGTCACCGCCTACGACTACCCGGGGGCGGTCATCGCCGACCGGGCCGGGATCGACATCATCCTCGTCGGCGACTCAGTGGCCAACGTGGTCCACGGCATGGAGACGACGCTCGAGATCGGCATCGACGAGATCCTTCTCCACACCCGCGCGGTGAAGCGAGCCCGGCCCAACGCCCTGGTCGTGGCCGACATGCCGTGGCTGAGCTTCCACCTCGGCCCGGAGGATGCGGTCCGCAACGCCGGCCGCCTCGTTCGAGAAGGAGGGGCCGAGGCCGTCAAGCTGGAAGGTGGCCGCAAGCGGGTTCCCGTCATCGAAGCGATCCTCGACGCCGAGATCCCCGTGATGGGCCACGTCGGCCTGACGCCGCAGTCGGTCCACGCCATGGGGGGTTTCAAGGTGCAGGGCAAAGCGGTCGAGGCTGCCCGCGAGATGATCGAAGACGCCCGAGCGATCGCCGAGGCTGGTTGCTTCTCGGTCGTCATCGAGGGTGTTCCGGACGTCCTCGGTGAGCTGATCACGAAGGAGATCGACGTGCCGACCATCGGCATCGGCGCCGGCCCGTCCACCGACGGCCAGGTGCTGGTGTTCCACGATGTCCTCGGCCTCGGCTCGGGCCGGTACCCCAAGTTCGTCCGCTCCTACGCATCACTGGCCGACGAAGCCACCGAGGCCCTGACTCGTTTCCGCACCGACGTCGAGTCGGGGAACTTTCCCAGCTCCGACGAGAGCTATCACGTGCCCGAGGAAGTCTCAGCCGAGCTGCTCAGGGGGCTCGGATCCGCCGAGTAGCGGGGCTCCTCGTCCTGGCGGCGGCGTGCTCCGCGGGCCCGCCGGACACGATCACGATCACCGTCGGCGACGAGACACTGCGCGTGTGGGTCGCCGACACGGCCGCGGAGCGGACTCAGGGGCTGAGCGAGCTGTCCGAGCTTCCCGAAGGAGTGGACGGCATGCTGTTCGTGTGGGACACGGTCGCACCCCGCACATTCACGATGGAGGACACCCTCATGCCGCTCGACATCTGGTGGTTCGACTCCGACCGCCGGCTCGCCGGCCTCGACTCGGTGCGCCCCTGTGAGGCTTCGCCGTGCCCCCTCTACCCGTCACCAGGACCCACCGACCGGGTCCTCGAGACACCGGCGGGCGAGGTCGCCCTCGGAGCCGGGGCACTGCTGTCGAATGGCTGAAGTGCGGCAACCCCGATAACATTCGGGCTCACAGCCGCGACGTCTCGCGCCGTCGGCAGGCTGGAAACCCCTGCTCCGAAGAACGGAGCCGTCCATACGGATGTCCACAGGAGGTGACATGCGCGACTATGAAGTGATGACCATCCATCGGCCCGACATGGCCGAGGACGAGGTCGACAAGGCAGTGACGGCGGTGGAGTCGCATCTCAGCGATGCCGGCGCCGAGCCGACCAAGAGGGATCTCTGGGGGAAGCGCCGCTTCGCCTACGAGATCGACCACCTCACCGAGGGTTACTACAGCGTGGTTTCCTTCAAGGGCACGCCCGAGATGATCGCCTCGCTGGACAGGACGCTGTCTCTGTCCGACCAGGTGGTCCGACACAAGATCGTCCGTCTCGGGGAATAGACGGGTGGAAACCGTCCCAGGCATCCGGCATAGTCGGAGGCGGGACGAACAGAGGAGAACCCCATGTCCAACAATGTGACCTTGATCGGGAATCTGGTCGAAGACCCCGAACTGCGTTTCACCCCGTCCGGTGTCGCCATGGCCAAGATCCGGATCGCCGTCAACCGGCGCTGGCAGGGCCAGGACGGCCAGTGGCAGGAGAACACCAGCTTCTTCGGTGGCACGCTTTGGCGTGAGCAGGCCGAGCAGGCCGCGGAGTCGCTGCAGAAGGGCCACCGCGTCATCGTGACCGGCCGCCTCGAGCAGAGGAGCTGGGAGACCCCCGAGGGCGACAAGCGGTCCATCGTCGAGATCCAGATCGACGAGATCGGGCCGTCTCTCCGGTGGGCCACGGCGACCGTGAACAAGACCCAGCGCAGCGACGACTGGTCTTCCAACCGCGGGGGCGGCGGACAGTCCGCTCCGGCCCCGGCGGCCCGCGACGACTTCGGGCCCGATGAGGCCCCCTTCTAGGAGTGTGAGAATTGGCTCGTAAGAACAACCGGAACCCGGCCCCCACGCGTGGCCGCCGCCAGGACTTCCGCCGCGGGGCGAAGAACCGGCCGTGCCAGGTGTGCGCCCAGGGCTCCGTCGACTGGAAGGACACCTCGTCCCTCCGCAAGTACATGTCCGATCGCGGCAAGATCCGCGGGCGCCGGGTGACCGGTCTGTGCCCCAAGTGCCAGCGGCAGGTGGCCACGGCGATCAAGAACGCCCGTGAGATGGCCCTCCTCCCGTACCTCGGTGGGCGATGAAGCTGATCCTCACCTCCGACGTCGAACCGTTGGGCAAGAAGGGTGACGTCGTCGACGTCGCCGAGGGCTACGCCCGCAACTTCCTGCTGCCGCGCCGCTTCGCCATCAAGGCGAACCCGGGCGCCCTGGAGAAGGCCGAGAAGACCCGAGCCGCCCGGATGGTCGCGGAACAGCGCGCCCGCGACGCGGCCGAGAACATCGCCCAGCAGCTCGCCGGCACCCGGGTGGTCATCGCCGCCCACGCCGGTGACGAGGGCCAGCTCTACGGCTCGGTGACCATCGCCGACATCATCGAAGGGATCAACCGGTTCACGGGGGTCCAGCTCGACCGGCACCAACTCCAGGCTCCGGAGAAGCCGATCAAGGAGATCGGTCTCCACGAGATCCAGGTCAAGCTGCACCCCGAGGTCGAGTTCCCGATCACGCTGGACGTCATCCCCGCTTAGGACGGA
>CAYLYQ010000012.1:0-5687 GCA_964388105.1 uncultured Acidimicrobiaceae bacterium
GGGCTCGAGGGTGAACGTGAATAGGGGCGCCTTCTGCTTCGGCGGGTAGCCCCTCTCTCTGATCGAATCCCTTTCGGTAGGTGAGGAGCGTGCAATCGGCCGGTCGTCGGTTGTGGCGGAATCGGCCTCTGTTGGCCGCCGTCGCGCTGCTGGCCCTCTTAGTGCCCGCGGTCGGAGCGGTGTCCTCCCAAACCCAGGTCCGGCTAGTTGGCTTGGTGGATGAGAACTGGCGGGGCGCCTACGACATCCTGGTGAGGCCGATAGGTGCGCGATCCCAAGCGGAGGTGGAACACAACCTGGTCGAGCCGAACTTCCTCACATTTACGGGATCTGGGGGGATTTCGGTCAGCGATTGGCAGGCTATTCAGAGGATCGAGGGGGTCGAGGTGGCGGCACCCGTCGCCGTTGTTGGATACCTGGAGACGAACTCGATTGCTCCCCTGATCTACCTGGACGCCTCGGTGATGCCCGAGCAGGCCACTCTCTTCCGGGTGGTCTCCCGCGTCTGGTCCACCGACGGAGTATCCGAGCGGCCGATCTCAGAACAGGAGATTCACTTCTTGCTGCCTCCCCAACCGAGCTCAGCGTGGACGACGGCAGTGGGCTTCACCTCGAGCGGGGAAGGGGACCTCTTCCAGGCATGGGTGGAACTGGCGGAATCGGCTGCTTCGGGACAGGGTCAAACGGTCCGCATCCTGGCCCCAGTGGTGGCAGTGGATCCAGTTTCCGAGTCGCTGCTGTTGGGATCGGAGCGTGGCTTGTTCCAGCCGCTCAGGGACTTAGAGGAAGACGGGATCGGTCGGACCGTCGGCGAGTTCGATTCCGAACGCCTCCTCCGCGAGGGCTTTCTGTCCTCTTTCGCCATCAGATCATTGCAGGAGCGTGGCGAGAATCTCACGGCTGCGGTGATCCCCGTTGTCGTGAGTGAAACGTTCTTCGCCCGCGTCTTCGTGGGATTTGAAGTCTTCCAGGTCGGTGACCCGTTCGGCGACAGCTCCGAACCTCAGAGCCTCGATGTGCATCAAGCTGTCGACGCCCGCTTGGGAGTCGACGAAGTCCAATTGGGTTCTGTCGAGGACGAGTTCAGCGATGGCCTTGTGCCGTTCACAGTCACGCCCGCCACGCTCGGATGGCCGGGCACGGTTGTTCCCAACGGCCCCTCGACGTTCTTCTCAGAGGCCCAGTATCTCGCCGCCTTGCCAGGCCCTCTCCACTATGACAGCCGCCAACCGGAGACCGGAGCGCCCGCGGTCAGCCTCGAGATCGTGCCGGGAGCCGCTGGGTATCGGATGTTGTCCACGACGGAGGTTTCGGAGGAGGAGAACGTGGTGGACATCCGGGAGTTCCCGTTCTTCTTCGCGGCGATCGGGACCTACGACCTGAGGAATCTGGATCTGCCGGATGATCCTTTGTCTTGGGCGCCGTTGGGGGCGTATGAGCCGCCAGACTCCTGGTTGGTCGCTGCGCCGGACGGTGCGCCAGTGGATCCAATTGAGATGTTCCCCACGTTTGATGTCACCGGGTTCCTGCAGCCGCCTCCCCTCGCTTATACCGACATCGAGGGCGCCGAGGTTCTGCGTGGGGCGGCGCCGATCGATGCGATCCGGGTGCGAGTGGCGGGTTTGTCCGGGTTTGATGCTGAGGGTCGGCGGAGGGTGGAAGAGGTTGCGGCCGCGATCGTGGACCTGGGTCTGGAGGTCGACATCGTGGCGGGTTCCTCTCCGCAGCCGGTAGAGCTCTATGTGCCGGATTACTACGAGGACGGGTCCGACCTCGGCTGGGTGGAGCAGCGATGGTCCACGTTGGGCGCTGCGGAACAGGTGCTCACGGGGTTGACCCAGCTCAATCAGATGCTGTTGGTTCTGACGATGGGGGTGGCCGCCCTGGTTGCCGGTGGACTGCAGCTGGTGGGTGGTGCAGTCCAAGAAGCCCGGGCCCGGGCGCTGTGGGTGCTGGGGTGGTCCCGGGGGCGAATCTTGTGGTGGCTGTGGGAGGAATCACTCGTGGCCGCCGGGCTATTGGCGGCGGTTTGGATCGCCGTCTCAACCCTCACGGGCGTGGAGCCTGCCGCGCGGATTGCGTTGGGGGTGGTGATTGCTGTTCTTGTGGGGTTCGGGCTGCTGGGGGCGGCGTGGGCGGTGGCGAAGAGGAGGGGTTATCGGCGAATGGGCTGGGCGTGGGACCGTCTGGTGGCTCGGGTCCCTGCCCGCCCATTCGTTGGCTACTCGCTGCGGCGAGTCCTTCACCGCCCAATGATCTCACTCGTGATGGTGACGTCATTGGCGGTTGGGGCCGCCACGATCGCCGTCGGCGGATTGGCAGTGCTTGGCGCCTCGAACCTCGCCGGGCCAACGTTGCTGGCCTCCTTCGGCGCGGACGCTTTGCGAGCTCACCAGTTGGCGATGGTCGGGTTGGCTGGTGTCGCCGGATTCGGGTTGTTCGGCTTGCTGGTTCGTACCGAGCATCGCCATCGAGAAGGCGAGTTCGCAACCCTGCGCACGGTGGGTCTCGAGCGTCGCTCGATCAATTCGATCGGTCGGTGGCAGCGACTTGTCATCGCCGGATTCGCCGCGCCCCTGGCGGCGATGCTGGCCAGCGCTCTCGGGGGTACAACGTGGATGGGCGGCGCAATCGCCGCCGTCCTCACATTCGTGGCTCTGGCGTGGCCTCGGACAATGGAGAGGACATGACAACGGCGACCAGGCTCGGGCTCAAGCTGCGGGCAGTGACGTTCGCCTTCCGGAGCGGCACGCCGGACGAGGTGCCGGTCCTCGATGACATCGACCTCGAGGTGCCTCCCGGCGTGGTGACCGTGGTCGCGGGCCGGTCCGGGTCGGGTAAGACCACCTTGCTCGGGATCAGTGCCGGTCTGGCCCTCCCCAGCTCAGGCGAGGTCCGCTGGGGCTACGTCGCGGTTCATGACCTCGACGACACGGCACGAGCGCGGTGGCGGCGGGAGAACGTCGGGATGGCCACTCAGGGAGGGGGCTTGATCGACAACCTGACGGCGGGAGAAAATGTCGCTCTCCCGGCACTTGGGGCGAAAGAAGGGGTGGACAGCGAGAAGGTGGCAGCCTTGCTGAGTCAAGTTCGCCTTGCCCATCGCTCCAGCCACTTCCCATCCCAATTGTCGACCGGCGAGCAACAGAGAGTGGCGATAGCACGAGCGTTGTACAACGACCCGGGGCTGCTCATCGCCGACGAGCCCACGGCCAATCTCGACCGCAGCAACGCAAACGATGTCGCCGACACTCTGTGGCGGTTCGCCCAGGACCGCGCCGTCCTCGTCGCCACTCACGACCCCGCGCTCATCGACCGGGCCGACCGGCTGCTCACCCTCGACTGAGATGGCCGTAGAGTCCGAGCACGGTGGACGACGTCTTCATGGAATCGTTCGATGCCTTCGCCCGGCGCAACCATGCCCGGTTGGTCGGTGCGCTTCGGCTCTACTGCGGCGACCTCGACATGGCGGAGGATGCTGCGTCCGACACGATGGTGAAGCTGTTGGCCAGCTGGGACCGCATGGCGTCCATCGAGAACCCTGAGGCCTGGATGTATCGAGTGGCTTTCAATCTGGTCAAGAGCCGTTACCGCCGAAGGGCAGCAGAAGGCAGGGCCTTGGCGAAGCTGAGGATCGAGTCGACAATGTACCAACCCGACTTCGTCACGGCGGTGGTGGTGCGGCAGGCAGTCGCCGCTCTACCGCGTCGACAGGCCCAAGCAGTTGTCTGTCGGTACTTCCTGGGCATGGCCGTGAATGAGAGTGCGGCAGTGATGGGAGTCACACCCGGGTCGCTCAAGGTCTACACCAGTCGCGGCCTTTCGCGACTCCGCAAGGAGCTTGGCGCCGACTTGGTCGAGGAGCAGTTCCATGGATGAACGACTGAAGGAGCTTCTAGCCAAAGGCGCCAACGAACCCGGTGTCCCCGGCCTCGACCTGGAGGCCGTGCATCAACGTGCTGCCCGGAGCCGAAACACTCGCCGATCTGGAACTGCCCTGGCCTTCGGCGCAGCAGCGGTCGTGCTTGTTGCCGTCAATCTCGGTGGGGGCGGCAGGCCGTTGGCAGCCGATCCCACGTTCGCGGTCCTCGATCGACCTGCGGCGTCGGCCGACGACTCGTTGAGCCGGACCCTTCGGCACCCGGGTCTGAACCCGGAGAGACAGCTTGACCCGGACTCGGTCCGTGCACAGATTTCGGTCGGCGACTGGCAATACGGGCTGGCAACCGCGGGTGACGGACAGTTCGTGTGCATTGTGCGAGCCGATCTCGCAGTGCTCGTGGGCTCGTCGAGCTGTGTTCGGTCGGCGACCCTCGTCGCAGGCTTCGTTGTCTGGGCGACGGGTGATTCTCCAGGGCCGCATGTGGTGCTTGCTCTGGCCGATGAGTTCTCAGCCGTGGTCGTTGGCGGTGAACAGATTGCGGTCGAAGCGAACGCAATTGTGATTCGGGGACCGAACATCCCGGCCTCGGTGACGTTGGTCGGTCCCGCCCGGGAAGTCCGGGTCGACCTCCCTTCGCCGCCTCCTGCCGGCGTTGCGCCGCGGGTGGAGTCCGGCTGATCAGGGCCAGATCAGCCGAGGAGATCGGCCGGGTCGAGTGTCAGCGTCACCACTCCTGCATCCAGCTGCACCGCTGAGCCGGGTCCGTAGCGTCCCTCAGCTGTGTAGTCGCCTCCCTCGAGTCGGAACACGGTGATGGTCGGTCCGTCAGGGTCGATGATCCAATACCTCTCCAGACCGGCCCGGGCGTACTTGTGATGCTTGAGCACGGTGTCCCGAGACCGATCCGCTGAAAGCACTTCAACCGCCAGGTGCGGGTTCGCGCTGATCGACCAAACGTCCCCAGGGTCGTCGACTACGACGATGTCGGGGACGAACGCTTCGTCTCCCACCCTCCAACCTGCTCCGTGGAACACCTCGATCCCATTCGGCAGCACCTCCGCGAAGCGGATGAGCAGGTTGCGACAGATTTGCTCGTGGCGTATCGACGGATAAGGGCTCAGGATCAGAGCCCCGTCGATGTACTCACCCCGGGTGTCCTCGCCCAAGGATCGGTACTCGTGCCACGACATCGGGACTCGCTCGGCCAGAAGTTCACGTGCCATCGCCGCATCCAACACTACCTCCTCAGCTTTCTTCCCCCGAGGGCGAAGGTACGGGGGTACAACCTCGCTGGGAAGCCCCTTTGCAGCGCGCGAAGGCCTGCATGTGGCGCCAACTTGAGTAGCTCCGGAGGCACCGTTATCATTCTGAGGTCTTTGCGACTCCTTCTGTGGCCGAAGGAGTGGCTTGTCAACCAGGGCCCCGGCGCCCGCAACCACGGATTGCTCCGGTTGCATGGCGAACTGCCCTGGGATCGCACGCGTCAGCGTGCGGAGACACGAACAGTTTGGAGTGCATGATGAAGGTGCGACCTTCCACCAAGAAGATGTGCGAGAAGTGCCGGATTATCCGGCGGCACGGCCGCGTCTGGGTGATCTGCCCCAACCCCCGTCACAAGCAGCGGCAGGGTTGAACTGATGGCACGTATCGCCGGCGTTGACATCCCCCGAGACAAGAGACTTGAGATCTCACTGACTTACATCTACGGAATCGGCCTGACCCGCTCGCAGCGGATCTGCGCCGAGACCGGGATTGACCCCAACACGAGGGTTCGCAGCCTGACCGACGACGAGGTCGCCAAGAT
>CAYLYQ010000012.1:5787-48909 GCA_964388105.1 uncultured Acidimicrobiaceae bacterium
GCACACCGCTCTGCCAGTCGAAGCGCTGTCCCGTCGACCGTCGTCCCTACCCGCCTGGCCAGCACGGCCGAGGCCGCATCCGGGAGAGCGACTACCTGATCCAGCTTCGCGAGAAGCAGAAGCTCCGCACCATGTACGGCGTCCTGGAGAAGCAGTTCCGTCGCTACTACGAGGAAGCCGACCGCAGGGTCGGCGTCACGGGCGACGCGCTGCTCCAACTGCTCGAGCAGCGCCTCGACAACGTCGTTTGGCGCTCGGGTCTCGCCGCCACCCGGCCCCAGGCTCGCCAGATGGTCAACCACGGCCACTTCCTGGTCAATGGCAAGAAGGTGGACATCCCGTCCTTCCAGGTCAAGCCAGGCGACACGATCACGGTCAAGGATCGCAGCAGGGACCTGATCGTGATCCAGCACTCCATCGACACCCAGGGCCGTGTCGTCCCCGACTGGATCTCAGTCGACGCCGACCAGCGCCGGATCGAAGTGTTGGCCCACCCCCGACGCGACCAGATCGACACCGACATCAACGAGCAGTTGATCGTCGAGCTCTACTCGAAGTGAGGTAACCAGGTTGTTGATCGTTCAACGCCCCCAAATCCAGGAAGAAGTCCTCGACGACAACCGCTCCAAGTTCATCGTGGAGCCGTTGGAGCCGGGATTCGGCTACACGCTCGGCAACACCATGCGCCGCACCCTCCTGTCCCGCATCCCGGGCGCCGCGGTCACGCGCATCCAGATCGAGGGCGTGGAGCACGAGTTCTCCACCATCGAGGGCGTCACCGAGGACGTCGTCGACATCATCCTCAACATCAAGAGGATCGTCGTCCGCATGGACGGGTACGACGAGCAGACCCTCTATCTGTCGGCCAAGGGCGCCGGCGATGTCACCGCCAAGGACCTGAAGGTCCCGGCGGGTGTGGAGATCGTCAACCCGGACGCCCCCATCTCCACCCTGAGCTCGTCGGCTCGACTCGAGATGGAGCTCACCGTCGCCCCCGGAGTCGGCTATCGGGCCGCTGAGGGGAACAAGGGCGGGATCAACACGATCGGGGTGATCCCGATCGACTCGATCTTCTCGCCCGTGCGCAAGGTCGCCTACCGCGTGGAGAACACGCAGGTCGGCCAGATGACCAACTACGACCGTCTCGTGATCGACGTCGAGACGAACGGTGCCATCTCCCCCTCAGAGGCGATCTCGTCCGCCGGGAAGACCCTCGGAGAGCTGATGAACCTGTTCGCCGACATGGGTGAGGGACGCGGCCTGGAACTGGTGGACGTGGTGCCGGACACCATCGGCTCCCCCGACCTGGAGCTCCCGATCGAGGCTCTCGACCTGTCGGAGCGTCCTCGCAACTGCCTGCGCCGGGCCCAGATCAAGACGGTCGGCGAGTTGGTGCAGCGCACCTCCGACGACTTGCTCAACATCACCAACTTCGGGCAGAAGAGCCTCGACGAGGTGATCGCCAAGCTCGACGACCTCGGGCTCAGCCTCGCGGACTCGCCCTCGGGGAGCGGCGCCTGATGCCACGCCCCCGCAAGGGCCCGCGTCTCGGGGGTTCGCCCCAACACGAGCGGCTGCTTCTGGGCAACCTGGCGTCGGACCTGTTCATGCACGGCAAGGTCGTCACCACGACGGCCAAGGCGAAGGCCCTCCGCCCGCTGGCGGAGAAGATGATCACGACGGCCCGCAAGGGCGATGTCCACTCGCGTCGGGTGGTGCTGAAGACCATCACCAACAAGGACGCGGTGCATCAGCTCTTCACCGAGGTCGCCCCGCGGTATGCGGAGCGCCCCGGGGGCTACACCCGCATCACCAAGCTCGGGCCCCGCCGCGGCGACGGCGCCGAAGAAGCCATCATCGAATTGGTCTGATTTCTCGACGCTGACGCGTTGAGGAATCAGACGTACTCCGTACCGCGGTCTAACCCCCAGCCACGCTTACGTGGCGGTGACCTGACCTCGTCTGAGTGCCCGGAGCCTGTACCCCGTATGCGCATGAGCGCTTCCCACAGGTCTGGCGCGTACGGAGTACAGAATGCGGAGTATTGCGTCCGCTAGGACGCTCAGCCGACGACGCCGATGAGGACGCCCAACATGAGCACCGTGACTCCGAAAAGGAGAACGTGCATCGGGGTCATCCGCCCGGGCAAGAATCGTGACGCCAACATGGTGTCGGTGTAGACCACCGCGCCGAAGAGCACCAGCAGCAGACCGGCGATCAAGAGGACGAGTGACACCAGTCCAGGCACGACGACGGTGGCCACCATCAAGATCAGCAAGACCAGGACCATCACCCGGCTGAACACCCACGACGGCATCAGGGAGCCCCAGCGGTGCTCTGCGTGTGCGAGGACCTTGTCGACTCTGGCTCCAAGACCGCCCGGTTCCCCCGCTGACTCCTTGGCCGCCTTCTTGGCCTGACGAGGCGCCTTCTCCTTCGTGGCGCGCGGTGCCTTGGGAGCCTTCGACGGCTTGGGTGCCTTGGCCTCTTTGACCGGCGCGGTCTTGGCAGGCTTCACCCTGACTCCCCGGACCTTGGTCCGGCTTCGCATCCGCGAGGTCGAAGCCAGCATCTCCCTGAACCCGACGACGTCTTCGAAGTCGATGAGGATGCGGTCGCCCTCGACTTCGAGGCGGTAGACGGAACCTTCCGTCTCTTCGAGCGCGACTTCATCAAGTGCCCACGACCCGAGTTCCTGCTCGCCGGCTTCGATCTTGATCTGACTGTCGGCGACCGTGACCACGGCGGGGAGGCCGCGGCGGTCACCGATGGTGCGGAGAGACGCGTGGAATCTGCCCATCGTCGGGTTTATCGGCAGGAGCTGCGCCGACTTTCGCGGTTTGGTCAGAACATGAAACGGGCGCCGAGAACGGCGATCACGAAGACCAGGATCAGCAGCCCGACCCCGAGGATCACGGTGCCGATGATCCCGAGGGTCCGAGCCGTGGAGGCGAGTTGCAGGCCTTCGGGGCTGCGCCGGCCGGCGTGGATCGCCTCGATCTCCCGATTGGCAGTGACCCAGGCCAGCGGCGCCAGGATCTGCATCATCAAGCCGAGGATCCCCAGGACGAGGGCAGTGGTTGCCTGGCTCTGCTCCGGGAAGCCGTGGTCACTCGGGAACTGCGGTGCGCTCATCGGCAGTGATTATTGCCGTTACCCTCGCGCGGCGGATGGCCCATCCTGCCTATCTCGACTTCGACCTCGACGCCTGGTCCAAACTCCGGGCCTCCACGCCCCTCACTCTCACCGAGGAAGACGTGGCCAACCTGCGCGGGATCAACGACGGGCTCGACATCGACATGGTGGAGCGCGCATACCTGCCGCTGTCTCGCCTGCTCAACCTCCACGTCCAGGCCCGGCAGCAGCTCGCGGTCGTCACCGACCTGTTCCTGGGGACACCCCCACGACCACTCCCCTACGTGATCGGTGTGGCGGGCTCTGTGGCCGTGGGGAAGTCGACCACCGCTCGCGTCCTCCAGGCCCTGCTGGCGCGATGGCCGCATCATCCGGTCGTCGAACTGGTGACGACGGACGGGTTTCTCTTTCCCAACGAGGTTCTCCAGCAGCGGGGCCTGATGGAGCGCAAGGGTTTCCCGGAGAGTTACGACCGGGGCCTCCTCCTCGACTTCGTCTCCCGGGCCAAGGCAGGGGAGGAGGAGCTGTCGGTGCCGGTCTACTCCCACCTCCTCTACAACATCGTGCCCGGGGAGCATCGGATGTTCAGCCGCCCCGACATCCTCATCGTGGAGGGCCTCAACGTCCTGCAGGCGGGCGACAAGGGCGCCTTCGTCTCCGACTACTTCGACTTCTCGATCTTCGTCGACGCCGATCTCGACGACATCCGCGACTGGTACGTGCGCAGGTTCCTCACCCTGAAGGAGACCGCTTTCCGGGAGCCGGACGCATTCTTTCGTCGCTACTCCGGGCTCACCGACGCCGAGGCCACTGAAGTCGCGTTGGGGATCTGGTCGCGGATCAACGAAGTCAACCTGATCGAGAACATCCTCCCGACGAGGGAGCGCGCTTCGTTGATCCTGGAAAAAGGCCCGGATCACTCGATCAGACGGGTGCGCCTACGGAGGTGACGTCGGTCACCTCGTAGAGCTCCCACGAGCCCGGAACGCCCTTCAGGTCGAACCGGCCACAGTCGGTGAAGGTGAGCCGGCTCCCCACGACCAGATCCTTCACCGTCCCCGACACCATCACCCCGCCGTCGGAAGACTGCGTCACCCGTGCGGCGATGTGCATCGCCATTCCGCCGACTCCGTCCTCGCGAATCTCGATCTCTCCCGTGTGGATCCCGATGCGGACTTCGATGCCGAGGGGTCTCAGTTCGTCGACCACTGCCAGGGCACATTGAATGGCCCGGTGCGGGCTGCCGAAGCTGGCGATGAACCCGTCGCCGGTGGTGTCGAGCTCGGTCCCACCGAATCTCCCCAAAGCAGCCCGGACGATCCGGTCGTGCTCGCCGAGCAGGTCGAGCCACCTCTGGTCGCCGAGTTGGGAGGCCTGCTCGGTGGAACCGACGATGTCGCTCATCAGGACCGTCGTCAGCATGCGGTTGGTGCGAATCGGCTCGCGGCGCCCGGTCAGCCACCGCTCGATGTGATCCAGGATCTCGGTCGGGTCGCCGGCGTGATACGGCAACGTGTCTGCTCCCTCGACGACCGCCAACTCGGCGCCGGGAATGTGTGCGGCTAGGTACTCGCCGAAAGCGAGTCGGTGAAACTTCGCGTCCCTGCGATGGATCACCAAGGTGTGCGCCTGGATCGACGGCAGAACCGACCTGACGTCCGACTCCTGGATCCAGCGCAGTGCTTGTCTCGCCACGCTCGGCGACATGGCAAGCCGCTGGTAGCGCGGATACCAGGCCCGGAGCCGGGGGTCATCGGCGACGGACGGTGCCGTGAGAGTGAGGGTGTCTGCGTTGATCCCATAGCTCGCTTTCCAGCCCTCGGCGAGGCTGTCCATCACGTGCTCGGGTGCCCCGATCGGGTAGTCATCGGCGCGAGCCATGCGCGCCAGCGAGTTGACGAGGATCAGCGTCGGGAACCGCTCAGGGAAGGAAGCGGCCAGGATGCAGGCCACCATCCCGCCTTCGGTGTCCCCGATCAGCGCCGCTTGCTCAGAACCGACCTCGTCGAGGACCGCGCTCACGTCGTCGATAGTGTCCTCGACGGGGTCGATGTAGCCCCGGGTTGGGGCATCTGACACACCCGAGCCCCTCTTGTCCGCCATGATCACCCGGCCGAAGGTCCCGAGGCGGTCCAAGTAGCGGGCGGCCGATGGCTCGTCCCAGATGGCATCGAGGTTGGTGAGCCAGCTGGTGATGAAAACGATGTCCGGGGCGTCGATGCCGAACACCTGGTAGCCGACGAATCCGTTGGCGGTCTCCACGTATTGTGTCGCCGGACGTCCGTGGGTGGCGCGAGGGGTCACAGGCGGACGATATCGGCTTGGGCGTGCTTCGTGCCCTGCAGTGAGGCGACATCTACCCTGGCCCCATGGGCAAGATGTTCACCAGGGCGGGTCGTGCCACCGTCTTCGATCGGCGCGCCTACACCGAGGCCTTCTTCGACAACGACGCCGCCGCTGACGGTGCCATCCTCGTGGCCCTGGTCGGAGCTGCCGCCTACGTCGGCCAGTTGGTGCGAGTGGGGGCGTTGGGCTCCTTCGGCATAAGGGGGGTCCTCGAGTCCGTGCTCGGCTTCGTCGTCGCCTGGCTGATCCTCGCTTTCGCCACGTGGTTCATCGCCACCCGTCTCTTCGGGGGAAACGGCAGGCCTCAGACCATGATCGCGATGCACGGCCTCGCGCCCCTGCCACTCGTCCTCGAGGTCGGTGGTGTGATCCTCGGAGGCATCGGCCTGTTGTGGCACCTCGGGATCCTGACCATGGCGACGGGAGAGGCATCGGACCTCGACCTGAAGAAGTCCGCCGTCTCGGTCCTGGTCGGGTTCGCCCTCGCCGCCCTCTTCCGGGCGTTGCTCCGGGTGCCCTACGCGATCTTCGGCTGACCTTGGCCGTCTACAGGATCGATCTCGCCTACGACGGATCCGGCTTCCGCGGCTACGCCCGCCAGCCCGGGGTTCGCACGGTTCAAGGCGAGCTGGAGGAGGCGCTGAGGGTCGTCCTGGGCGTGGCCGTGGAGACCGGTGTGGCCGGCCGGACCGATGCCGGCGTGCACGCCCGGGGCCAGGTGGTGTCGTTCGACCACGTCGGGAGCTTCGACACCGATGAGCTGCAGCGCTCCCTCAATGGGATCCTCGGGCCGGAGATCGCGGTCCATTCGGTGAGGCCGGCCGGGGACTCCTTCCACGCCCGGCACTCGGCGAAATGGAGGCGCTACCGCTACCGGATCGGCACCGGGCCGCCCGACCCGCTGGCGCGGGGTTACACCTGGACGGTCGATCGGCCCCTCGACGTCGGGGCCATGGCAGCCGCTGCGGAGGCGTTTCCGGGGGAACGGGACTTCTCCTCGTTCTGTCGCCGCGTCGAGGGCAGGAGCAACGTGCGCCGTGTCGACGAGTCGGTGGTGGAGGAGGCAGACGGCGTCATCCAGTACTGGATCACGGCCAACGCCTTCTGTCACCAGATGGTCCGCTCGGTGGTGGGGCTCCTCTTCGATGTCGGCCGGGGCTTCACCCCGGCGGGGGAGGTGGCGGCTGTGATTGCCGCCAGGGACCGGTCTCGGGTGGCCACGGTGGCCCCACCGCACGGTCTCACCCTGTGGGAGGTCGGCTACTAGGGGCTACGGGGTCGTGGACTGGTCCACCAGGAAGGGCGCCAGGGTCTTGGCGATCCGATCCGCGTGGTCGGCGTCCCTCGTCTCCACCGACACCTCGATCTCGACCTTCCCGAAAGGCATGGTCATCCCCTCCCGGTGATGGACGACCTGGACCACGTTGGCGCCGAGTCTGGCGATGGACGAGAGAACTCCTGCCAGACTCCCCGGCTGGTCGGGCACTTGCACCGTGAATTGTGCGAAGCGTCCCGAGGCCTGGAGCCCGTGCCGGACGACCTTGCCGAGGACCATCAAATCGATGTTGCCGCCCGACAGCACGACGCAGATCGGATCCGGCGCGTCCTCGGGGATGAGCCGATTGAAGAGGGCGGCGACACCTACGGCGCCCGCCGCTTCGACCATGAGCTTGGACCGTTCCAGGATGAGCGTGAGGGCCGCCATGGTCTGGGGGTCGTCGACCGTGACCACTCCGTCGACGAACTTGGTCACCAGCTCCCAGACGAGGAGCGACGGGACCGTGACGGCGATGCCGTCTGCGATGGTGGGAGTCCCTCTCGGGTAGTCGGTGACGAGCTCTCCCCGCTTCATGCTCTCCGTGTAGACACCGGCGGCTTCCGCCTCGACGCCCATCACACGTGCTTCCGGGCGTGAGTGCTTCACGGCCAGCGCCGTACCCGCCAACAGGCCGCCGCCTCCGGTGGGGACGACCACGGTGCCGACGTCGGGGAGCTGCTCCACGATCTCCAGGCCCATGGTCGCCTGTCCCGCCAGGATCAGCTCGTCGTCGTAAGGATGGATGAATCGGGCACCCGTCTTCTCGGCGTACTGGCGTGCCGACTCCACCGAGTCGGCGAGGTTGCGGCCCTTGAGCTTGACCTTCGCCCCGTAGTCCTGGGTTGCCTTGATCTTGGGGATGGCGGCGTTCGTGGGCATGAACACGGTGCAGGGCGAGCCGGAGAACCGGGCGGCGAGGGCCACGCCCTGGGCGTGGTTCCCGGCCGATGCCGCCACCACCGGGGCCCCCTCGAGCCGGGAGACGACGTTGAGGGCACCGCGGATCTTGAAGGACCCGGCCCGTTGCATGCACTCGGCTTTGAGGTAGACCTCGCGGCCACAGAGCTCGGAGAAGGAGTTGGACCGCAGAAGTGGAGTCTGCTTCACCCGTCCCTCGAACCGGGAGCGGGCGTCGTTGACTTGTTCGATCGTGATCATCGAGTTGGCCTTGTGGCGTCCAGGGACGTAGCATATGTCCGCTCCCGTTCGGGAGCCGATTCCCACGAGGATCCCCGCCGTTCGTTGTGCGAGGACAGAAGACAGCAATGACCGCAGACAAGACATATTCGCCCAAGGCTGCCGACATCGAGCGCGCCTGGCACATCGTCGACGCCGACGGCCTCCCCCTGGGACGGCTGGCGTCCGAGATCGCCGGCGTCCTCAAGGGCAAGCACAAGGCCATCTACGCACCGCACGTCGACACGGGCGACTTCGTCGTCGTCGTCAACGCCGAGAAGGTGGCGGTGACATCCGACAAGAGCCGGACCAAGATCTACTACCGCCACTCCGGATATCCGGGTGGCATCAAGGCGGAGACCTTCGAGAGCCTCCGTGAGCGGCGCCCCGAGGCGATCGTGGAGCGAGCCGTCAGGGGGATGCTCCCCAAGAACAAGTTGGGCCGCAAGATGCTCAAGAAGCTCAAGGTCTACGCAGGGCCGGACCATCCGCATGAGGCGCAGTCGCCGGCTCCGCTCCAGTTCCAGATTCGAAAGGTAGAGGCATGACCAAGCCGCTCGTCCAGGCAACCGGCCGTCGCAAGGAGTCGGTGGCTCGTGTCAGGCTTCGTGACGGCTCCGGCCAGGTGACGCTCAACGGCAAGGCGCTGGAAGCATTCTTCCCGACCATGGCCGTGCGGATGAAGGTCCTGGAGCCGCTCAACATCACCCAGACCCAGGGCCGCTACGACGTCGACGCCACCCTCGATGGCGGCGGGACGACCGGCCAGGCCGACGCGCTTCGGCTGGGCATCTCGCGGGCGCTGGTCGCTCTCGATCCCGACCTCCGGCCGACGCTCCGCAAGGCCGGGTTGCTGACGCGTGACCCCCGCGTCGTGGAGAGCAAGAAGTACGGGCTGAAGAAGGCCCGGCGCGCTCCGCAGTACACCAAGCGGTAGAGTCGCCCCATGTCCGACCTCCGTCGGCTTCTCGACGATGGCAGGCCCATCTTCGGCACCGACGGCGTGCGAGGGGTGGCGGGCTCCGAGCTGACTCCAGAGCTGGCGATGGCGATTGGCCGCGCCGCCGGCGGATATCTGCGATCCGGCCCCGTCCTCGTGGGGCGCGACACGCGCAGATCCGGCTCCATGCTCTCGTCGGCCCTTCAGGCCGGGCTGCACGCCTCTGGCATCGACACCGTCGACGTCGGAGTCATGCCCAGCGGGGGCATCTCCTACCTCACGGAATCGACTTCGGCGACGATGGGAGCCATCGTCTCGGCATCCCACAATCCCGCTCCGGACAACGGCATCAAGCTCCTCGCGGCCCGTGGCACGAAGCTCCCCGACGCGGTGGAAAGGGAACTGGAGGAGCGGCTCCGGTCCGGCGGCATGTCGTCGGCGGTGGGCAGCTCCATCGGGTACCGGATCGAAGACTCCACCGGGATGGCCGACTACCTCGACCACCTGGCTTCGACCTCCCGCTACTCGCTCTCCGGTCTCGAGGTCGCCCTCGATTGCGCTCATGGCGCTGCCTACCGGGCCGCCCCCGAGTTGTTCACCCGCCTCAAGGCCGAGGTAGACGTCTTCGGCGCCGAGCCCAACGGGAACAACATCAACGACGGTTGGGGCGCAACGCATCCGGAAGCTCTTGCGTCCGTGGCGCGGGGGCGGATCGGCCTCGCGTTCGATGGCGACGCCGACCGGCTGGTGGCCGTCGACGAGGACGGCAAGGTCGCCAACGGCGACGTGATCATGGCGGTCATCGCCCGGCACATGAAGGAACAGGGCCGCCTCAAGGGGAACGTGGTCGTGGCCACAGTCATGTCCAACCTGGGCTTTCGGAAGGCGATGGCGGAGGCCGGCATCGAGGTCCTGGAGACCAATGTGGGCGACCGCTACGTCATGGAGGCCATGATGGAGCGGGAGGTCGCCCTGGGCGGCGAGCAGTCCGGCCATGTCATCTTCACCGAGCATGCCCAGACAGGCGACGGGCTGCTCACAGCGGTGCAGCTGCTCAACGTGGTGGCCGGGACGGGCAAGGAGCTCCGTGAGCTGCGAGCCGCGGCGATGATCGAGTACCCGCAGGTCCTGGTCAACGTGCCCGTGGGACGGGCCCGCCGCCTGGACGACGCTGCCCATCTGTGGCAGGCCGTGCGGGAGGTCGAGGACACCCTCGGCGACTCCGGCCGCGTCCTGGTCCGGTCGTCCGGCACCGAGCCGCTGGTCCGGATCATGGTGGAGGCGGCTTCCGAAACCGAAGCGAGAAGGTACGCTGAGGCCCTGGCCGAAGTGGCCAGAGAGTCATTCAAGGAGCAGGTGGGCTAAGAGCAGGCAAGACCGACAACACACAGCGCCTGGCCTCGCTTCGGTGAGGTGACGAGGAGGAAGGTCATCGAAAGATTCGGCGGATGCCTTCCCGGCCAGCCACGGTCGTCACGTGAGGGAGAAAAAACCGGGAGCGATCCCGGAACAGAGCCCCCACGAAGGGTCCCGACTCGAGAGTCGGAGGTCTTCCCGTTCGCGCCCTCCGAGAGAAGGAGATGAGCGCATGTGCGGAATCGTCGGATACGTAGGGCCGCGTCAGGCCGTGGACGTGTTGTTGCCCGGCTTGTCGAGGCTGGAGTATCGGGGCTACGACTCGGCGGGGGTCGCCCTCGTCAGGTCCGACTCGATGGACGTCATCAAGACGATGGGGCGGATGACCGACCTGATCGACCTGGTGGGCAGGGAAGCGCCTCTGCCGGCGATGGCCGGGGTCGGCCACACGCGCTGGGCGACCCATGGCGCACCCAACACCATCAATGCCCATCCCCACCTCGATGACGACGGCGACGTGGTCGTGGTGCACAACGGCATCATCGAGAATTGGCGCCAGCTCAAGTCGGAGCTGGTCGAGAAGGGCCATCGGTTCGTCTCCGACACCGACACCGAGGTGATCGCCAATCTCCTCGGCGAGATGTCGGACCTGCCGCTCGTGGAGGCCGTTCGCCAGGTGATGTTGAAGGCGGAGGGAGCGCTGGCACTGGCCGTCATGCGCCGGGGCGAGCCCGCCGTGATCGTGGGAGCCAGGCGTGGATCGCCACTCGTGGTAGGACGGGGCGATGGGGAGAACTTCCTCGCATCCGACATCCCGGCCTTCCTCGAGTACACCCGGGAGATGATCATCGTGGACGACGACCGCATCGTCGAGGTGCGTCCCGATTCAGTGCGGGTCTACGACCTGAGCGGTGCGGAGATCGAGCCGGAGCATCGCAAAGTGGAGTGGGACCTCGAGGCTGCGGAGAAGGGCGGTTATCCCACCTTCATGCTCAAGGAGATCCACGAACAGCCCCATGCCATCGCCGACACACTGCTCGGCCGCGTCTCGCAATCGGGCAGGGTCGTCCTTCACGAATTGGAGATCGACGACGCCGTCTTGCGCGAGGTCGACAAGGTCTTCGTGGTGGCCTGCGGCACCTCCTACCACGCGGCAATGATGGCCAAGTACGCCATCGAGCGGTGGGCGCGGCTCCCGGCGGAGATCGACATCGCCTCGGAGTTCAGGTACCGGGATCCGGTGCTGGATGCCAGATCGCTGGTGATCGGGATCTCCCAATCGGGCGAGACCATCGACACGCTGGCGGCGGTCCGCTACGCCAAGGCACAGGGCGCGCTCGTGATCGGTGTCTCCAACGTCGTCGATTCGGCGCTGGCGCGCGAGTCCGATGCGGTGCTGTACACCAGGGCCGGGCCCGAGATCGGCGTGGCTGCCACGAAGACCTTCACCACCCAGCTGGTGGCGATGCAGCTTCTCGGCCTCTATCTGGCCCAGGTTCGGGGCTCGCTCGACCCGGGGACCATCGAGCTGCTGGTCCAGGAGATGCTCCGGCTGCCCGAGCAGGTGCAGGCGGCACTCACGACGTCGGACGAGATCGAGAGGCTCACATCGCAGTGGGGCGACGTCCGCGATTACTTCTTCCTCGGCCGCTCCGGTGACTTCCCCGTGGCCATGGAGGGGGCGCTGAAGCTCAAGGAGATCGCATATGTCCGTGCGGAGGGATACGCCGCCGGGGAGATGAAGCACGGCCCGATCGCCCTAATCGAGAAGGGCGTGGTGGTGGTCGGGGTGGCCACCGACAGCCATGTCCGGACGAAGACCCTCTCCAACATGGAGGAGATGAAAGCGCGCGGCGCCACGATCGTCTTGGTCGCCGAGGACGGCGACGATGTGGGCGAAGTCGCCGACCATGTGATCCGGGTGCCGGCGGGCCAGGATCTCCTGTGCACCGTCACCGCAGTGGTGCCCTTGCAACTGCTGGCGTACCACGTGGCGACAGCCCGGGGCCTCGATGTCGACAAGCCGAGAAATCTGGCCAAGACGGTGACGGTGGAGTAGGCCCTATCACTCGGAGTATTCGCCGGTAGAATCGCCAGCGGAGAAGAGGGGGCTGGTGTCGCGAAGGGGGCGAGTCCGAGTGGGCTCGATGTCTAATGCAGAGGGGGAGAGGAAGTCGCTCGACGCCGTGGTAGTGGGCGGTGGTCAGGCGGGGCTCTCGGTGTCGTTCTTCCTCAAACGCCATGGCGTTGATCATGTCGTGCTCGAGAAGGACGTGGCTTTCTCGGCGTGGGTCAACCGTTGGGACGGGTTCGTCACCAACACTCCTGCCTGGATGAACAGGCTGCCCATGCTCGACCGCCTGGCGATCGAGGACGGTGACGGCTTCGCGACCCGCGAGGAGATGCTGGCGTACCTCGATCAATGCTCGTTGGCCGTCGACGCTCCCATCGTGAAGGCGGCTGCCCGGCGCGTCGTGTTCCGTGGCCCGCATCGGTGGGAAGTGGAGACTGCCGACACGACCTATGTCGCCCCCTGGGTGGTCATGTGCACCGGCGCCATGTCGAGGCCTCGCCTTCCCGCGGTCGCCGCCGACCTGCCTGCCGACATCCCTCAGCTGCACTCCTCCGAGTATCGGCGCCCCGCACAGATCACGACGCCGCGTGTCCTCGTCGTGGGCAGCGGGAGCAGCGGGGTGCAGATCTGCCGGCTGCTGGGCGAATCGGGTCGCTTCGAGCAGATCCACATGGCGACCAGCCGGGTGATGGTGCTGCCGAGACGGATCGCGGGCGTGCCGGTGCATCGCTTGATCGCCGCCTTCGGCCTTTTCGATGTTGGTGTCGACTCGAGGCTCGGTCGGCTCATGTTCTCCTCCCTCGAGACTCGTGGAGATCCGATCGTGCCCCCGACCCCGAAGGAACTGGCGAGACGGCACGGAGTCCAACTGCATCCCAGGTTGGTCGACTGGGATGGTGAACACCTGCGGTTCCGGGACGGGACCGATATCTCCGCCGATGCCCTCACCATTGTCTGGGCGACGGGCTTTCAGGGGGACTTCGGACTGGTCGACACCGGGCCCGGCTCGCCGGGCTTCGACGAACGGGGTTTCCCACGGCACGCACGTGGCGTCGTCGGCGACGCCCCCGGTCTCTGTTACGTCGGTTTGCGTTACCAGCACACTGTCGCCTCGCACGACATCTACGGCGTCGGAACCGATGCGGAGTACATCGCCCGCCAGGTGAGCACCGTGCTCCGCTCCCAGAGGGACGACGTTGTCCACGGTTGAGCCGCGCCAGCCCGCATTGGCGCTGGTCGACTCGGCTTGCTCGGTTTGCGGCCGCCGTGACCGCGCCGCTCTCGTGGCGACGGGCGAGGACTTCGAGTACCGGACGAGCCCTGACGCCTTCCAGATGTACCGGTGCGAGAGGTGTGACGCTCTGTTCCTCCACCCACGTCCTGACCGTTCCGAATTGGGACGTATCTACCCTCCGTCCTACCACTCACTCGAGTTCTCCGAGGAGGAGTTCGGATTCGTCTTCAAGGTCCGGCGCCGCCTGGAGTGGAGGCGACTGCGAGACTGGACTCGCGAAGTGCCCGCGGAGGGTTCGATCGTCGACATCGGGGCAGGCGACGGTTTCCATCTCAAGATCCTTCAGGATTTCGGCGACCCTTCATGGCGTCTCGAGGCGGTTGAGCCCGATCCACGGGCCGCAGAGCTCATGTCGGAATCCGGGCTGGCCGTGCACACGGGCTTCCTCGACGAAGTGGGCTTGGAGGCCGACCGCTACGACTTCGCCATGATGATCATGGTGCTGGAGCACGTCGACGACCCTCTCGGCGTGTTGCGCTCGGTCCACTCGATCCTCCGTCCGGGCGGTCGTCTGGGCATTGTCACCGACAACATCGGCGCTCCCGACGCCAGGCTGGGACGGGCACGGCACTGGGGGGGCTACCACTTCCCCCGGCACTTCAACCTCTACAGCTCCCGGTCGCTGAGCACCCTCGTCAAGGAAGCGGGGTTCGAAGCCGATGAAATCACGACAATGGTCAGCCCGGTGAATTGGACGTATACCGTTCACAACTACCTGGCGGATCGCAATGCGCCGGAGTGGCTGCGCCAGTGGTTCACACTGAAGTCGTCCCCGGCACTTGCTGTTTTCACCGCGGTCGATTCCCTGTTCAGGGCGTTCGGCAGGGGAGCTCTGCTTCGCGCGGTGGTGAGGAAGCCGGGCTGAGGAATTGATGCCAGCACCAACACAGAACGACGCTCGGAAGCCGCTCCTGACGGTCGTCCTTCCCGCGTACAACGAGGAAGCGATGATCGGGCAGAGCTTGAAAGAGGTCTGCGAATACCTGCGGGGCATCGAGGACCGCTACCTCTGGGAGGTCATCGTCGTCGACGACGGTTCCCGTGACGCCACGGCTTCGATAGTCGAGGAGTTCGCCCAGGGAGAGCCCGGCGTGAGACTGCTGCGGCACAGGACCAACTTCAATCTCGGCCAGGCGCTTCGTTACGCCTTCAACCAGGCGCGCGGCGACTACGTGATCACGCTCGACACGGACCTCAGCTACGGCCCGGAGCACATTGGCCTGCTCGCAGACGCCATCACCGAGACCGGGGCGAAGGTCGTCATCGCCTCGCCCTACGTCAAGGGGGGCAAGGTGAGCGCGGTGCCGAAGAGCCGGGAGTTCCTGAGCCGGGGGGCAAACCGACTCCTCTCGCTCACCGCCAAGGGGAGCCTGACCACGGTCACGGGAATGGTGCGGGCATACGACAGGCGATTCCTGCAGGGACTCGACCTCAAGGCCTGGGACTTCGAAGTCAACACGGAGATCATCTACAAGGCACAAGTGCTCCGAGCTCTGATAGTCGAGGTGCCGGCCCACCTCGATTGGAGCCGTCAGCGATCGGTGGGCGACAGGCGCAAGTCGAGCATCCGGATCAACCGGGCCGTGGTCTCCCAGGCCTTCTCCAGCTTCTTGTTCAGGCCGTTCATGTACTTCGTGATCCCTGGCCTGATCGTCATGGTCCTGGCCCTCTACTCACTCGGCTGGGCGGTCGGCCACACCATCGGCTTCTGGCTCACCCCCGAAGTCGACGAGTTCTCCGATGCCGTGTTGGCCGCATTCGAGCTGTCGCCGCACTCCTTCGTGGTCGGGGGGATCGCTCTCATCGTCGCTTTCCAGTTGGTGAGCCTGGGCTTCTTGTCGGCGCAAAACAAGAGGTACTTCGACGAGCTCTTCCATCTCGGGACCGCCGTGCTTCGAGAAGAGCTCGGGCTCGGTCCTCACCGAGCGCCGGTGAGGCGCCCCGAGGTTCTGCCGGTCGACGACCGCGAGTAATCCGGCTCCCTCACTTTGGAAGGGTTGATGCCCGCCGCGTAGTCCTCCATGGGGACGAGCCGGTACTTCGATTCCAGGATGTCGAGGAACTGATGAGCGAGCTCGAGCTTGTTCGATGAGGCCATGTCCATGCCGGGGAAGAAGCCGAGGTCGGTGTCATCGTCGGACCCAAGGAAGTCGAGTGGGTGGAGGAGCATCGAAGGAGGGTTTCTCGTGATGCGTGTCAGGGCCAGGGAAGACCGGTAGTAGAACGACGCCAGCCAATTCGCCTTGCCGCCCAGATAGCCGAGGTAGCTCAGGTGGGTCGGTGTGCGTAGACCGGGGAAGGTGGTCACCGGGATCTCCACCAGTTCCGGTCCACGGCGGGGCTGCCATCGGAACGCCCTGTTGGGGCGGAAGGCGTCGGCCACCGTGCCGAACAGCGCGGATCGCTCTTCCAACTCTTCCGGGGTCAGCTTCGTGGTGCGGAAGTAGTAGGCCCGGCTCAGCGGGTTGAGGATGTTGGGGAAGACGGTGGCGTCATAGGCGTATCCCCTGGTCGCGAGCTCGGTGATCACGTCGTCGGTGAGCGAGAAGCCAGGACCCCGGAAGCCAATCGTCTTGACGCCGGAGGCGGCCTGGATCGCCTCTTCCGCGCGGTCGAGCTCGTCGGAGAACTCTCTCGGGGTGTAGCGGTGGAGCCATGGCTTGTGGTCGTGACTGTGATTGGCGATCCGATGGCCCCGCCGGGCGATCTCCCCGATCAACTCGGCGTGGCCCGGCAGGGT
This sequence comes from uncultured Acidimicrobiaceae bacterium, assembly GCA_964388105.1. GTDB lineage: Bacteria > Actinomycetota > Acidimicrobiia > Spongiisociales > ZC4RG35 > ZC4RG35. The sequence goes on from CAYLYQ010000012.1 coordinate 22,167, forward strand.
GGCGTCCTGGCCCACGATGAAGAAGGTGATCCGCATGGAGCGCTCGTCCAGGAAGTCGAGCACCCGCGGGACGAGGACCGGCAGGTAGCTCGGATAGTCGACCCACGCGGGCTCGGCGTGGACCATGAGATAGGACCACTTGTTGTCCAGGTCGAGGGATATCGGTGCGACGGGCTTGCTCATGCGCCGACCGGGGTCACCGCAGCTTCCAGGACCTCCGGTGCGTAGGGGAGATCGCCGGTGAGGACCGGGAGGGCTCTCGTGGCCAGCTGAAGGGTCTCGTTGACGTTCAGCGTGCCGTTGAGGATCTGTGCCGAGTTCACGGAGTAGACCCCGGGGATCGACGTCTGCATCGGCGGGATCCGCTCCGAGTATCGGAGCGTCGGGATGGGGAATACGAAGGGGACACGCGAGACTCGGAATGCCCTGACGTTCTCCGGGCCGAAACCGGGGAACATCCGGGTGAGAGCGCTGATGAAGCGTGCCTCGACCTCCTCGTCGCTCAGTGCGAGGATCTCGTCGTCTCCGGTGGTGTAACGAGGCAGGTAGACGAGGTGGTTGCCGCCGACTTCGGCGCGATCGATCAGCGTCGTCATCTCGATGACGCCCGTGAACGGAGCGGGATCGGTGATGTTGGTTACGTAGAAACCGCCCAGGCCAGTGTCGCTGAGGAGCGAGGCGCACACGATCCCCTGGTATTCGACGCCGGTCATGCGACGGCTCTCGTCCTCGGTGAGGCCTTCGACGAGTCGTGCCGTCAAGGTGGACGCAGTGGTGAGAACCACGCGGTCGAAGATGTCGGACCCCGACGTGGCATCCACCCGGACCTCCGCCCCGTTGCCGGTGACCGCGCGGGCCTTTTCGCCCGTCCTGATTTCCACTCCCGCCTCCGTCAGGGCCCTCTCCAGCTCGAGGATGATCCGGTCATATCCCCCCGAGACATAACCGAACATCTCCTTCTTCAGCCCTGAGCGCCTGGCCGCGTACAGGCGCTGGATCGTCGTCCAGATGAACGCGGCCGAGGTCTTCTGGTAGTTGTCGCCCAGCTTCGAACGCAACAGCGGAAGCCAGAACCGCTCGAAGGCCTGATCGCCCGAGTGCTTCCGGAGCCAGGTTTCCACACTGATTCGCTCCAGCGATCGCCAGTCTCGGAGCTTCGATCCGTAAAGGATCGTCCATGCCATGCGAGCCTTGTCGATCATGCGCAGCTGCGGGTAGCGCAGGTACTCGATCGCGTTGGACACGGAGTGCAACTCGCCGCCTGCGAGGACCCCGGTCTTGGTCTCGACCCACCGGAGCTCGTCAGTGAGGCCGAGTCGGCCGAGCAGGGCCAGAACATGCGCGTCACTGTTGAGGATGACGTGGTAGTGCCGGTCCCAGGTGACGTCGCCGATCTGCCAGGGGGAAGCGAGCCCGCCGAGCTCGTCCGCGCCCTCGATGAGCGTGACTCGGTGGCCACGGTCCGCCAACCAGAGGGCGAGAGCCATGCCCAGCATGCCTCCGCCGACCACGCCCCACCGCTGGCTCATGACGCCTCGGCCATCTGCTCGAGGGCCGACACCAGGGCGTCGAGAATGGCTGCGGAGACTCGTGTGCCTTCGCCGTACAGCGGGACCCGGGGCGGCAGGCCACCGTCCGTCATGCTGCGGGCGGCCTCCACAATGCGTTTTCGGTCCGCTCCCGCCAGCACGTTCCATCCGGCCGAGACCGTCTCGACCCACTCGGTCTCGTCCCTCATAGTGACGCAGGGAGTCTCGAGCCAGTAGGTCTCCTTCTGGAGGCCACCCGAGTCGGTGAGGACGAGGGCTGCGTCGCGGGCCACCGCCATCGCCTCCGGGTGTCCGAGGGGCTCGATCATCCGCACCCCCGCGGCGACCAGTCCGGGATCGAGACGGGACCTCGTCCGTGGGTGTACCGGGAAGACCACTTCGAGACCGCCGCGGGCGACGTCGGAGAGGCCGAGGAGGATCTGAGAGAGGCGACCGCGATCGTCGGTGTTCTCGGACCGGTGCACGGTCGCCAGCGCGTACGAGCCCGGTTCCAAGTCCAGGGAGTTGAGCACTGCCTGCCCGTCGCCGACGATTCCGAGCGTGTGCTGCAGGGACTCGTACATGACATCGCCGGTGAGATGGACACCGTCGGTTATCCCTTCGGCCGCGAGGTTGTCGACGGCGTTCTGGGAGGGGCAGAACAGAATCCGGGCGAGGTGGTCGGTGATGCGGCGGTTGACCTCCTCAGGCATGAGCAGGTTGAAGGATCGGAGTCCCGACTCGACGTGAGCCACCGGAATGTGCAGCTTGGCAGCGGCGAGCGCGCCGGCCAGTGTGCTGTTGGTGTCGCCGAAGACGACGATCGCGTCCGGTGAGAGGTCGAGGAGCAGTGGGTCGAGACGGGCAAGCATCTCGCCCGTCTGCACACCCGGACTGGCGGAGCCGACGCCGAGCATGTGGTCCGGCTCACCCAGGCCCAGCTGGTCGAAGAAGTCCTGAGACATGTTGGCGTCGTAGTGCTGGCCGGTGTGGATCAGCACGTGGTCCACCTGGCCCCGGTACGCGGGAAGGGCTCTGCTCAGGGTGCCGACCTGGACGAACTCGGGTCGTGCGCCGACCACCGAAGCGATCCGAAGTGTCAAGCCTTCAATCCCCCGCTGGAGAGCGCATCAGCCACCCGCATCACTTCGACTCCCTCTTCGAGGGTGACGAACTGCGCCCCAGGACGACCCAGGACGGCGTCACGGAAGCCTTCCAACTCCAACTGGAGTGGTTCGCTCTTACGAATCGCGTACCGGGTCACGTCGCCCTCGGACACACCTTTGAGACGCGCCATCTCGTCCCATTCGACGGGGATGGCGGAGTTGGAGTAGTAGGTGAGGTCTGAGGTCAGCAGATCCGCGACCAGGGCTCCTCGCTCTCCGAGCACGGTCACCTCTCGCTGCTTGGCGGGAGTCAGCCAGTTCACCGAAATCGAGACGACGGTGTCGTCTTCGAGCCGACCAACCGCCTCCACCAGGTCCTCACGGTCGGCGCCGATCTGGTGCGCCAACTGGGATGTCAGTGTTGCGAACGGGCCTATCAGCCATTGCACGATGTCGATGTCGTGAATGGCCAGGTCGGTGATCACGCCCACCCCGTTGATCCGGAGGGGAAAGGGGCCGACGCGCTTGGTGGAGACGGCGAACACCTTCCCAAGGAAGCGAGCCGAGAGGCGGCGCTTCATCTCCTGAAGTGCCGGATTGAACCGTTCGACATGCCCGACGGCGCCGATCAACCCGGTGCCGTGGAAAGAGTCCCGGACCTCTCTGGCCCCGGCGAGATCCGACGCGAGGGGCTTCTCGATCAGCGTGTGGATTCCTGCCCGGGCGAGTCTGCAGGCAGCCTTCTCGTGGTCTTCGGCCGGAGTGGCGAGCACTACCGCGTCCACGCCGGCGTCGATCAGGCCGTCGAGGCCGCCGAAGAGCTCATGTCCCCCGAGGGCCTTGTGAACGTCACCCGCAGGATCGGCCCCGCCAACGAACTCGACGTCGTCGAGTCTGGACAGAATGCGGGCGTGATGGCGACCCATGTGACCGAGCCCCACCAGCCCGATCCGCACCGGGGTCACGCCAGGGCCCCGTTCACGACATCTATCACCACATCCTGCTCTGCGGGGGTGAGGTCGGGTCTGATCGGAAGTGAGAGGACTTCGGCGGCGGCAGCCTCGGTCTCCGGAAGAACCGAACCTTCCTCGCGGTAGGTCTCGGTCAGGTGCACCGGAACCGGGTAGTAGACGGCTGTGCCCACCCCGGCCTCCTGGGCTCGGCGGATGATCAGCTCCCGGTTCGGGACTCGCACGGTGTACTGGTGCCAGCCATGGACAGCTTCGGGAGCCGTATACGGCGTGGCCGGGCCGATGAGCCTGCGGTCGTACTCTGCCGCCAACGTCGCACGGGCCGACTGGAACTCCGTCAGTCTGCCCAGTTGGACGCGGCCGATCGCCGCGGCGATGTCCGTCATCCGGGAGTTGGACGCCACCTGGAGGCGGCCGTTCACCATCCGGCTCTGATGTGCTCTGAGGGAACGGGCGATGTCGGCGAGGCCGGCGTCAGGAGTGGTGATCATGCCCCCTTCGCCGGTCGTCACGTTCTTTGTGGCGTAGAGGGAGAAGGTCCCGAACCTTCCGAAAGATCCGACCGCCTGCCCGCGCCAGGATGCGCCGATTCCCTGCGCCGAGTCCTCGAGGATCTCGATTCCGCTGTCCTGGGCCAAGGATCGGAAGCCGTCCATGTCGGCTGGGTGCCCGTAAAGGTGGACGACCATTACCGCCCGAGTGGCCGGTCCGATCAGAGGGGCGACGGTCTCCGGGCTGATGCAGTAGGTCTTCGGATCGATGTCGGCGAACACGGGCTTGGCTCCCACGCGCCGCACCGCGTTCGCGGTCGCGAGGAAGGTGAGAGAGGGGACGATCACCTCGTCGCCGGGGCCGATGCCCAGCGCCTGCAGGCCGATCTCGAGTGCCGTCGTGCCATTGGACACGGCGACCGCATGGTCGACGCCGATTGCCGCGGCGAACTCGGACTCGAACGCCTCCACCTCGGGGCCCTGTGCGATGCGGCCGCTGGCGAGGACACGGTCGACGGCCGCGCGCTCCGCCTCAGTGATGACAGGGTGGTTGTGTTCGATCATTTCGCCTTTACCAACCGCTCACCCTCCAGCCGGAATCTGGTGCCGTCTGCCGGATCGACCAGCAAGTCGCCTTCCGGGACGAGTCGTCGGCCCGACTTGCCGACCCACCCGACGACCTTCGCCGGGTTGCCGGCCACGAGGGCATGATCGGGGACGTTCCCGATCACCACCGCTCCGGCGGCGACCAGGGCCCAAGCGCCGACCCGCACCCCCGCCAGGATCACCGCACCGGCACCGATCGAGGCCCCGGCGGCGATCTGGACTCCCGACGGAGACCAGTCATCGACTCCCTTGAGGTCCTCCTCCGGTGTGACGGCTCGCGGGTAGCGGTCATTGGTGAGAATCGCACCGGGCCCGATGAACACCCCGTCCGCGACCTCGGCCGGCCAATAGATCAGGGCGTTGTTCTGCACCTTGCATCGTCGTCCGATGCGGACGTCCCGGTCGACGTACACGCTGCGGCCGATTGTGGTGTCCTCGCCGATTGTCGCCCCCTCCCGCACCTGGGAGTAGTCCCAGACGCTCACCCCGTCGCCGAGAAGCGCTTCGGCGTGGACCTCGGCAGTGGCGGCAATCCGCGGCGGGGTGCCTGACATGGTCACTTCCCGGCCCTCTTCCCCAGCATCGCCAGGGGCGTTCGGGCCAAGATGCGAAGGTCCTCGAAGAACCCGATCCGTTCGAGATACTCGATGTCGAGCTCGGTGTGCTCTCGCATCGGCTGCCCGTTGTATTCCGAGATCTGCCACAGTCCCGTGAGGCCGGGCTTCACGATGTGGCGACGGTGTTGCCAGTCCTCGTACTTCTCGACTTCCGATGGAACCTCGGGTCTGGGCCCGACGAGGCTCATCTCCCCCTTGACGACGTTCCACAGCTGGGGGAACTCGTCGAGTCTGCGGGCTCGGAGGAAGCGACCCGCCTTCGTGTGACGGGGGTCGTTCGAAGACTTGTGGTTGGCTCTGCGCTCCTCCCCGTCGAATCCGTCGTGCGTCCGACGACGATCGGGGAGCATCGTCCGGAACTTGTGGACGCGGAAGGGAACACCGTTCTGTCCGACCCGAACGTGGGAGTAGAAGACCGGGCGGCCCAGCTTGATGAGGACGGCGAGAGCCACCACGGCGATGACGGGTGAGACGATGATGAGGAGGATCGTCCCCACCACGCGATCGAGGATGGGCTTGATGGAGGTCGCGTAGACGCTGTCCGCCCTCGTCCGCGCAGAAGTCTTCCCATTGAGCGCATTGAGCCTTGGCTCGCCGCTACGAGTATCCATCGCCCCCCAGCTTCCCTTGTCAGCCCCGCGGACTCTCCGATCCGCGGGGGCACTCTACCACCACCGACAGTGACCGGGCAACAGGCCAAATAGCCTGCCTTTTCGCGCTCTCACCACTTTCAGTGGCTGGAATCTCAGGGTGTGACGTAGTGCCTGACGGCCATCCGATAGAACGGCTCTTCGGGACCGGCCAGCGTCCAGTTGGCGTCGAACCACGCCTCCACCTCCAACGATGGCGGCGTGTCCTGGGGGCGGCGATAGGTCATCAGCCACACGTCGCCGGGGATAGACCGTTGATCCGGGCTCGTCTCGTGGAAGACCGGCAGCTCTCCTCCGTAATAGAAGTAGGCATCGGCCGCCCATGGATCAGGCCCGACCCACACGACGTCGCCATCGGCCGCGTTCTCGTTGACGAAAGCCGTTGCGTTCCGCCAGTCGTCCTTGGGGACGGTGAACGTTGCGATTGTGCCCAGCGCGAGCAGGGCGATCGCTCCGCCCATCAGCAGTCGTTGCGAACGGCCCGTCACCCGCTCCACGAGCAAGTAGGCGACCAAGAGGGTGAGCACCGGCCAGCCCGTCACGATCACCTTCTTCACGCTGTACGCCCTGGGGACGGCCATGAGGGCGGATCCGAGCGCGAAGCCACTGACGATCAGAACCGACAGGAGTCGGCCTGACCGGGTGGGTCGGGTGATGGCCCTGCCCAGAGCGAATACCCCGGCGGTGACGAGTCCACCGAGGAGCAAGAGGCCGAACGGGCTTGATGTGACAGGGTTCGATCCGAGGATTTCTCCATACCAGAAGCCGCCTCCTTGGTAACCGAGGAGGCCGCTGAACCCCTTGAAGAACTCGCTTCCCTGGAGCGGCGCGTAGATCAATACCGCGACGACGGTGACGCTCGCCCAGTCCACGACACGCTCACGGTCCTTTCGGAACCAGATCGTGATCCAGATGCCCCCGAACGCCACCCAACCCACCGCGGTGATGAAATCGAGGTACAACCCAATGATGAGAAGAGCGGACGCGGCGATGACCCCCCACCATCGGCCTCTCGAGAGCGCGTAGCCCGCGGAAACGACAATTAACGCTGCGAATATCGGCTGGCGGGCCTCCTGGGCATACCAGACGTCGATCGGGCTGAGCGCGAGCAACGCCGCGGCGGTCAGCCCCAGGCGGTGGTTGACCAGATCGCGGCCTAAGAGGTAGGTGGCGAGAATTGCGAGCACCGAGGCGATCACGGAAGGGAGCCGGAGAGCCGCCTCGCTGTCCGATATGCGGGAGGTGAGATGGATCAACGCGTAATAGCCCGAAGGATGCTCGTCGTCGCCCGAGTTCTCGATGATCTCCGGCAGGGTCCGCTGCGACAGCACCCAAGTGGCGCCCTCGTCCACCCAGAGGCTTCTGCCCCCCAAGTCGACCATCCGGATGGCGAACGCCCCCACGATGATCACCGCCAGTGCCAGCGCCCAGACCTGGCGGCTCTGGCCGCGCCCCTGCTCAGTGGTTGTCATCAATCCCATACCCCGCCGGGCATTCTGGCCGGATGCGCGCTCGCCGTCTACCCGCTTGTTTTCGCGGTATTGCCACGTTTGTCGCTCGTTAGCCTGATCCGATGAAGATCGTGGGGCTCGGGGTCGACCTGGCCGAGATCGATCGCGTGGCCCGGGTGCTCGGTCGATACCCGAGGTTCGCCGAACGCTGCTTCACGATCCACGAGCGCGACTACGCCTATCGCTTCACCTCCCCCGAGCGCCGCCTCGCGGCGCGCTTCGCCGGCAAAGAGGCCGTGATGAAGTCCCTCGGTACCGGCTGGCGCCGGATCCGCTGGACCGACATCGAGATCACGGGCGGCGGAAAGCCCACCGTCCGCTTGAGCGGAACGGCCGCACGGAGGGCCGCGATGCTCGGCGTGACCGAAGTCCTGATCACCATCACCCACACCGATTCGTCCGCCCTGGTCATGGCCGTGGCCGTGGGAGAGCACGCTTAACCTCGGCCCGTGCAGCCAGTCGTCACCGCCACCGAGAGCAGAAGGGTCGACCAGGCGTTTGAAGGGGATCTGTACCTGGCGATGGAGCGCGCCGGACATGCAGTCGCCCTGGCCGCCGCCCGGCACGGTGCCGGTTACGGGACCCGGGTCGCGGTGCTCGCCGGCCCAGGCAACAACGGAGGGGATGGCTATGTGGCTGCCCGGCTCCTGCAGGAGAGGGGAGCATCCGTCACCGTCCATCGACTCGGTGAGCCCGCGACCACAGAGGCGGTGCGCGCGGCGGACAAGGCTCGGGCTGCGGGAGTCCGCATCGTCCCATTGGGGGAGCCCGAGCCGAGCGACCTGATCATCGACGCCCTGTTCGGCGGCGGGGCCCGTGGGGACCTCCCCGATGAGGTGGTGGGATGGATGGAGGCGGCAGCTCCGGTGGTGGCCGTCGACTATCCCACCGGACTGGACCCGGACACCGGCATCGCTGGGCCCCATGTGTTCAACGCAGTGGAGACGGTCACCTTCTCCACTCTGAAGACGGGCCATGTCTCCGACGACGGACCGGACCTCTGCGGAGTGGTGACCGTGGCCGCCGTCGGCATCGAAGGCGGGCGGCCGTCTCTGTGGGTCGCCGAGGAGAGTGACGCGCCCCGGCCCCCGAGACCCCGCGCCGCCCACAAATGGTCGGCCGGAGCGGTTCTGGTGGCCGGCGGTTCGGCGGGGATGGTCGGCGCGGCGACCATGGCCGCACGGGCCGCGCTCGAGTTCGGGGCGGGCTCGGTGTACCTGGCATCACCCGACCCGGAGGTAGCTCATTCGGTGGCACCGCAGGTCCCGGCGATCCCTCTCGACGACGTCCCCCGTCCGGAACGCTTCGATGTCGTCGTCGCCGGCCCGGGATTGGCCGACAGCGAGCTCCCGGCGGTGGAGCGGCTGGTCGCCGGCGCCGTCAAGGTCGTGCTCGATGCGGGGGCGCTCCTCCCGGACGTGGTCGCGGCGGCTTGCGACGGTGGGGCGGAGGTGATCGTCACGCCGCACGCCGGGGAGTTCAAGCGTCTGGCGGGGGCCGGCCGGGGGAAGTTCGCCACGAGGGCGTACGCCCAACGGGCGGGTGTCGTGCTGGTCTCCAAGGGCAGTCCGACGATGGTCACCGATGGCGACATACCGGTGCTCGTCCGAACCGGCACTCAGGCACTGGCAACCATCGGGACGGGGGATGTCTTGGCGGGGATGATCGGAGCTCTCTGGGCCCGAGGCCTCGACGCGAAGTCCGCGGCCATCTCGGGCGCCTACTGGCATGGCGTGGCCGCCGAAGACCTATCGGCTCTGGGCACCGTCACGGCAGAGAGGCTCCTGTCGGCCATCGGGCGGTGGGCCTGGTGAGACCGACCCTCGTCGAGATCGACCTGGGCGCCGTCGCCCACAACATCTCCGAGCTCCGCCGCCTGGTCGCTCCCTCGGCGGTGTGTGCGGTGGTCAAGGCCGACGCGTACGGCCACGGCGACGTCCCCGTGGGAGAGGCGGCCATCGAGGCCGGAGCCGAGTGGCTGGCGGTGGCGCTCGTCGAGGAGGGGGTGCGACTCCGTGAAGCTGGGATCGACGCACCGATCCTCCTCCTCTCCGAGCCCTGGTCGGCGGATGCCGTGTCGGTGGTGAAGTGGGACCTCACGCCCACCGTCTACACCGAACGGTTCATCGACGCCCTGGTCGATGCCGGGTGCCCGTCCACCGTGCACCTCAAGGTGGACACCGGGATGCATCGGGTGGGTGCCGGCCCTGACCGGGTGGCGGAGCTCGTACGGCACGCCCGCCGTGCTGGGCTCGATCTCGGGGCGCTGTGGACCCACTTCGCCGTGGCGGACGAGGATGCGAGCTTCACACGGGGCCAGATCGAACGCTTCGAGGCAGTGGCCGCCGGTCTCGACATCGGGATGAGGCACATGGCCAACACGGCCGGTGCCATTCTGTTCCCCGAGGCGCGGGCGGACATGGTTCGGATCGGCTTGGGCACCTACGGCCTCCATCCGTGTCCCGGCACCCGGGAAGTCGTGGAGCTCAAACCCGCCATGCGTTTGGTCAGCCGGGTGACCCACGTTCAACGCCTCGACGCCGGAGAGCGTCCGTCCTACGGGAGGATCAGGCCGCTGGCCCGGGCCGCCACCGTGGCCACCGTTCCTGTGGGCTACGCGGACGGGTTCACCAGGGCCAGGATGGGTGACGTTCTCATCAACGGGGAACGGCACCCACTTGCAGGGAGGGTGACGATGGACCAGGTGCTGATTGACGTCGGGGACGCCGAGGTGTCGGTCGGCGACGAAGTCGTCCTCATCGGGCGCCAGGGCGATCAAGAGGTGACTGCGGACGAGTGGGCGACCGAGCTCGGCACAGTTTCTTATGAGATCGTCTGCTCCATCGGCCCCAGAGTTCCCAGGAGGTACACGGAGTGAACGACACCATCACCGCAGTCCCGGGCGTTCGGGTCGGTCACTGGACGGATCCGGTGGCCGAGACCGGGTGCACCGTCATCGTCCTTCCCGAGCCGAACGTCGCCACCGCCGAAGTTCGCGGCGCCGCCCCGGGGACGCGGGAGTACGCCCTGCTCCAGCCCGGGATGCGGGTGGAGCAGATCCAGGCGATCCTGCTCACGGGCGGGAGCGCCTTCGGCCTCTCCGCCGCGGACGGGGTGGTGGCGAAGCTCGAAGCCGAAGGGCGGGGCCACGAGACGCCCGTTGGGCCAGTCCCCATCGTTCCGGCGGCGGTGCTCTTCGACCTGTTTCCCGGCGACCCGTCCGTGAGGCCGGGCCCTGCGGAGGGGGCCGCAGCCTTCGATGCGGCCTCGTCCGAGCCCGTGGAGCAGGGTCGGGTGGGTGCCGGCACCGGGGCGACCGCAGCCAAATGGCGGGGTTTCGAGCACATCAGGCCCGGGGGGATCGGCTCCGCCACACGGACCGCCGGGGACGCCACCGTCGGTGCCCTCGTGGCGGTCAACGCCGTCGGAGATGTCTTCTCCGTCGGAGGTGAGCCCCTCACGGGCGGCCTACACGAGCCACCGCCCCCGAACCTGGTCCCGCTCGCCTTCATGCCCGAGAACACCACGCTGGTCGTCGTCGCCACTGACGGGGCGTTGGACCGGATCGAGTTGACCCGGCTCGTGGTGCGTGCTCATGACGCCATCGCCGCCTGCATCCGCCCCGCCCACACACGCTGGGACGGAGACATCGTCTACGCCGTGTCTTGCGGGACCGCGGCGACCGATTGCGACACCGCGGCGGAGGCGGCCTTCGGTGCCACCGCCGCCGCCATCGAATCAGCGGTCCGCTCCGCCGCCGGCTGAACGCTGCCACAATCAAGCACCCGTGAAGAGGTTGATCCCCGAGTTCGCCGAGCTGCGCGCCGAGGCCGAGGGCTGCACCATGTGCGACCTCCACCGAACCAGGACGAATGTGGTCTTTGGAGTGGGGTCCACCGACGCCCGCCTGATGCTGGTCGGCGAGGCGCCCGGTCACAACGAGGACCTGCAGGGGGAGCCGTTCGTCGGGCGCGCCGGTCAGCTCCTCGACGAGCTCCTGGGCGGAATCGGCATCACCCGGAGCGAGGCCTACATCGCCAACGTCCTCAAGTGCCGGCCTCCGGGCAACAGGGATCCCCGGCCCGAGGAGATCGATTCCTGTAAGGGCTATCTGCGCTCCCAGATCAGGCTCATCCACCCCGAGGTGGTGGTCACCCTGGGCAACTTCGCCACCAAGCTCCTCCTCCGAACCGAAACCGGCATCACGAGGCTGCGGGGTCAGGCTCACCCGTGGTGGTTGGGGGCCACCCTCGTCCCCACCTTCCACCCGGCCGCCGCCCTGCGAGGCGGAGATCGAGTCACCAGCCAGATGCGAGAGGACTTCGCCCTGGTCCGGACCCTCCTCGATCGACCGTCCGGTATCGAGGAACCGGACGCACCCTCCCCGGAGGGTGCCGAGGAGCTCGCCCAGCACAGGCTGTTCGGATGACGACGCACATCTGCCCCCAGCCCTCCGACACCGTGGCTCTGGCCGGCCGGCTTGCTCCCCTGCTCCGGCCCGGGGACGTCGTGGTGCTCAAGGGCGGTTTGGGCGCCGGCAAGACCCTTTTCACCTCGGGGCTCGCCGCTGGATTGGGCGTTGAGGAAGTGGTGGTGTCACCCTCCTTCGTGCTGATGCGCGAATACCGCAGCGGGTTCCTCCCGCTGATCCACGTTGACGTCTACCGGCTCGGCTCGCTCAACGAGTTCGAGGACCTGGACGTTCTCGAGACCGCCCGCGACGGTGTGCTCGTCGTCGAATGGGGTGACGCCGTCGAAGCCGGGTTGCCGGCCGACCATCTGCGCATAGAGATCTCGGTTCGAGATGACGGGACCCGTGAGATCACTCTCGTCCCGGTCGGTGCATGGGCCGATCGGCAACTGGAGCTGGTCGGATGAGGTTGCTTGCCATCGAGAGCGCCACTCCGGGCTCCTCCGTCGCGCTGGTGGAAGACCGGGCGACACTGGCGGCCGCATCCCGCATCGACCGGTTCGGGCACGCGTCGTTCCTCGTCCCCGCGATCGACTTCTGTTTCGACCAGGTCGGATGGTCCCCATCCGACCTTGATGCCGTCGTGGTCGACATCGGGCCCGGTCTCTACACGGGGATCAGAGTCGGCCTCGCCACCGCACAGGGCCTCGCCGCAGCCTTCGGGATTCCCATCGTGCCCGTCACCTCGGTCGATGCGATAGCTCTGGAGGCGCGCACCGGCCACCGGCTCATCTGGTCCATGGTCGACGTCCGGCGCGGCGAGTTCGCGGTCGGCAGGTACCGGCCGGTACCGGGAGGTGTCGTCAAGGAGGGCCCAACGGAGTTGCTCGACGCCGAGGGCTTCCGTGCCGTGCTCACTTCCAACGCAGAGGAGAGCCTGGTCGTGGGTGACGTCGCCTCGCTCCCCGACGGGTTCTTCCGTGGAGTGAGGATGGTCAAGACCGGCAAGCCGCGCTATCCGTACGCGGTGACGCTTGCCGAGATCGGTCACGCCCGCATCGAGAAGGGCGACTACCCGGCAGCCGACGACATCCGCCCCTTGTACATGCGGGAGCCGGACGTCACGATCAACTGGGCCAAGCTGAGACAGGAGGGGCCATGGGGACCGGCGTCATCCTGATCCGGCCGATGGTCGCCGAGGACGTCGTCGCCGCGGCGGCTCTCGAGGCCTCGCACCAGCCTGCGCCCTGGTCCGAGACCGTCTTTCGTGACGAGCTGGCCGCGGACAACCGTATCTACATGGTGGCGGACGATGGCTCGATCGCCGGGTTCGGGGGGCTCATGCTCGTCGGCGAAGAAGCGCACGTCACCAACCTGCTCGTCCACCCCCGTGTCCGGCGAACGGGCGTGGGTCGGAGGCTGCTCGTCGGCCTGGTGGCGGCGGCCATCGATGCGGGAGCCCGCCACCTCACCCTCGAAGTCCGCACGCGGAACCAACCCGCCCGTGCTCTCTACGCCTCCCTGGGGCTGGCCCCGGTCGGGGTGCGGCCCGGCTACTACGGAGACGACGACGCCCTGATCATGTGGGCGCACGACATCGATCGTGATGAGTACAGGGAGAAGCTGGGGCTCGTCGGGCCGGAAATGACTTCGGAACCGGCCCCCTACCGCCGGCCTCCCGCGTCGGTCGGCGGTACCTTCCCCCATTCGCTGCGCTCTGGGGGACAAATCCCTTGAACCCGATGATCCTCGCCTTCGAGACCTCGTGTGACGAGACCGCAGTGGCCGTCGTCCGTGGACGCGAGATCCTCTCCAACGTCCTGTCTTCCCAGATCGACCTCCATGCCCGGTTCGGCGGCGTCGTTCCCGAGGTGGCGGCCCGCGCCCATGTGGAGGCGATCCGGGGCCTGACCCATCGGGCGCTCTCCCAGGCGGGTGTGCACCCGGACGACCTCGATGGTGTCGCCGCCACATGCGGCCCTGGCCTGGTCGGCGCCCTGCTGGTGGGTCACTCCTTCGCCAAGGCCACCGCCTGGGCTCGTCACCTGCCGTTCGTCGGGATCGACCACATGGAAGGTCACTTGATGGCCCCGCGCCTCCAGTTCGACGAGTTCCAACCGCCGGCCGTCGTGCTTCTCGCCTCCGGCGGACACTCTCAGATCGTCCATGTCAGGGAGTGGGGCGAGTACGAGTTGATGGGCCAGTCCATAGACGACGCCGCCGGGGAGGCCTTCGACAAGCTGGCCCGTGCGATGGGTCTCGGGTTTCCCGGTGGGCCGGCCATCGACCGGGCGTCCGAGGGAGGCGATCCCGCCGCAGTCCCCTTCCCCCGCGCGGTTCCCGAGCTTCCGTTCCAGCTCTCGTTCTCGGGACTCAAGACCTCGGTCGTCAACTACATCGACAAGGCGAAGCGCTCCGGTGAGCTGGCACCACTCGCCGACGTGGCCGCATCCGTCCAGGAGGCGATCGTCGACGCCCTCGTCGACAAGACCTTCGCGGCCGTCGACGCCACCGGCGCGCGAGTGGTCGGGGGAGGTGGCGGGGTCCTCGCCAATCGCCGCCTTCGCCATCGTTTCGCCGAGGAGGCGGACAAGCGGGGTGTGACACTGACGCTGCCCGATCCCATCCTCTGCACCGACAACGCCGCGATGATCGGCGTCGCCGGGGGTTTCTGGCTCTCCCAGGGCCGCATATCCGACTGGGTGGAGGGTGTGGACCCCTCGAAGCGCCTCGGCTCAGACGGTTAGCAGTCACCGCGCCCGAGTGCTAATGTTGGCTGGCACTCAAACAAGACGAGTGCTAATGCGGGTTCCCCGCAGTACGCACCTAGACCGTCACACAAGGAGGCTAAGGAATGAAGCTTCAGCCGCTCGGTGACCGGGTGGTGGTAAAGCCGACCGAGGACGCGGAGGCGCGCACTCCGTCCGGTCTGGTCATCCCCGACACCGCAAAGGAGAAGCCCCAGATTGGTGAGGTCATCGCCGTAGGCCCGGGGGCCCGCGACGAGGACGGCGACCGAATCGCAGTCGACGTATCAGTCGGCGACAAGGTTCTCTACTCCAAGTTCGCCGGCACCGAGGTCAAGCTCGACGGCAATGAGTACCTGGTTCTGTCCGAGCGTGACCTGCTCGCAGTCGTGAATTGAGGAGTTGATAGGAAATGGCAGCGAAGGAACTTCGCTTCAACGAGGAAGCCCGCAAGGGGCTTCAGGCGGGCGTAGACAAGCTCGCCGACACGGTCAAGGTGACCCTCGGCCCCAAGGGCCGCAACGTCGTGCTGGAGAAGAAGTGGGGCGCCCCCACCATCACCAATGACGGTGTCACCATCGCCAAGGAGATCGAGCTGGACGACCCGTGGGAGAACATGGGCGCCAAGCTCGCCTATGAAGTCGCCAACAAGACGGACAACGTCGCTGGTGACGGAACCACCACCGCAACCGTGCTCGCCCAGGCCATGGTCCGTGAGGGACTGCGTCAGGTCGCGGCCGGCGCCAACCCCATGGAGCTGAAGCGCGGCATCGAGCAGGGCGTCGACGCCGCCGTTAAGGCGCTCGGCGACATGGCTCGTGACGTCGAGACCACGGAAGAGATCGCCCACGTGGCTTCGATCTCGGCCAACAACGACCCCTCCATCGGCAAGGTGATCGCCGACGCCATGGAGCGAGTCGGCAAGGACGGCGTGATCACGGTCGAAGAGGGCCAGACCTACGGTCTCGAGCTCGAGTTCACCGAGGGCATGCAGTTCGACAAGGGCCTGCTCTCGGCTTACTTCATCACCGACCCGGATCGGCAGGAGGCAGTCCTCGAGGACCCCTTCATTCTGATCGCCAACCAGAAGATCGGCTCGGTCAACGACCTCGTCCCGGTCCTCGAGAAGGTGATGACCCAGGGCAAGCCGCTCCTCATCATCGCCGAGGACGTCGAGGGCGAGGCACTCGCCACCCTCGTGGTGAACAAGATCCGCGGTCTCTTCCAGTCCGTCGCCGTCAAGGCGCCGGGCTTCGGTGAGCGCCGCAAGGCCATGCTCCAGGACATCGCCATCCTCAGCGGTGGCACGGTCATCTCCGAAGAGGTCGGCCTCAAACTGGAGAACGTGTCCCTCGAGCTGTTGGGGCGTGCCCGCAAGGTCGTCGTCAACAAGGACACCACCACCGTCATCGACGGTGACGGGTCCGAGAGCGACGTCAAGGGCCGGATCAAGCAGATCGAGCGTGAGATCGAGAACACCGACTCCGACTGGGATCGTGAGAAGCTCCAGGAGCGTCTCGCCAAGCTCGCCGGCGGTGTGGTCGTGATCAAGGTCGGCGCCGCCACCGAGGTGGAGCTCAAGGAGAAGAAGCACCGCATCGAGGACGCCGTCCAGGCTGCTCGTGCGGCCGTCGAAGAGGGCGTCGTGCCCGGCGGCGGTGTTGCCCTTCTCCGTGCCCGCGACGCGGTGGAGAAGATCCGAGGCGGCTCCGATGACGAGAAGTCCGGCCGCATGATCGTGCGCCGGGCGATGGAGGAGCCCCTCCGGCAGATCGCCGTCAACGCCGGCTTCGAAGGTGGAGTCGTCGTGGAGAACGTCCGGGCGGGCGAGGCCGGCTACGGCTTCAACGCCGCCAGCGGTGAGTACCAGGACCTGATCGCGGCCGGAGTCATCGATCCTGCCAAGGTGACCAGGTCGACCCTGCAGAACGCGGCTTCGATCGCGGCGCTGCTCCTCACCACCGAGGCCCTCGTTGCCGAGCAGCCCGAGCCTGCAGCTCCTGCCGGCGCCGGGCACGGCCACGGCGGCGACATGGACTTCTGATCCGAATCCAAGGACCGATAGGTGGAGGGGCCCTCTCAGGGCCCCTCCACTGTGTTTCACCTTCATCCGGTGGACGGCCGGACCGGCGATTCCCGCGCCACGGTCAGATTGCCTGCAGTCTTCGCGGAAGCGCGATATGAGAATGGGTGGATCCGGGTTCTCGGTCCGGTGGCTGGAAGATCTGGGGCTTCCGCTTCCCTGGATGACTCGCTAGGCTGCCGCCCGGGGATGGGACGGCACAAGTCACGGGTCACGGCGCTCAACGCCGCTATCAGGATGCTCGGATGAGCCAGCCATTTGAACCAACACTGGCGAGCGCAGCCCGCTCGCATGCGTCGGTTGTGGTTGCAGGAGCCGTCGCCGGGATCCTGCTCGCCTGGCTCGCCAGCATCACCGTCCTCGACGGGTGGTCAGCCAGTTCCAGCGTCCTCGTGGAGGATCCTCGGGTCGCCTCCGTGTTCGAGCAGGCCTCCAGCCTCGACCCTCGACGCTTCGTCGCCGACCAGGTGGCGATTCTGGAGTCCCCACTCGTCGCCCGGCGGGCCGCCGACATGATGGGGGGAGCGGCAGCCGACCTTCCCACCCGCGAGGTCCTCGGGCTCCGAGTGGTCTCCTCGAATCCCGACAGCGGCCTCATCGACGTTTCGGTCCAAGCCGGCACCAAAGAGGAAGCCGTCGACCTGGCCAACGCATTCATCAACGCATATCAGGACGTTGCGGAGCAGAGGGCCGAGGCATCGTTCGAGCGCGCAGTGACCGAACTCGATTCCTCCATCGAAGCGGTCGACGACCAGGTCGCCGCCATCGACCTCGCCATCGCCGAGCTGTCAGACCCGGGACAGGTCGCCGAAGACCTGTTGGCCCAGGTCCTCGACTCAGGGGGGCTGTCAGCCGAGGAACTGGCGCGGCTCGGAGCGAGGTTGCAGGCGCTCCAGCTGAGCCAGCAGATACGAATCGGCGGCTCCGAAGTGGCCTCTCTGCTGGCCCAGCGTCAGCAACTCCTCGACCGGCGAACGCAGCTGCAGCTCCGGCACGACCAGGTGAGCGTCGATGCTGCGGCGGCGTCCACAGGCGTCGTGCTGGCCTCACCAGCCGAGGACGCCGAAGCCTCGCCCGGATTGGTCCGTTTGGCGGCGATCGGGCTGCTGCTCGGGTTGATAGCCGGAGTCTTCGTCGCCTACCGCCGCTCGCTCGCTTCGAAGCGTTTCGAGAATCGCCGGGAACCGGAGGCAATCCTCGGGGCGCCGATGTTCGCCGAGGTACCCGACTTCTCCATCGAGGCAATCACGGGCAATTTCCCCATCCGGGACCGTCCACTCTCCGCGGCGGCGGAGGCCTATCGCTTCGCCGGCGCCGCCATCTCCGATCGGGCCGCGGCCGGCCTCGATCCGATGCAAGAGGACTTCGTCCGGCGCTCGATGATCACGGCGGTCACTTCATCCTTGATCGGCGACGGCAAGACCGTCACGGCCGCCAACGTCGGAGCTGCCCTGGCGACCAAGGGGAAGAGGGTCCTCCTGATCGACGCCGACTTCGGCAGCCAGGCCTTGACCAAGCTGATCGCCGACGACGACGAGCGGCATCCCGGCCTGACCGACATGGCCGAGCTCGGAATCCCGATATCGGCCGCGGTTCGAACCGTCCACCTGGGCGACGGGCTCACCTTTGACCTGCTGTCACGAGGGAACCAGGCGATCACCGCGCCGGAGTTCTTCAGACGACGTGTGGTCGCCTCCCTCTTCGCCCAGATCAAGGTGGACTACGACCTGATCTTGGTCGACGTGCCTCCGATGCTCCAGGTGGCCTACTCGGCGAGCATCGTCCATCTGTGCGACTCCGTCCTCGTGGTGGTCAGCCACGGCGCGGAACTCGCACCGCTCGTCGAAGCCGCGGACCGAGTGGCGCTGACCGGAAAGCCCATCGTTGGCTACGTATACAACCGTGCGCCGATGCGCCCCGAGATGCAGCACCGTCATGGATCGATGCAGGACCCTCTCGGTTTGGGAACTCGCCGCGATCGGGTCTGATCCGGATCAAGCAGAGCGGAAGCGGGACCGAATCCAGCGCCCACCGAGCAGGACCAGGAACGCGGGGTTGTTGTACGCGTACCGTCGCCAGAGCCGACCAGGCTCCCTGCTCAGCCTGTAGAGCCACTCGAGCCCGCGGTCGCGCATCCACTGGGGGGCAATCGGCTGATTTCCCGCCAGCCAATCGAATGCGGCGCCGACTCCGACCAGACTCACTCCCGGGAGCCGGGCCGCGATTCGCGCCATCCACAGCTCTTGTTTTGGCATGCCCAGCCCGACCCAGACAACATCTGCGCCAGATGCGACAATGGCGGCCGCATGTTCGGTCAGCTCCTCGTCTTCAAGCGCTCGGAAAGGCGGCGAGAAAACACCGACGACCTCGATTCCGGGATGGCTGCCGATCAGCGCTCGCTCGATCGCAGCGAGGGTTTCGTTGTCACTCCCATAGAAGAAGTGCTTGATCCCGACCTCGCGCCCGCGGTCCGCTACGTCGGTAAGCACGTCGATGCCCGTGACCCTTACCGCTTCGTGGCCGTCAACTTGCAGCGCCCAGGTGAGTGGAACGCCATCAGGAGTGACGACGTCGGCACGGTCCAGCGCAGCAGCAAGGGCGTCGTCCCGGCGGCACGACATCACCGAGTGCACGTTGGCCACGACCACGCAAACCCCCCGGCGCTCGATGATCAGGTCTGCGACTTCGGCCACGGTGGTCAGGGAGACGCGGGTTCCGAACACGTCATGCCGGGGCGGCAGGTCAGTCATTCCGATCCTCGGCAACCCGTGGGTGCGCCATCGCATGATCTTCGACGAAGTGAGGCTCCGGGTTTAGCCCATCGAGGGAGTGGGGTACCGGGGCCGGATGCTGACCTCGAACAGGTGGGGATGGAAAGCGCTCAGGCGACGCCGAAACCGGTCGATATGGATGCCGTACCCCCAAGACGGAAGTATCTAATCATGTCGACTACCCCAGTCACAGTCAGGCTTCTTCTCGGCATCTCGGTCATGGCGCTGACCGCGTACGCAGTGATCGGTTCAGGAGTACTCGCCCCAGACCTCCCGCAGGCAGTGGAGGCACCGATCGAATTCACCGAGCCAACGCTCGACCCGGAGAGGCTTCCCTCATCGACTCTCGCTGCGGCCGATGAAGGTGAGGCTGCCAGTCCGCAGCTCCAGCCGATTGGGGGCGCCACCGTCGGTGCGGCCGAGGACGACCTCGAGGCGACGACTACCACCGCGGCCCCCGCCACCACGGCGAGCCCGGCTCCTCCCACCACGAAAGCGAACTCGGGCGGCAAGAGCCCGACCACAACAGCCCCCAAGCCCACGACGACCGCCCCTCCGGCCTCAGGCAATCTCAAGGCCAGCGGACCGGTGACGATCCAGGGCAAGTCGGGGGTCGTCATCGAGAACCTTTCGATCTCGAACCCGAACGGAGCCTGTGTCCGCATCGTTGGGGCCTCGAACGTGACGATCCGCAATTCGGAGATCGGCCCGTGCGGGGACTGGGCAGTGTTCATCGACAAGTCGAGTGGGGTCACCGTCCAGGGCAACACGATCCGCACCAACAGCAGCAAGGGAGGGGTCTACGGCCACTCGAGCACCGGTATCGCGGTGCTCGGGAACTCGATAACCCACTCCGGGCGCAACCCGGTCCAGTTCGACAAGGTCACGGGCGCCGGCAACCGGATCGAGAGCAACACGATCGCGAACAACGCATCAGAGGACATGATCAGCGTGTACAAGTCGGGTGGCACCTCGGGCAGCTGGCTGAAAATCACCAAGAACAAGGTCCGCAACAACACAGGCAAGAGCAACAGTGGATCCGGAATCATGCTCGGAGACGCAGGAGGCTCGTTCATCCTCGTGCAGAGCAACACTCTGTCGGATCCCGGGCAGGCAGGAATCGGCGTGGCCGGTGGCTCCAACATTCGCGTCCTGAACAACAGGGTGGAGTCGGCGGCGCACCCGTGGTCGAACGTCGGGATCTACGTCTGGGACCAGTACGACTCGAACTGCCACGCGATCGAGGTCAGAGGCAACAGTGTCGATTGGCTGAACAAGAACGGGCAGCGGAACTCCGCCTGGAACGGCGGTGGCTGCGGCGAGATCGCAGGCTGGGACGACAACGATTGGTAGTGGCCGGGTGCTGGCGCCCGGCCACATGACGAAACGCCGGCTGTAATCTGATCCGGGTGGGGATCTCTGTGGGTCGGCGGATGCCGACCGGTTCGTGGGCGTGGGGCCTGGTATTCCTTCTTGCTGCGTGCTCCGGCGCCACAGTCGAGACGACGACCACCGCGCCGTCCGCCACGAGCTCGTTGCCAGGGCCCTCCGGCCCGACGCAACCCCCCGTCACCACCACCACTCTTCCTCGAGCCGACCCCGTCCGACTGTCACACCAGGATGGGTTGGTGATCGAGGGCGTCCACATCACCAATCCCGGCGGTGACTGCATTCAAATCACCCGCTCTGATCGGATCACCATTCGCAATTCGATCGTCGGGCCATGTGGCGGGCTCGGGCTCCGCGTCCGGGACTCCGAAGATGTGTCGGTCGAGGGCGTCGATTTCATCGACTCCGCCGGCGGGGTCTATGCCCTGTCCAGCTCCGGCGTTCAGGTCGTCGACAGCACCTTCGATGCGACGGGCCGAAACCCGATCCAGTTCGACAAAGTGGTCGGTGCAGGCAACGTCATCGCCGGCAACCTGATCTTCAACGATCACGGCAACATCGACACCGAAGACTCCATCAGCGTCTACATGTCGGAGGGAACCGAAGACCAGCCCTTGCTGGTGCAGGGAAATCTGATCAGAGGGGGAGGCCTGAGCCCGAGCGGATCAGGGATCATGGTCGGCGACCACGGCGGGTCCAACATCCGGGTGCTGCGGAATCTCCTGATCGAGCCCGGTCAGGTGGGCATCGGTGTCGCAGGGGGCAACGCCATCACGGTTGAGGGCAATGTCGTCTATTCCGCACGTCACGACTGGACGAATGTGGGCATATACGTATGGAACCAACACTCTGATCCGTGCGGGACCATCGCCGTCCGCGACAACACGGTGGAGTTCTATTCGAGCTCGGGACAGTCCAATCCTTACTACGACGGCGAGAATTGCGGATCTGTCGACGGCTGGGATGCCAATGAGGTGGCGGTGGGTCTCGTCGACCGACTGGATGCCCTCGTGCGAGAGATGGTGGATCGATGACAACTGCTGCCGAGCTCGAATTCGCCATCGGCTCGGATAGGTCCCGGCCCGCATTCGATTGGTTGTTTCCGGTCCTGCTTGGCGGCTACATGCTCATGGGGAAGTCGTTCGCGTGGCTGCACATACCCGGGACGCCGCTGTTCATCGGCGAACTGGTCCTCGCGTTCGGTCTCGCGGGGGCCTTTCGGGTCTTGACCTGGCAAGCGGTTTGGACACGGTCCAGCGTTCCGGGGGTCCTCGCCGTATACGTTGCGTGGGGATTGGCACGAACGATTCCCGGCTTGATGGACGATCCCATCCCCGCCGTGCGCGACGCCGTCCTCTGGATCTACGTGATAGTGGCGTGGGCCGTGGTGGGTGCCGTCGCGGCGAGGCCGCACGCTCTGGTCGGGTGGCTGACGCAGTACGTCCGCGTCATGCCCTTCGCAGTCCTCTGGCTCCCGACCACCCTTTTCCTGTCCACCCTCGACATCGGCACGGTTCCCGATTCGACCGTGCCCCTGACCTCCTTCGACGGCGGCATGATGCAGATCCAGCTCTTGCTGATCATCGGGTTCCTGTGGCTCGTCTGGAACCCGAAGACACTGAACGAATTGAGGTGGCGCACCGCCATCAGCGGCGTGGCGATGATTGGCATCCTGGCGCTCGCCACCCGTAACCGGGGAGGCTTTGTCGGCGCGATGGTCGGGCTGGCGGTGGTCCTCCTGTTCCACGACGCCCGCACCAAGCTGGTCATAACGGCAGCGCGGGTTCTGCTCATCACCGTGGTGCTGGTTCTCGTCTTCGATCCCCGTGTCGACGTCGGTGAGCGGGAGCTCTCGGCGGACCAGTTCTCCGAGAACATCGCCAGCATCGTCGGCCTCGAGGCGAACCCGCAGCTCGAGGGCAATGTGAGCTGGCGCCTTCGCCATTGGTCGGACATATTCGAGGGCGTCAATCGAAACGCCCCGGTCGCCGGACACGGCTTCGGACCCAACATCGCGGAGATCTACGCCATCCCCCAGACCGACATCGGGCTCCGCAACGCCCATAACTCCCACCTGACACTCTTCGCTCGAGCGGGTTGGGTCGGCTTCATCCTCTGGGCCACCCTGTGGTGGGTTTGGTATGCGGAGTTGAACCGCGCCAGGCGGCGCTTCCGTGACACGGACCTGCGCCGGTTGTCCGGAATGTGCGCCTGGGCGATGGCGGGGACCATCGGTTTCCACCTCGAGGCGGTCTTCAACCCGTCGATCGAGGGCCCACAAACCGCGTTCTGGCTGTGGGCGCTCTTCGGTCTGGGCATGTACCTGATCGTGATCAGCCACCGGGGGCGGCCGGGCGAGGTGTCAGCCGGCTGGCACACCGACGCGGCCGCGCTGAACACGGCTCTGGACGGGATCGGGCGCCGCTGACTTTCGGCCTCGTGTTCTCTTCCCCCGCGAGCGGCGCGGTCAGAGACCGAGGGCCAGGGTCAGCTCGTCGAGCCGTGCCAGCACTTCGTCACGGCCCCGGGAGGGCAACCCGAAGATGGCGCCATCGACACCGAGGGATTCCAGGCGCTCCCGGTCTTCGGGTTTGACCGTCGATGCGATCACCTGGAAGGCGGACGGATCGCGTCCTGCAGCCTCCAGTGCCTGGCGCACCGCGTCGACCGGCCCCGCGATGTCGTGGCGGCTCCCCAGCGGCATCCAGCCGTCACAGAACTCGGCCATGTCCGCAATGGTCCGCGGGCCGGCGTCGGCTCCCATGATGATGGGCGGATGCGGCCTCTGCACCGGTTTTGGCCATGCCCAGGAGGGGGCTAGGTCGAGGTGCTCGCCCTGGAAGGAGGCCTCGTTGTCCATCCACAACGACTTCATCATCAGGACCTTCTCCCGGAGGATCGCCCGCCTCTCCGAGTACCGGATGCCGTGACTCGCCATCTCCTCCTTGTTCCACCCGTAGCCGATGCCGAACGAGACGCGGCCGCCTGAGAGGTAGTCCAGGGTGGCGACCTCTTTCGCCGTCCAGATCGGGTCGCGCTGGGCGAGCAGAGTTATGCCGGTGCCGAGTCGGAGTCGTGTGGTGGCGGCTGCGGCGGCCGTGAGGGCGACAAAGGTGTCCAGGGTTCGGCTGTACTGCTCGGGGAGAGGAGGGGCGCCCTCTCGTCCGCCCCAGGGTGTGTCCCGCGACGCAGGGATGTGGGAGTGCTCCGGGAACCAGATGGAGTCGAATCCCCTCGCCTCCACCTCGGCGGCGATCTCGTCTGGGCGTATGGACAGGTCAGTGACGAAGATGGAGATGCCGAGCCACATCGGCCCGAAGATAACCGCATGAGCTTGAAGTCCGTCATCTCCGAAGAGATCGCCGCCCGGGGCCCGATGCCCTTCGAGCGGTTCATGGAGCTGTCTCTGTATCACCCCGACGGGTTCTTCGGTGGTGACGTCCTCCGCTCCGAGCGCGGCGGTGACTTCCTCACCTCCCCGGAGGTGAGCAGTCTCTTCGGCGAAACCCTTGCCGAGTACGTCCGCGCCGAGCGGGATCGAATCGGCGACCCGTTCCAGGTCGTCGAAGTGGGCGCCGGGTCGGGGTCGTTGCTCCGCCCGCTCCTGGAGGCGACGGAGGTGCCGGCGGTCGCAGTCGACCTCTCGCCAGCAGCAAGGTCGGCAATGTCCGCCTCTCTGCCCGGTGTCGAGGTCAGAGCCGACCTCCCGGAGCGAATCCGCGGCGTGGTCATCGCCAACGAGCTCCTCGACAACCTGCCCATGGCGTTGGCGCAGCGGGTGGGCGGAGAGTGGCGGGAACGATGGGTGGGCATCGACGGTGCCGGCCTCGAGTTCGTCGACGCCCCGGTCCGGCCGGAGGTGGGAGAGTGGCTGGGTCGTCATGCCGGTGCCGTCCCGGAAGGAGGCTGGGTGGAGGTTCAGCTCGCCGCGGCGGCTTGGATCGGGGAAGTCCTCGGCCATCTCGATGCCGGAAGCCTGGTGGTCATCGATTACGGAGGCACGTCCGACGACCTCTTGCCGCGGCGGAGCGACGGCACGCTTCGCACCTATCAGTCGCACCACCTGGGGCCCCATCCGCTCGACGAGCCCGGGCAGACCGACATCACGGCCGACGTCGAGTTCTCCGCGCTCATGTCCGTGGCGGTCGAGGCCGGCGCCGAGGTCGAGCTGGGGCGCCAGGACGACTTCCTCGCCGGGTTGGGGCTCCGGAAGCGGCTCAGCGAGCTCCGCACCGCAGAGTTGGAGGCCGCTCGGGACGGCGACCACGACCGCAGGTTGCGGCTCCGGACGGCGAAGACCGAGGCCGAGACCCTCCTTCACCCTCGCGGGCTCGGCGGTTTCATGGTGCTCGTCTGCCGGGTCGCATAGCGGTTTACGACCTGGGAACCGACCCCCTACCCCCGGCCTCGTTCCTCGGCCGGCGGCACTTTCCCCCATTCGCTCCGCTCCGGGGGACTGATACGAGGTAGCAGGCAATACCATTCCGAGCATGAACCACGTCAAGACGGTCGGGCTGCTCGCCGTGATGACCGCCCTGCTGTTCTGGGTCGCCTACGAACTCGGTGGGAACAGCATCGGTCTCGCCATCGGCGTGACGGTCCTGTTCAACTTCGGGGCCTACTTCTTCTCCGACAAGCTGGCACTGGCCGCCACCCGGGCCAAGCCGGTCACCGAAGAGCAGCTTCCCCAGGTCTACGCCATCATGAGGCGCCTCACCACCGCGACCGGCATGCCGATGCCGTCGATCCACATCATCGAGTCGCCCCAGCCCAACGCGTTCGCCACCGGCCGCAGCCCGAAGAAGGCCGCCGTGGCCGTGACCACGGGAATCTTGCAGACCCTGAGCAATGACGAGCTCGAAGGCGTGCTCGCCCACGAGCTCGCTCACGTCCGCAACCGCGACATCCTGATCAGCAGCATCGCGGCGATGATCGGAGCCGCCATCTCCATCCTGATGCGGTTCGCCTTCTGGTTCGGCGGTGGGGACAACCGGAACAACCCGCTGGGAGCCATCGGCTTCCTGATCGCCCTGATCGTGGCCCCCCTGGTCGCCATGCTGATCCGCTTCGCCATCTCCCGGACCCGGGAGTTCCAGGCGGACGCGACGGGCGCCGAGATCACCGGCCGGCCTCTGATGCTGGCGTCCGCCCTCGAGAAGATCTCGGAGGGTGCGGCACGCGTGCCCATGAACGTCGATCCGGCCCACAGCCAGATGTTCATCGAGAACCCGCTCAAGGCGGTCCGGGGCGGCGGCGGCCTCCTCAAGCTGATGAGCACGCACCCGCCGACGGAGGAGCGGATCGAGCGTCTCACCGACATGGCCTCCGGGGTCACCCGCTGATCCGTCGGAGAGGATCGGCTGCTTTGATGACACTTCGATCCCGCTACTACAATCGCCGTTCCGCACCGTGCGCCCCGGCGCACGGCTTCGGTGTGCGCCGGGATGTCCGAGCGGTCAAAGGAAGCAGACTGTAAATCTGCCGGCTGACGCCTACGGAGGTTCGAATCCTTCTCCCGGCACCGGAGGCGTCGATGACAACCCAGCCCCGTTAGCTCAGTCGGTAGAGCGCTTCCATGGTAAGGAAGAGGTCTTCGGTTCGAATCCGGAACGGGGCTCGACACCGCGCTTCGGCGCGGCGTGACGGTGCGAAAGCGCTGGGCGCCCTCGGGCGTTGAGGCGGCGTAGCTCAGTAGGTGAGAGCGCTCGACTCATAATCGAGAGGTCGGCAGTTCGAGTCTGCCCGCCGCTACGGGAATAGAAACGAGACGCGCACCCCGCGTCTGACAGGAAAGGAATCGCTGGAGATGGCGAAGGCGAAGTTTGAGCGGTCGAAGCCTCATGTGAATGTGGGGACGATGG
>CAYLYQ010000013.1:0-8415 GCA_964388105.1 uncultured Acidimicrobiaceae bacterium
CCGGCATCGCCTCGGCCGCCTCGCGTGAGCTCACGAAATAGACCAGCTCTCCGGGACCTGCTGTGTGTATGGCGTCGGCTGCAACCACCGTCCCACCCTTGGGCTGCTGTTGCTGGTCGAGAGGTTGGATGACGAGGAAACGGACGCTCTCGAGCCCGGCCGCCTTCTCCGTGGCGACGACGCTTCCGAGGACGAGGGCGAGCTGCACCTCAGCCCCCGATCCGCGGCATGAAGCGCAGTTCTGCGACGAGGTTCGCCGCCATCTCGCCATGGAGTTGGGAGATCACATCCGACCGGATGAGGACACCATGCGGGTCGACGCGGGCCACCGCAGCCTCGACTGCGGACTCGACCTCGGCCACTGAGCCCGAGAAGAGGACATAGCCCTTGCCGCCCAGGCCGTCGGCGAGACGAACTGCAGCCACGGTGACCGCGGCGGCCTTGGCTCCGGCGTCGGCGGCGTCGATCACGGCGGCGACTGTGCGGGTCTCCACGATTCCGAGCGCCTCCGCGGAGAGGTCGGCCGCGGCAGGCCCTCCCGTCATCGCCTTCGTGACATCAGGGTGGACGTCGGGGAGGAACACCGAGTCGGTGACGGCGTTCGGCGCCGCTGCCGCACCGGTTTCCAGGGCGATTTCGACGCTGGCGGTGTCCCCGCTGACCAGCACGAGGTACTTGCCCGGGTGGACAGTGCCGGCGTAGATCGCCCCGATGGGGGACGCCTTCACCATGGCGTCGCCCGCGACGATCCCGGCGCTTATCGACTCGAACTCGAGGAGGGCGATCGCCGGATCAGACAATGCGCAGGGCTCCCACCACGCTGATCCTGCGGACCCGGGAGAAGTGTCGTGGCCGGGTCAGCCCTTCGCCCGTCGGGCTGGCGATCGAGAACGAGGTGAAGCCCTCGCCGCCCTCGCCCAGGCCCGAGTAGTTGGGCCCGTTGGCGACGAAGATGCTGCAGTTCATGGCCCGCGCCATGCGAGTGATCGTCGCCACGTTGGTGCTGTGGATCGACGCAGTGTGACGGAATCCGTGCTCCGAGCGGACGGCCAGGTCGATGGCGTCGTCGACGTCGTGGACGCGGACGACTGGCATGACCGGCATCATCTGCTCGGTCCACACCAGGTTGTGATCGCGGGGCACCTCGGCGATCACGAGGCGTGTCTCGGAGGGGACGGAGACACCGATCTCGGACAGGATCTTGCTGGCGTTCTGGCCGATCCAACGCGGGTCGATCAACCCGGGCTTGGACGGAGGCCCCGCTTCCTTGAAGATCACCCTCTCCAGCCGTTTCAGCTCGTGCTCCTTGAGCCGGTAGGCCCCGCCGGCGACCATGGCCTGAATGAGTCGGTCGGCGACCGAGTCGACCACGATCGTCGTCTTCTCGTCGGTGCAGATCACGTTGTTGTCGAACGAGGCCCCGGAGACGATGTCGCGGCCTGCCTTCTCCACGTCCGCGGTCGAGTCGACGACCGCCGGCGGGTTGCCGGGCCCCGCCGTGATTGCCTTCTTGTTGGTCTTCAGCGCCTCCTGGACCACCCCAGGGCCGCCGGTGACGAGCAGGACCCGGACGTCCGGATGGTGCATGACCTCCCGCGCCGTCTCCAAGGTCGGCTGCGGGGTGGCGGTGATCAGGTCGGGCGGTCCGCCCGCGGCCACGATGGCGCGGTTGAGGAGCTTGATGTTCTCCACCGAGACCGTCGCCGCATTGGGGTGGACGTTGAAGACCACGGCGTTGCCCGCGGACACCATGGCGATCGAGTTGTTGATGATCGTCGACGTCGGGTTGGTGGTGGGGGTGATGGAAGCGATGACCCCGTATGGCGCGTATTCGGTGACCATCATGCCCGCGTCACCGGTGACGACATGAGGCTCGAGGTCCTCGGGCCCGGGGGTCTTCGTGGTGACGAGGCGATTCTTGATCACCTTGTCCTCGGCACGGCCGATGCCCGTCTCCTGAGCCGCCATGTAGGCGAGACGCTCGCCCTCCCTCAGCATCGCGGCGCGCATGCCTTCGACGATGGTCTTGCGGGATTCGAGGCCCATCTCCCGGTACGCGGTGAACGCGTGCCGGGCCGCGGCCACCGCTTTGTCGATGCTGGGATGGATGCCGTCCCCCAGCTCGATGTCCGAAGTGGCCAGCTCGTCGCGGGCACGCAAGGCCGCACCGGTCCGCGCCGAGAACTCGGCCGCGGCCACGCGGCCTTTGACGCGGTCGATGATGGAGCGGATCTCTGCCTCGGATGGGCCGGACCTATCCAGAGCGCGCCTCCTCGCCCTTGTGATACCGGACCTCGCCACCGACGTCCCAGGAGTCGACGATTGCCATGATCACGGCGTCGCAAGGTCGGTCGCGCGTGAGCTCGGTCTGGCGCGCGGAGCTCCCCGAGGCGTACATGACGACCTCGCCGACACCGGCACCCACCGCGTCCACCGCGACGACATAGGAGCCGGTTTCGGCGCCGCTCTCGTCGATCTGTTTCACCACGAGGAAGGTCATGCCCGACATGAGGGCTTCCTTGCGGCTGGCTACCAGCGTGCCGGCGACCCTGCCTAGATGCATGGTTTCTCCGCTTCGCTCAGCCGAGCTCTTCCTGTGCCTGTTCCTGACGGCCGAGCGGCAACCGGAGGTCGACGTTGACGTGCGGGCGTGCGATGACGTGGGTTCCGGTGACCTCACCGACCTTCTCGGCGCCGCGGACACCGGCTTCCACCGCGGCCTTGACGGCGGCGACGTCGCCCCGGACGACAGCCGTCACGTAGCCGCCACCGGTCTTCTCCATGCCGACCAACTCAACCTTGGCCGCCTTCACCATGGCGTCGGCGGCCTCGACCATGGCGGGGAAGCTGCGGGCTTCGATCATTCCAAGAGCTTCAGCCATGAAGCTCCTCCTTTCGTGTTTCCTCGTTGGGAACTGTCATCTCGAGGCTCAACCGGCGTCCCGCCCGGCCAGGCCTTCCAGCGCGGCCACCGCCGCCTGCCATCCGACGTCGATGTCCTGCTCCTCACCTCCCAGGTAGACCCGGCCCATCGACCCGAAGGATCGCACCTCGAGCACGTTGATCTCGGCAGCCTTCTCGGCCTCGTTGGCGGCCAGGGACGCGTACGCGGCCGGCTCGCACTCGAGGACGTAGAGGGTCTGGCCAGGGATGATCATCTGCCCGTGACGGGTCCGGTTGATCAGCTGGGCGTGGTGGTCGTCGAGGCGTCGGATGATCTGGGAGCTGAGGATGCGGGGCTTGATGCGATCGTCCTCCGTGGCCTCGATCGACTCGAGGATGGCGGCACCGGCGGCCCTGGTCTCGGCCTGGTCGGGGGAGTGGATCTCGAGGACCCCGTAATAGCGCTCGATGATCTGCAGCCCGGGCTTGACGGTCGTCGCCTTGAGGGCGACGTCGGTGAGGCGGTTGATCTCGATGCCGGGAGCAACTTCGACCCAAAGGGAAGCGTCTCCCGCCAGCGGCAGGAAACCCTGGGCGACCGTTCCCAGGAACGCCGCGTACTGTGGTTGCAGACTGTCCAGGAACGCGTAGGACCGCAGTTCAATACCTCTCGTCACCGTCTCCTCCATCTGTCCCTGTCACTATCTGCACGCCGGCCGAAGCGCCGATTCTCGTCGCCCCGGCCGCGATCATGTCTTCGGCATCGTGTGCGGTGCGCACACCGCCGGAAGCCTTCACTCCCATCTCCGGCCCGACCGTCTCGCGGATCAGCGCCACGTCGTACACGGTGGCCCCACCCGGCCCGAAGCCGGTCGAGGTCTTGACGAAGTCGGCCTTGGCACGCTTGGCCATCGACGCCGCGATCACCTTCTCCTCATCGGTGAGAAGTGCCGTCTCGAGGATCACCTTGCAGATGGCCCCGACTTCGTGGGCGGCCTCCGCGACCTTGGCGATGTCGTTGTAGACCAGATCGTGATCGCCCGACTTGAGGGCACCGACGTTGAGGACCATGTCGATCTCCCGGGCGCCGTCGCGAAGGGCCTTGCGCGCCTCCATGGCCTTGACTTCGGTGGTGGTGGCGCCGAGGGGGAACCCGATCACGGTGCAGACCGGCACTCCGGTCCCGCGCAGGTTCGACGCGGCCCGGCGGACCCAGGTGGGGTTGATGCAGACGGAGGCGAAGCGGTGGCGCTCCGCCTCGGCGCACAGCCGATCGATGTCCGCGGCGGTGGTGTCGGCCGTCAAGAGCGTGTGATCGATGTAGCGGGCGAGATCGAGGGGCACATCGGCCGCCTCACCGTGGAACGCGACGCGGTCGGCGCCGTTGGCGACCACCTCGCGCACCGCTTCGCCCGTCGCCGCCATGTCGAAGCGGGTGGACAGGGCGAGGAGCACCTCGCGAGTGATCGCCTCGACGAGTGCGTCTCTATCCATGGGGGTCGGT
This sequence comes from uncultured Acidimicrobiaceae bacterium, assembly GCA_964388105.1. Lineage (GTDB taxonomy): Bacteria > Actinomycetota > Acidimicrobiia > Spongiisociales > ZC4RG35 > ZC4RG35. The sequence continues at coordinate 4,388 of CAYLYQ010000013.1, forward strand.
CTTCATTTGGGCTTGATATTGCTGGGCGATGGCGTCGATCTTGGCCACGCGTCGTGCGTGACGACCCCCTGACCACTCGGTGGACAGCCAGGCTTCGACGATCTGCCACGCTAGCCCGTCACCGATCAGCGCGGCGCCGAGGGTGAGGACGTTGGCGTGGTTGTGCTCCCTCGAGTTCCGCGCCGACGAGATGTCGTAGCAGAGGGCCGCGCGCACCCCGGGCACCTTGTTGGCGACCATCGCCGAGCCGATGCCCGCTCCGTCGACGACAATGCCCCACCGGCATTCACCGCGGGCCACTTTGACCGCCACGGCGTGGGCGAAGTCGGGGTAATCGACGGGTTCCGGCGAGTCCGTCCCGCAGTCGACGACTTCCCAGCCGGCCTCTCGCAGCTTGAAAGCGATCCGCTCCTTCATCGGATAGCCGCCGTGGTCCGCACCCACGGCGATGGCGCCCCGGCCCCCCGCAGAGCCCACGTTGGGCGGAGGAGCGTCCGCCGGCGCCGGAGGGTGGGCTTCCGGGCCGACCACCCCGTCCACGATCCGGCTGACCAGAGTCCGCACCTCTTGCTCGGTGGGGAGGTTGAACGGATGTGAGGGCGGCATCGTGGCGGCCATCCTAGGGATGGGCGGTCCCGCCCTCGCCCCATGATCCTTCCTTATGATTACGGCGTGGCACTCAGTGACTCCGCGTTCCTCTGGGAGACCGAGGCGCTGCGAGCCGTCTCACGTCCCGTGCCGGCCCCTCGGCCGAAGCCGCAGCGGACCGACGAGGACTGGGTGACGCTGCGGGAGGCCAGCGAGGTCACCGGTGTTCCCGTGGCGACCTTGCGGAAGTGGGCGATCCGCGACGGTGTCCCGACCTACCTGGAGTCGACTCCGGTGGGCCAACTGCGGATGGTCTCGCTGCGAGGCGTTTTCGACCGGGCCGACGAACTGGGCCGCAAAGTCTCGGGTCGCGGGTCACAGGTCCGGGAGAAGCCCGCAGACGCCCCGCGAGCACTCACACCGCCGGGGCGCAGCAGTCAACCTGAGGTCCCGGAAGGGACGATGCTGGTCCCGCTGGACGCGTGGAACAAGGTCCTCAACCAGCTCGGCAACCTGCACGAGGCGGGTCAGCAGCTGGCCGAAGCCCGGGAGCGGGCAGCCAAGGCCGAGACGGAAGCCGCCTTTCTCCGCGAGAGGCTGGCGGAGCTGCGCGCCCAGCAGGGCGGATCCGCCGAGACTGTCCCCGAACCGCCCGCGCCCGCCGTGTCGCCGGAGCGGAAGTCACCCTGGTCTGCGGTGAGCGGCGTGTGGGCGACGTTGCGTCGCCGCCCCTGATGCGTCAGGCCGGGACTTCGTCGGTGATCATCTTGACCACCTCGGCGTAGTGGCAGGCGGTCCGGTGGCCGACGTTGTTGCGATCGAGCAGGCGGGGGGTCTCCTCGATGCACCTCTGGCGCTCTTCCTCGCTCAGTTCGTTGGCGAACTTGGGACAGCGGGTGCGGAAGCGGCACCCCGACGGCGGGTTGGCCGGGCTGGGAACGTCGCCTTCGAGGATGATTCTCCTGCGGGATCGCTCCTTGCGCGGGTCCGGCAGCGGGATCGCCGAAATGAGCGCCTGTGTGTAGGGATGGGAGGGAGCATTGAAGATCTGGCTCGCCGTGCCGGCTTCGACGATGCGGCCCAGGTACATGACCGACAGGTCGTGGGCGATGTGCCTGACGACCGAGAGGTCGTGGGAGACGAACAGATAGGAGAGGCCCATCTCCTCCTGGAGGTTCTCGAGCAGGTTGATGACACCGGCCCGGATCGAGACGTCCAGAGCCGAGACGGGCTCGTCGAGGACCATGAACTTGGGGTTGAGGGCCAGGGCCCGGGCGACGCCGATGCGCTGGCGCTGGCCGCCGGAGAACTCGTGCGGGTAGCGGTTCCCGTGCTCGGGGTTGAGCCCGACCGTCTTCAGCAGTTCCCGCACCCGCTCCTTGCCGCCGTTGTTCCACAGCCCGTGGATCTGGAGCGGCTCGGCGATGAGGTTGCTGACCGTCATTCGTGGATCGAGAGACGCGTACGGGTCCTGGAAGACGATCTGAAGCTGGCGCCGGACGGGCTGCAGATCCTGTCGCGACATCTGGACCAGGTCCTTGCCCTCATAGAAGACCGTGCCCGAGTCCGCCGGAATGAGGTTGAGGAGCAGCCGAGCCGTCGTGGACTTGCCACATCCCGACTCGCCGACGAGACCCATCGTGCGACCGGGCATCAGGTCGAGCGAGACGCTGCACACGGCGTGGACGTCGCCGATCCGGCGGCGGAAGAAGCCCCTGGAACGGATCGGGAAGTGCTTGACCAGCTTCCGGGCTCGGATGATCGGCTCTGCCCTGGCCGGCGCAGTCGGTGCAGCCGTCACGGTGCCTCCTCGATCGCAGCGGCGATGTCTTCGTCGGTGAACGTCGGCGGGAACAGGTCCACCGGCTTGGCGCCGATCAGGCGCTCGTGGAAGTGGCAGGCTGCCCGCTGACCGTTGTTGCCCACGAGGAAGAGGTCGGGCTCGTCCGTGATGCAGATCTGCTGCACGATCGGGCAGCGTGGCGAGAACGGGCATCCGGAGGGCAGGTTGACCAGCGACGGTGGCGTCCCGACGATCGGCGTGAGGCGGTGGGCCCGGGTGGCGTCGAGGCGAGGGAGGCTGCCCAGAAGGCCGAGGGTGTAGGGCATGCGAGGCTCGTAGAACACCTCGTCGACGCTGCCGGTCTCCACGAGCTTCCCCGCGTACATGACGCAGATCCGATCGACCGTTCCTGCCACCACCCCGAGGTCGTGGGTGATGAGGATCATCGCCGCCCCGGTCTCCTTCCGAGCGTTCTCGAGGGCACCCATGACCTGGGCCTGAACCGTCACGTCCAGGGCGGTCGTCGGCTCGTCGGCGATGATGACGTCGGGATCGTTGGCCATGGCGACGGCAATGACGACCCGCTGGCGCATGCCGCCGGAGAGCTCGTGCGGGTAGCTGTTGGCGCGCTGCTCGGGATTGGGGATGCCGACGATGTCCAGCAGTTCCACCGCGCGGGCCCAGGCTTGCTCTTTGGGGACGTCACGGTGGGCGAGCACGGCCTCGGAGAGCTGGTATCCGATGGTGTAGACCGGGCTCAGCGACGTGAGCGGGTCCTGGAAGATCATGGCGATCTTGTTGCCGCGGATCTTGGAGAGGTCGGTGTCGTTGAGCCCGAGGACCTCACGACCGTGGAGCTTGGCCGAGCCTGTGATGCGGGCGGTCTTGGGCAACAGGCCCATGACGGCGAGGGACGACACCGACTTGCCTGAGCCCGACTCGCCCACGATTCCGAGAGTCTCCCCTCGTCGCAGCTCGTAGGAGACCCCTCGCACGGCCTGGACCAGCCCGTCGTCGGTCGGGAACTCGACCGAGAGGTCCTCGACCTTGAGGAGCACGTCGGTATCGGGCCAGGGGTCCGCAACCACGGTCAACGCCGAACCATCTGCTGCTTTGGATCCAATGCGTCGCGGAGCCCGTCTCCGATGAAGTTGATCGTGAGCACGATCATGATGATGAACACGCCGGGGATGTAGAACAGCCAAGGCCGGGTGAAGACCGCGGTCTGGGCGTTCTGGATGAGGAGCCCGAGGGATGTGTCGGGGATCTGGATACCGAAGCCCAGGAACGACAACGCGGCTTCGACCAGGATCGCGGTCGCGATGACGAGGGTGGCATCGACGATGATGACACCGGCCGTGTTGGGGAGCAGATGCCGGAAGATGATCCGCCTGTCACTGGCCCCCATGGCCCGCGATGCCTCGACGAACTCTTGTTCTCGCAGCGACAGCACCATGCCGCGAACCACGCGCGCGGTCCCGGTCCACCCGAAGATGCCGATGATCAGTGCCACGCTCAACCATGTCGTGCCCCGGGTGAAGCCGGCCAGCACGAGCACCACCACGAGAATCGGAATGACGATGATCACGTCGACGATCCGCATCATCACCGAGTCGACCCGTCCTCGATAGAAGCCGGCGATGGCGCCCCAGGTGGC
>CAYLYQ010000013.1:8515-37245 GCA_964388105.1 uncultured Acidimicrobiaceae bacterium
GATCCTCGGGTCGAGCACGCCGTAGAGCAGGTCGGCGACGAGGTTGGCTCCGACGACGAGGACGCCGGCGAGGACCAGGAACGCCATCACTGAGAAGGCGTCGTAGGCGGCGATCGACGCCGTGAGGAAGGTGCCCAGGCCGCGCCATCTGAACACGGTCTCGGTGATCACCGCGCCGGTCAGTGCCCCCGAAACGGTCAGCGCGGCCAGTGTGACCACGGGGATCAGGGCGGTGCGGAGCGCGTGCCGCCGCATCACCACGCGGTTGCGGAGCCCCTTGGCTCGGGCCAAACGGATGTAGTCGCTGTTGAGGACTTCGAGCATGGATGCGCGCTGGTATCGGCTGATGGCGGCATAGCCCGTGAGCATGAGGGTGAGAGTGGGCAGCACGAGATGCAGGACGATGTCCATGACCGCCTCCCAGCCTTCCATCCGATAGAAGAGAGGAGAGGTGGCGCCGATCGTGGCGAAGTTGGTTCCAAATGTCTGGTTGGACCAGATGCCGGCCTCCTTGATGAGGGCGGCGAGCCAGAAGGTGGGCATGGCCAGGGCTAGGAACCCGAAGAAGGTCAGGGCATTGTCAGTGAGAGAGTATTGCCTGACGGCACTGATCACCCCCGTGACGACAGCCAGGCCGAGAGCGAACATCGTCGCCGCTCCCACGAGGCGAAGAGTTATCCAGAAGCGCTCCCCGATCTCGGTGCCGATGTCCATGGCTCCCTGCGAGGAAGGGCCCCACTTGCCCTGGAGGAGCCCGATGTCCCCCTGGGTCTCGCCGATGCCGGTCAGCCACAGCCAGTAACGCTCCACCGTGGGCCGGTCGAGATAGAGCTGCAGCTCTCGGGCCTTGATGGTCGCCTCGGGCACCGGCGGGGTGGCGAAGCGCAGTTCCTGGAGGGGGTCGCCGGAGACGTCGACGAGCACGAAAGTGAAGAAGGTCGCTGCGATGAGCACCGGAATGGTCGTGGCGAGACGCCGCAGGACGTAGACGAGCACCCGACGATGCTAGACCGGGAATCGTCGTATTCGCCACTCACCCCGGACAAGCGAGCGGGCCGGGCGCTCACGCGCCCGGCCCTCTCATAGCTAGCGGGTCATTCGTCGCTCAATTGGCGGCGAAGATGCCCCACTGACCCACGTTGTGGTAGGCCCTCGTGCTGTCGAAGTGGTTGTCCCTCGCGTTGATGAGCTCGGTGCCCATGAACGTGAGGTTCATCGTGTCCCACAGCGTCAACGAGTAGGCCTCGTCCATGACGATGCCCACGGCCTCGTTGGCGAGGTCAGCAGCCTCGTCGAGGGTCTCGGCGACCAACATCGCCTGCACGATCTCATCGAGATCGGCGTTGGTCAGACCACCGAAGTTGCTACCGCTGGCGGAGTTCCAGAACTGGTCGGCCGACGCCGTGAAGAGCGGGGAACCGCTCCACCCGAAGATGACCATGTCCCAGTCCGGGGAGACCAGCAGGGCGCCCAGAGCGTCCGCGGGGACGGGCACCACGTTGATGCCGATGTCCGCCAGGTAGGCCTGGGTGAGCTCCACGAAGGTGCCACGGTTGGTGTTGGCGGCCGAGAAGCCGAACCGGACATCGGGCACCGGGGTGCCGTCCGGAGCGGTCAGGGCGCCAGCCCCACCGTCCATGCCGGTGTAGCCGGCTGCTTCGAGCACGGCGCGAGCGGCTTCCACATCACCACTTCCGTAACCCGTTCCCTCGATCGCGTCCACGTAGTAGTTCGGATCGTTGGCGGGGAAGATGTGGTTGTTGCGGAACTGAGGCTCGATGGCGCCGTAGATGCGCTCCCGGGCGTCAGCACGGTCGATGGCCGTGAAGATGGCCTTCCGCAGAGCGGGGTCGGCCAGGGTCTCCATGTTCATGTCGACGTGCTCCCACACCGCTCCACCGGAGCCGATGCTGTAGCTGACGTCGCTCAGGCCGTCCAGCTGCTGGAGCAGGTCGGCGTCGAACGAAGCCGGCGACGCACCGTGGAGGTCACGGTTGGTGATTGCCGGGATCCACGAACCGCGGTCCTGGATCACTTCCTTGGTCACCGTGTCGAGGGTGGCCACGTCGTCCGTCCCGTAGTAAGTCGGGTTGGGGACCATGACCACTCGCTCGCCGAGCGTGGCGTTCTCGAACATGTACGGACCACCGGACCAGTCCGGCACCGTCGTGTTGAAGTACGTCGACGCATCGGCCACACCCTCGGGGGTGCTCAGGTCGAAGCCCTGAGCCTCCGCGATGTGCGCCGGGTAGTAGAGACCACCCAGGAAGGCGTGCCACTCGGCGTACGGGTAGCCCTCGGGGAACTGGACCATGACGGTCTGACCCTCGGCCGTGATGTCGACGACGTCCTCGTTGCGGGCGGTGCTCGCCGGGAAGCAACCCTCTGCGCCCGCAGCCGGAAGACCGGTCTCGGGGTCGAGCTCGCCGACAAGGCAGTGCTCGGGGTTGCCGCTCGTGAACTTCCATTGAAGGATGAAGTCGTCCACGCTCACTGGCGTGGTCGTCCCGTCGGGGTTGGTCCAGACGGCCTTCTCCTGAAGCTCGTAGGTGATGACGTCGTTCTCATAGGTCGGCTCGGAGGCGAGGACATCTTCCGTGTTCCACTTCCAGGAACCGTCGGGGAGATACTGACCCAGGACGACGTTCATGCCTTCCATGGCCTGAACGGCGTACACGGAGTTCGCCTCGACTCGGTTGATGTTCCACCCGTCCCACACCTGGTCGATGAGGTAGACGATGTCTCCGCCATCTTCCCGGGGACCGCTGTTGCAGTTGTTTGCATCATCTGCACAGCCTTCGAGACCCGGGTTCGCCGGGGTCCCTGCGGTGGTCGTGGTGCTGTCACCGCCACCGTCAGTCGTCGTGGTGTCGCCACCCGACGTTGTGGTGGTGGTGTCGCCGGTCTCGCCGCCGCAGGCCGCGACCACAAGGCCGAGGACTACGAGCGCGGCGAACCATCGCCACGACCGATACTTGCTATTCATTCGTTTGATCCTCCTGCGGGGGATTTGTTTCGATGACGCCACACCCTGATTGGGCGCGGAGTCACGTAGACCTTAGACGGGCTAGAGGTCAACTGCTAGGTGGCGGGCGAGTTCAGTTGGTCAGCCATGCCGCGATCAGGTCACCGACCACGTCGGGATCGGTGACGCTCATATGCCCGGCACCGGGTATCGCCTCCATCGCGGCGACGAGCCCGCCTTCGTCCAGCGCGGCCACGAAGTCTTCGGCGAAGCGAATGTCGACCAGGTTGTCATCCTCGCCATGCACGACGAGGGCGCGTAGGTCGGACCCTTCCACCACCAAGCCCATCGGATTGGCCGCGGCCCAGATCTCGGGCGCCTCATCGGGCGTTGCTCCGAAGAACGGGACCGCGAGGAGACCGATGCGGGTCACGTCGTATGGCCCGGCCAGGCCGACGAACCGTCCCGCGACCGCGGGCGCGCCGACCGTGCACTCCTCGCCGTAGAGATCGCCGGTGAGAGCGACCACCGCGGCGAGGTGGGCGCCGGCCGAGTGGCCGATGAGGGAGACAGTCCCGTCCGACTCGGGATGGGACGCCGCGAATCGGACGGCACATGCGATGTCCTCGAGTGCCGCCGGGAACCCGGGGCGGCGCAGGGACGCGAGGGTGTACCGGGTGTTGACCACGAGGAATCCGTCATCCTGGAGTCGTCGCGCCAGGCCCTCCAGTGATGCCGGCGACCCGCCGACCCAGCTTCCCCCATGGACCAGGACCACGGCCGGGTGCGGGCCAGGTCGCGGGGGATCGAAGACCTCCGCATCGACCTCTCTCGGAGGGGGCTCGGTCGTGGTGGTGGCGAGCACCGTGGTCGTCGTCGCAGCCGGTGCGCTGGTCGTGGTCGTCGTGTCGGATGGCACGGTCGTGGTGGTGGATTCCGGGTCGGCGGATGTCGCCGGAGGCACGGTGGCGCACGCGGAAAGCAAGAGGACGATCAGGGTCGCGGGCCGCCGGCCTCTCATGCGATCCAGGGTACGACCGCTCAGGACATCAGCGAGGCGGCGCCACGGTCGACGTGCCACTCGACACGGGCGTCGCCTTCGCCGAGCCGACCCGCCGGAGTGAGGCCGGCGAACGAGTCGCGCACCGCTGCCGCTTTCGGTTCACCCTCGGCCTGGACCACCAGCAGTCGGGCGGACCACAGAAGCGGGAAGGTGGCCGTGATCCGGAACTCTCCCTGGCTCGGTACCCAGTTGGCCACGATCCACCGGTTCCACTCGTCGAGTGCGGTGGTGTTCGGGAACAGCGACGCGGTGTGCCCGTCGCCACCGACGCCGAGGTGCACGACGTCGGGTCGGCGCCCCTTGTGGAGATTTCGGAGGGTGGCGTCGTACTCCGCGGCGGCAGTGTCGGGCTCGAGGTCTTCGCCCCAGGCGGGTCGATAGAGCCAAGCCCCGGCAGGACCGGCCAGGACTTCGGCAGCCATCCGCCCATTGCATCTTTCGTCGTCGGGCGGGACCCAGCGTTCGTCCGAGATCCAGAGGTCGATGGACGCCCAGTCGATATCGGTGCCCGAGAGGATCCGGTATGCGGGCACCGGGGTGGAGCCACCGGACAGTCCGAGACTGAATCGCCCTTCGGCCTCCCGTGCCAGCCCGGCAATCCGCTCGGCCACGGCGACAGCCACGGCCGCAGGGTCGTCATGGACGATCAACTCCATGATCGCCACCGTACTCCCATGGAACTGATCCCCCTTCATGGAGGAGGGGTGCGTGAGTCAGAGGGGAAAGTCGGTCAACCCGCGGACCCACTCGGCTGTGGTCACTGCCAGATGAGCCGCGGTGGACTCGGGTGTCCATCCGCCACCGCGGGGCGAGTGGGAGGCACCTTCGAGGATCTCGACCGTGGCGAGACGAAGCGGCTCGATGCGCTCACGGAAAAGGTCCATCCGAGCCAGGGCGTCGCGCGTCCCCTGGAAGAAGAGCATCGGGATCGTGATGTCGGCGAACTGCTCGATCCGGAGGCGGTCTGGCTTTCCGGCAGGGTGGAGCGGATAGGCGTAGAGCACGAGCCCCGCCGCGGGGTAGCCGTCGGCGGCCAGGTAGGTGCCCATCCGACCACCCATCGACCGACCCGCGAGGAACACGCGGTCGACCCGGTCCCGGAGGACGTCGGCAGCCGCCCGATGCACGGCGAGGAGGCGATCCTTGGGGTCGGGTCGCTTCGAGCCGCGTTCGGTATACGAGTAATTGAAGGTCAGGACGGTCAGGCCGGAGTCGGCCAGGTGGTCACGCAGCAGCGTGATGAACTCGTGGTCCTGGTCGGTGCCGGCACCGTGAGCGAGGAGGAGACCATCGCGACCGCTCCCGGCGAGGCGGCCGCTGACCTGTCCCTCGGCCCAATCGATGGCAATCGTCCTCACGTCAGAAATGGCACAAGCCCTCCGCCGTGACCATAATCAAGGGCTCGTTCCTCCACTCCCAAGGAGTCTTCAGATGTCACAGATCACCTTGCGCGCTCAAACCGGACGCGCTCCGGGCTCGCGCAGCTCCCGGCGACTCCGCCGTGAGGGCATGGTGCCCGCCATCGTCTACGGCCTCGGCATCGAGCCGGTGCCGGTGGCCGTGGACAGTCGCGAGCTCCACCTGGCTCTTCACACCGAGGCCGGCTCGAACGCCATCATCGGCCTCGAGATCGAGGGCGGCGACACCCTGACCACCATGGCCCGGGTGATCGAGCGGCATCCTTTCCGCAGTGAGTACCGCCACATCGATTTCGTCAAGGTCGACCTCACCCAGACCGTGCAGACGGAAGTTGCCATCCACTTCGAGGGCGAGCCCGTTGGGGTCAAGGAGGGTGGCGTGTTCAGTCCCGCGAAGACCCATGTGCTCATCGAGGTCCTCCCCACCGAGATCCCGGGCCACATCGAGCTCGACATCAGTGAGGTGGAGTTGGGCGGGTCGCTGCGGGTTGTCGACCTCCCCGCCATCGACGGCGTCACCTATCTGGACGATCCCGACTCCGTGATCATGTCGATCACGCAGCCCGCCGCCGAGATCGTGGAGGAGCCCGCCGAGGGTGAAGAGGGCGAAGAAGCCGAGGGCGAGGAAGCCGAGGCCGCGGACGAGGAGGCTCCGGGTGAGGGTGCCGACGAGGCTCCGGAAGAAGGCGCCGACGGCTGAAGTCCTGGTCGCCGGCCTCCGCAACCCGGGGGCCGATTATCAGGGAACCCGCCACAACGTAGGTTTCGAGGTCGTCTCCCTCGTTGCGTCCCGTAACGGCGTCGAGTTGGGCCGTGCCCCCTCGAGGGTTCCGGCTCAGGTTGCCACTGCCGGTCGTGGCGATGGTCGGGTGCTCCTGGCCGCGCCGACCACATATATGAACGAATCGGGTCGGGCAGTCCGCGCGATCCTGGATTACTGGAAGGTCGACACCTCCGATCTCCTCGTGGTGCACGACGACATCGACCTCCCATTCGGCCGTTTGCGCGTCCAGGTCGGTGGGGGTGCCGGCGGCCACAACGGCATTCGCTCCCTGGAGAGGGCCCTCGGCACCCGGGAGTTCTCCCGCCTCAAATTCGGGGTCGGCCGGCCGCCCGGCCAGATGGATCCCGCGGCATTCGTGCTCCAGCGGTTCTCCAAGGCGGAGCGCGAGGAGGTCGACATCGCGATCGAGGACGCGGCCGACGTCGTCGAGATGTGGGCGACCGACCGTGCTCGCGCGCAGGAGACGGCGGCCTTGCGGGGCCGTGACGCCTGAACTCGTCGGGGCCCTCGACCAGGGCACCACGTCGACGCGTTTCATGGTCTTCGACGGCTCCGGGTCGGTCCGGGCCGTGGCCCAGAAAGAGCACCGCCAGATCTATCCCCGACCCGGATGGGTCGAGCACGACCCTCTCGAGATCTGGGCCTGTACCCAGGACGTGATCGAAGAGGCGTTGTCTTTGGCCGGAATCGGCCCGCGCGACCTGGCCGCCGTCGGGATCACCAATCAGCGCGAGACGACGGTGCTCTGGGAGAAGTCGACGGGGCGGCCGGTCGCCAACGCCATCGTGTGGCAGGACACGCGCACGGACCGCCTCTGTGCCCGGCTCGTGGAGCACCACGGGCAGGACTGGTTCCGGGAGAAGACGGGCCTTCCCGCGGCCACCTACTTCTCGGGCCCGAAGGTCAGATGGCTGATCGACGAGCACGACCTGGCCGACGCGGCGGACCGTGGGGAGATCGCCTTCGGAACCGTGGATTCGTGGTTGGCGTGGAACCTCACCGGTCGCCACGTCACGGACGTGACCAACGCGTCGCGGACGCTCTTGTTCGACATCGATGCCCTCCGGTGGGACGCGGACTTGACGGCCGAGGTCGGGGTCCCGATGGCGATGCTCCCCGAGGTCGTCGATTCCGTCGGCCTGGTTGGGGAGTGCCAGGGTGTGCTCGACGGCGTGCCCCTGGCGGCGATCCTCGGAGACCAGCAAGCCGCGCTCTTCGGCCAGGTCTGCTTCTCACCCGGGGAGGCCAAGAACACCTACGGAACCGGCAACTTCATGCTCGTCAACACCGGATCGGATGCGGTCGCCTCCAGCGCGGGTCTGCTGACGACAGTGGCCTATCGGTCGGCCGGCGAGCCGGCCCAGTACGCACTCGAGGGAGCAGTGGCCGTGTCCGGCGCACTCGTCCACTGGTTGCGGGACAATCTCGGGATCATCGACGAGGCATCCGCCGTCGAGGAGTTGGCCGCCTCTGTGGAAGACACCGGCGACGTCTACTTCGTGCCCGCCTTCAGTGGCCTCTTCGCCCCCAGGTGGCGCCCCGATGCGCGGGGCGTGATCGTCGGGCTGTCCCGCTTCACGAACCGAGCCCACATCGCCAGGGCGGCCTTGGAGGCAACGGCCTTCCAGACCTTCGACGTCCTCACTGCGATGGGCGCCGACTCCCCTTCGGGCCTGGTCGAGCTGAAGGTCGACGGAGGGATGAGCCGCAACGAGCTCCTGATGCAGTTCCAGGCCGACCTCCTCGGCGTCGACCTCGTGCGCCCCACCGTCACGGAGACCACGGCCCTCGGCGCCGCATTCGCCGCCGGGATCGCCACCGGCGTCTGGAAGGACCGCGAAGAGGTGCGTGCGCTGTGGACCGAGGACCGGCGGTGGCACCCCGGAATCGACGCTGCGGAACGCAATCGGCTGACTTCGAGGTGGGCCGAGGCTGTGGAACGATCACTGGGCTGGGTCGGAACGCCGGGCAACGTATGATCGGGCCGTGAGCCGCGGTCGTCTCAATTTGCCCGACGGTCTCGCCCTCTTCCGGATCGTGATGACCGTGCCCATCATGTCGTTCGTGAGGGCGGACGAGATCGACGGCCACTTCGTCATCGCTGCCGTCCTGTTCGCGCTCGCGTCGATCACTGACTACCTCGACGGCTACTTCGCCCGTCGCAGCACGGGCGGCACCGTTCTCGGGGCCTTTCTCGACACCACCGCCGACAAGATCCTGGTCACGGGGACGCTGCTCGCCCTCGTGTCGGTGGACCACGTCTCCATCTGGCCGGCCGCAGTCATCATCTTCCGGGAGTTCACCGTGATGGCGCTGCGCGGTGTGGTGGCGCAGAGGGGCGGCCTGATCAAACCGTCCACCTGGGGGAAGGCGAAGGCCTTCACCCAGTACACCGCCATCTTCCTCGCCTTCCTCCGCCTCCCCGAGAAGTGGGGGCCCTGGTATCTCGATCAGTACGTGATGGCGATCGCGGTCATCGCCACGGTGGGGTCGATGTGGGGGTACCTGACCTCGTTCTGGGAGGTGATCCGCCATGAGCCGTCCCCAGCCGCCAAGACGTGAAGGTCGCGGTGACGGGCGGGACCGGGGTGGTGGGGACCGCCCTCGTCGATCTCTTGGTGACCCAGGGCCACGAAGTCGCCGCACTCGTCCGTGACGGGTCCCGTCTTCCCGACGGCGCACGGCCGGTGCATGGCGACCTCCTCGACCGTCGGAGCCTCGATCGGCTCACCCGAGGGGCGGAGGTCGTGTTTGGCGTGGCTGGGGTCAACGAGCTCTGCACTCGCCGACCCGGCGAGATGTGGCGCGTCAACGTCGGGGGGACCAGGAACCTTCTCGAGTCCGCCCGGCGATCGGGGGTGCGCCGGGTGGTCCACACCTCTTCGGCGGTGACCATCGGTGAAGCCAGCGGCTCGGTGGGCACCGAGGCGACCGTTCACACCGGCACCTACCTCTCCCACTACGCACGCACCAAGGCAGAGGCCGAGCGTGTGGCGCTCGGATACGAAGGTGTCGAGGTGGTGGCAGTCAACCCGTCCTCCGTGCAGGGACCGGGACGGGACTCCGGGACGGGCCGGATCCTTCTCGCAGCCGCACGCGGCCGGCTTCGGTACGCCGTCGACACGGTGTTCTCGCTCGTCGACATCGCGGACAGTGCTCGCGGCCACCTTCTCGCCGCCGAGCGGGGAGAGCCCGGAGAGCGCTACCTGCTCAGCGGAGCCACCCTGACGACGAGGCAGGCCGTCGAGATCATGAAAGGAGTCGTGGGCCCGATTCCCCAGCCTCGTTACCTGCCGGCCTGGTGCCTCTCCATCGCCGGGTGGGTCGGTTCGCTGCTTCCGTCGTCGCTTCCGGTCTGCTCCGAGTCGGTGCGGGTCGCGCGCCACGGTCACCGACTCGACGGCAGCCGGGCGACGAGAGAGCTCGGCCTGGAGTACACGGCCATCGAGGAGACCTTCTGTCGCACGATCGACTGGTTCCGTCGAACCGGAAGGCTCCAGGGGTGATCGCCCCTCTCGCCCCGCTGCTCAGTCGCTGGCACGGTGCCCCAGCCCCGGACATGGGGGCTGTGTGGGCGGTGCCGCTCGGCGCGCGCGCCTTCGCCATCGCCGGTCTCGCCGAGCGGCTCGGCACCGGCATCCTGGTCATCACCCCGAGCGAGAACGACGCCCTGGAGCTCGCCGAGGACCTCGCCCTCTACACCTCGGATGTGCTGCTCTGCCCGGCCTGGGAGACACTGCCTTTCGAGCACGTGTCGCCGAACATCGCCACGATGGCCATGCGTGCCGAGGCCCGGCACGCCCTGCTCGAGAACCGCCCGGGGGTCGTGGTGGCATCCGTGCGCAGCGCCGTGCAGCGCGTCAGTCCCTCGCCGGTGACCCCTGTCGTCATCACCAAAGGCGACACCGTCGACTTCGAGGCTCTGGTGCGCGAGCTGGCCGGGGCCGGGTACCAGCGCACCGACCGCGTCGAGGCACGCGGGGAGTTCGCGGTCCGCGGGGGCATCATCGACGTCTTTCCGGCCCAGGGCTTCCAGCCGGTGCGCATCGACTTCTGGGGAGACCAGGTGGAAGACGTGCGCTCGTTCTCCGTGGCGTCCCAGCGGTCGGAGGACTCGGTCGAGGCGATGGTCGCCTATCCGGCGCGCGAGCTGCGCCCGGATCACGGGCTGGCTTCCCGAGCGGCCGCGCTCGCCAGGAGCGAGCCGTGGGCCGCCCACGCCTGGGAGCGGGTCTCCGAGGGCCAGCTGTTCGCGGGTATCGAGTCGTGGTTGCCGTGGCTGACCGACGAGAGAACCCTGGTCGACGAGCTCGCGGGGGACGCCCATCTGATCCTGATCGATCCGGCCCGGGCCATCGACCGCTCCCGCGACCTCGTCAAAGAGGAGGCCGAACTGGCGGCTGCCCTGGCGCCTACCTGGGGCGAGAAGGCACCGCCCGCCGGGGAGCACCCCACCCTGTTCGGAGACCTCGAGGAGGCGGTCTCGGAGCGCAGGCATCTGCGCATGCCCTCCGTCCCGACCACCCCCGACGACCGGGTGTTTGCCGTGCGGACGCTGGAGGCGACTCCGGGGGATCCTGAGTCGGTGGCACGGGCGCTGGCGAGGCTCAACGGCGCCGGGGTGGCGACGGTCATCGCCATGGACGGCGAGCCCGCCGCGGACCGCGTGGCCCGGGTCCTCGCCGAGGAGGGCACCGTCATCGAGCGCCTGGACAGCTTGGTCAACCCCCGCTCCGCCGTGATCCCGATCGGCGTGCATCACGGCTTCATCTCCACGGACCTCCAGGTGGCCGTCCTCGGAGAGTCTGAGATCGCGGGGAGAAGGAGAGCCCACCGGCGCGCACCCCGTGGCGCGGCCGCGGCTGCCCAGCAGCTGCGCGATCTCGCCGAGGGGGACTACGTCGTCCACCACCAGCACGGCATCGGCAAGTTCGAGGGCCTGGTCACGCGGACCATGGTCGGGGTCGAGCGCGAATACCTCGTGATCGCCTACGCGGCTGGCGACAAGCTCTACGTGCCGGTGGACCAACTCGCTGCGGTCAAGCGGTACACGGGAGGCGAGGCGCCACGCGTCTCCCGCATGGGGGGCAAGGACTGGTCCGAGCAGAAGGGGAAAGTGCGCAAGGCCGTGGCGGCAGTCGCCGCCGAGGTCGTGGCGCTCCATCGCCAGCGCGCGTTGGCGACTGGACACGCATTCCCGCCGGACACGCCGTGGCAGACCGAAGTGGAGGCGGCCTTCCCGTACGAGGAGACCGTCGATCAGCTCAGCGCGATCCAGGACGTCAAGCGGGACATGGAGTCGGCCAAGGCCATGGACCGCCTCGTGTTCGGCGACGTCGGGTTCGGGAAGACCGAAGTCGCCATCCGCGCGGCGTTCAAGGCCGTTCAGGACGGCAAGCAGGTCGCGGTGCTGTGCCCGACCACCTTGCTGGCGCAGCAGCACCACCAGACCTTCTCGGAGCGGTTCGCCCCCTACCCGGTCAGGGTCGAGGTGCTGTCGAGGTTCCTGACGCCGCGCCAGCAGGCCAGAGTTGTCGAGGGTCTTGCCTCCGGTGAGGTCGACGTCGTGGTGGGCACGCACCGGCTCCTGTCCGAAGATGTGGCCTTCAAGGACCTCGGGCTGCTGGTGATCGACGAGGAGCAGAGGTTCGGGGTCGGAGCCAAAGACGCCCTGAAGAGGCTCAAGGTGGGGGTCGACGTGATGACGCTCACGGCGACCCCCATTCCCAGGACTCTGGAGATGGCGCTGACCGGCATCAGGGACGTCTCCCACATCCGCACGCCACCCGAGGACCGGCACCCGATCCTCACCTATGTCGGGCCGTTCGACGCCCAGGCCGTGTCGGCCGCCATCCGTCGCGAGCTGCTCCGGGAAGGCCAGGTGTTCTACGTCCACAACAGGGTCCGCTCCATGGACCGGGCGGTCGAGCGACTTCGGGAGCTCGTGCCCGACGCCAGATACGTGGTGGCCCACGGGCAGATGTCCGAAGGCCAGCTCGAACAGGTCATGATCGACTTCTGGAACGGCGAGTACGACGTGCTCGTCGCCACCACGATCATCGAGTCCGGGCTCGACCTTCCCAAGGTCAACACGCTGATCGTCGAACGGGCCGACCTCCTCGGCCTGGCGCAGATCTACCAGCTCCGCGGGAGGGTCGGCAGGTCGAATCAGCGGGCCTACGCCTACCTGTTCCATCCCGCCGACCAGGCGCTGTCCGAGGACGCCCATCGCCGTCTCGAGGCGATCGGCGAGGCCACCGACCTCGGGTCGGGCTTCCAGCTGGCGCTCAAGGACCTGGAGATCCGCGGCGCCGGGTCGATCCTCGGCGAGGTGCAGAGCGGTCACATCGCCGCGGTCGGGTTCGACCTCTATGCCGAGTTGGTCGCCGAGGCGGTCGCCGAGATGCAGGGAACCGAGCCGCCGACCACCCGTCCGCCGGAGATCCGGATCGACCTGCCCGTCGACGCTCGGCTCGGCGAGGGGTACATCGCCGACCAGGATCTCCGTCTCGAGGCCTACCGGCGTCTGGCCGCCGCCGACACCCACGCCGCCGTCGAAGACGTTATGGCGGAGTGGGAGGATCGGTTCGGGCCCCTGCCCGAGGATGCCGCGGGCTTGATCGCCCTGGCCAGGCTCAGGGTGGAGGCACTCCGCGTCGGCCTCAACGACCTGGTGAAGCTGCGCAACGAGATCCGGATGTCGCCGGTGGACCTGAAGCCCTCCCAGGAGGTCAGGCTGCAGAGGCTGGCGCCCCGAGCAGTGCTGCGGCCCGCCGAGGGCCAGCTCTTCATCCCGGCTCCGACACCCGTGGTCGAAGGAGTGATCTCCTTCCTCCGCGACATGTGGCCCGAAGAAGGCTGAGCGGAGCCTTCGGATAACGGGGGGCTGCATTTAGCATCCGAACGTTCCCCATCTCAGAAGGATCTCTTTCGTGAAGCGACTGACAGCCCTTGTCCTCGTGAGCGCGCTGGCGCTCGCCGCCTGCGGGCCCGGTGACGGTGCGACCGCGGCAACGGTCGACGACCGTGTGATAACCGTTGGCGAAGTCAACAACCTCATCCACATCGAAGAGGGCACGGTCAGCAAGGCCGACTTCGCCAACTTCCTGGGCTTGCTCATCGAGTGGACCGTGGTCGAAGAGGCAGTCGCCGAGGAGCTCGACATCGTGGTCACGGAAGAGGAGATCACAGCAGAGGCCGACCGGATTTTCGAGGAGTTCGGCGCAGAGGGTCAGAGCCGCGAGGAGTTCACCTCCAGCCGCGGCGTCACCGAGCAGTTCCTTCGGATGGTCGGGCATCAGGAGGTCCTCTACCGCAAGGTCCACGAGCAGTTCGCCGAGGAGGGGACCGGCGTGCCCACCGACGACGAGATCGAGGAGGAGCGAGAGGCTCAGACCCGGCGCATGGCCGAGGCCTGTGTGTCCCACATCCTCGTCGGCGAGCTTCGCGACCTCGAAGGCGAGGAACTCGAAGACGCCAAGGCCGATGCCCTCGCCGAAGCCGAAGACATCATGGGGCAGTTGGAGGACGGCGGAGTGTTCGCCGAGCTCGCCCGGGAGCACTCGACCGACACCGCCAGTGGCGCCAACGGCGGGGAGCTCGGCTGCACCTCGCCTTCAGGCTGGGTACAGGCATTCCAGGACGCGGTCATGGAGGCGCCCATCGGCGAAGTCCTCGACTCTCCTGTGCTGAGCGAGTTCGGCTATCACATCATCCTCGTGCGCTCCCGGACCCTCCCCGACGCTGAGGAGGTCACCGAGGCGATCGTCGCCGACAGTGTCTCCAGCGCCATCGACGAATGGGTGGGCGAGAGGATGGAGGCGTCTTCGGTCAGCGTCGTGGAGCGGTTCGGGACCTGGGACGGCGAGCTGCTCCGGGTGAACCCTCCCGCAGCGTGAAGTGATCACGGTCGTCGGCCTCGGACCCGGGGACCTCGACCGCCTGCCCGAGTCCACGCGCGCCCTGCTCACCGATGACAGCGTGTCGGTCGTGGTCCGCACGCTGCAGCACCCGGCGGCAAAGCGGCTTGCCGAGCTGCGGAGCATCACTTCCTGTGACGACCTGTACGAAGGCGGCCACGACTTCGAGGACGTCTACGGCGCCATCGTCGACAGGGTGCTGGCCGCGGCGAGGGACGGCCACGTGGTCTATGCGGTCCCCGGCAGCCCCCTCGTGGGCGAATTCGCAGTGCGGAAGCTGGTCGAGGCCGCCCCCGACAGTGTCGTCTTGCCGGGCGAGTCGTTCGTCGATGCCGTCCTGTTCGCGGTCGGCTACGACCCGTTCGACCGCGGCCTGCAGATACTCAACGGGCACGAGCTCCCGGACCCTCTCGTCGTGGACAAGCCGACGATCATCGGTCACCTCGACCGCCCGGAGCTCCTCGCCGACGTGGCCACGGCGGTGGCCAGGGTCGTGCCCGAGGACACCGGGGCGATCGTGGTGGTCGACGCCGGGATGAAGTCCCAAGAACTGGTCTCGAGCCCGCTGGACCGCCTGGATGCCGGGCTCGCCGGCCTGCGGACCAGTCTCTGGATCGACGCCCCTCCCGGAGGCCTGATCGGAGCTGTCCACACCATGAGGAGGCTTCGGGTCGAGTGTCCCTGGGACCGCGAGCAGACCCATCACAGCCTGGTCAAGAACCTCGTCGAGGAGGCGTACGAGCTGATCGAGGCCATCTCGGCCCTACCCGAAGGCGAAGTGGACTGGGTCGCCTACGCCGGGGTGGAAGACGAGCTCGGCGATCTCCTGCTCCAGGTCCTCTTCCACGAGGCCATCGCCCGGGAGCGGGGCGCGTTCGACATCGACGGCGCCGCGGAGGTGCTGCGCCAGAAGCTGGTCCGCCGGCACCCTCACGTGTTCGGTGATGCCGAGGCCGAGTCGGCCGCCGACGTCAAGCGCCGCTGGGACCAGATCAAGGAGGCCGAGCGCGGCGGGACGCCCGGCTCCGCACTGGCCGGGGTTCCCCGAGGCATGCCCGCGTTGCACCGCGCCCCGAAGGTGCAGAACAAGGCGGCCAAGGTCGGCTTCGACTGGCCATCGGCGGAAGGAGTCCTCGAGAAGCTCTCCGAGGAGGTGGCGGAGGTGCGCCAGGCTATGGAGGGAGCAGGCGACATCGAGGACGAGATCGGCGACGTCCTGTTCACGGTGGCGAATCTCGCCCGGCATCTCGGGGTCGACACCGAGCTCGCCCTCCAGCGTGCCGTCGACCGCTTCGAGACCCGGTTCCGGGCCATGGAATCAGAAGGGCCGCTGGACGGTCTCGACCTCGACGAGATGAACCGCCGGTGGGAGCGCGCCAAGTAGCGGTGCAAGGCAGACGCCTCCCCGACTGTTACCTTGACCGAGCGGTCACAACCAAATGAGCAGCACCACCATCGAGCGAGTTCACGCCCGGCAAGTGCTCGACTCCCGGGGAAACCCGACCGTCGAGGCTGAAGTCGTCACGTCCGAGGGGTTCGGACGCGCCATCGTTCCCTCCGGCGCGTCCACCGGCACCTTCGAGGCATTGGAGATGCGGGACGGGGGCGAGCGCTGGATGGGCCGGGGCGTCGGCAAGGCCGTGGCCAACGTCAAGGGCCCCATCGCCGGGGCGGTGGTCGGCCGCGACGCCACCCGCCAGGAGGAGATCGACCTCCTCATGTGCGATCTCGACGCCACCACCGACAAGTCCGGGCTCGGCGCCAACGCGATCCTGGCCGTGTCGATGGCGGTCGCCCGAGCCGCCGCCGCCAGCGTTGGCCTGCCCCTTTACCGCTACCTGGGAGGACCATCGGCGCGGTTGCTCCCGGTGCCGTGCCTCAACGTGCTCAACGGCGGGGCGCACGCCGCCAACTCGGTCGACATCCAGGAGTTCATGCTGGTCCCTGCCGGGCTCCCTTCTTTCGCCGAAGCCCTGCGCGCAGGCGTGGAGACCTATCACGCCCTGAAGCGGGTGCTGGCGGGGCGGGGGCTGTCCACCAACGTCGGGGACGAAGGCGGGTTCGCGCCGGACCTGGCCACCAACGAGGAAGCGCTCGAGTTGTTGATGACGGCGATCGAGCAGGCCGGCTATCGACCCGGCGACGAGATCGCAGTGGCGCTGGACGTCGCCGCCACCGAGTTCAACCGCGAGGGCTTCTATCAGCTCGAGGGCCGCCACCTCGACTCGGGCGACATGGTGGCCTATCTCACGGGCCTCGCCGGCCGTTATCCCCTCGTCTCGATCGAGGACGGCATGGCGGAAGACGACTGGGACGGCTGGGCCGACCTCACCGACGCCGTCGGGAAGAAGGTGCAACTGGTCGGCGACGACGTGTTCGTGACCAACGAAGAGACCCTCCGTCGTGGAATCTCCGAGGGCGTGGCCAACGCCATCCTCATCAAGGTCAACCAGATCGGGACCGTTTCCGAGTCGCTGCACACGATGGAGCTGGCGGAGCGGTCGGGGTACGGCCGCATGGTCTCGCACCGGAGCGGGGAGACCGAGGACAGCTTCATCTCCCATCTCGCCGTGGCGACCAATGCCGGTCAGATCAAGACCGGCGCCCCCGCACGGGGGGAGCGGACCGCCAAGTACAACCAGCTGCTGCGGATCGAGGAGCGCCTCGGCAAAGAGGCGCGTTTCGCCGGCTGGGCCCCGTTCCGGAGACCGCGTTGAAACGCCTGCGGCGGCCGTGGATCGCGGTGGGCACGCTGCTGGTCCTCCTGTTGGGGGTCGCGTTCCTGACCCAGGTCGTGCCGTACCGGCAGATCATCGACGCCAACTCCGACGTGTCGGATGCCCGGGCGAACCTCGCAGCGCTCCAGGAGGAGAACGCGCAGCTGGATGCGGACGCCAAGGCACTCGAGACCGAGGGGGAGATCGAGCGGCTGGCCCGCGAGAAGCTCGGTTATGTCCGTCCCGGCGAGGTGGCCTACGTCGTTCTCGACCCGCCCGCCTCGCAGGATGTCGAGGCCGAGCCCGAGTCCACGCCGGAGGCCGAGCCGCGTACCTGGGTGGAGAAGATCTGGGACTTCCTCACGGGCGCCGACGTCGGCGATGACGACTCCGGCTGACCGCCAGGTCGTCGCGGTCCAGGTCGGACGGTCGCTCCGCGCCCAGGTCGAAGTCGTCTCGCGCTGTCACCTCGGCCTGCCTGTGGTGGTGAAGGTGCCGCCCGTGCTGGACGACGGCACGCCGTTCCCGACGCTCTACTGGCTCTCCTGTCCTCTGATGACGAAGCGGATCGGCCGGCTCGAGGCGTCGGGTGGGGTACGGCGCATGGACCAGAAGACGATCGTCGACCCGGAGTTCGGCACCGCGCTCGATGAGGCCCACCGCACCTACCGCGAGACGAGAGACCTCCTCGTGCCCCCGGGCGCCGATCCCGTGCCAACGGGTGGCGTGGGCGGCGCACGGGCGGGTGTGAAGTGCCTCCACGCCCACTACGCCCACACCCTGGCCGGCGGGGCCAACCCCGTCGGCGCTCTGGTCGCCGGCTGGGTCGAGCCGTTCGACTGCCCGGTGCCCTGCGTGGTCGACGGCGAGCCCAACCCGGAGTGGAAGCCCCTCCCGTGAAGGTCGCATCCGTCGACATAGGGACCAACTCGATGCGTTTGCTGATCACCGACGGGATCAGCGAGGACGGGCGGTGGGAGAAGGTCACCGGTCTGGGCAGAGGCGTCGATCGCACGGGCCGCCTGGCAGACGACGCCATCGAACGGACCCTCGAGGCGCTCTCTGACTACGGAGCCTTCATCCGGGCAGCAGGGGTCGACTCAATCCGTGCCATCGCGACCTCGGCGTCCCGGGACGCCTCCAACCGCGAGGAGTTCTTCGACCGAGCCGAGAAGGCGCTCGGCGTGCGCCCCGCCCTGATCAGCGGGGAGCAGGAGGCTCGTTACGCATTCGCCGGGGCGACCGGCTGGTACGAGGGGCCGGGGCCGGTCGTGGTCTCCGACATCGGCGGCGGGAGCACCGAGTTCGTCACGGAGGACGGTGGCGTATCGGTGAACATCGGGTCGGTCCGGCTCACCGAGCGACTGTTGGGTGACCGACCGGCGCGCCCGGCGCAGGTGGCTGCAGCCAGGGACCACGTCCGTGATCTCTTCTCGGAGGTGGCGGTCGGCGAGGTGGGCGCCCTCATCGGAGTCGCGGGAACCTGGACCGAGATTCCCTCCATCGCACGGGGCATGCCTGCCCCTACCGACCCTCACGGGATGACCGTGACTCGGGAAGACATCTCCGGTTCGGTGGAGCTCCTTGCCGGACTGACGGTGGAGGAGAGCGCAAGACTCGGCACCTTCAACCCCGAGCGGGCGCCCGTCATCTTCGGTGGGGTGATCGTGGCCGAGATGGTGATGGAGAGTGTGGGAGCCCGGGAGGCCGTCGTCTCGGTCCGCGACACTCTCGATGGCGTCGCAAGCGAGCTGCTTGGCTTAGCCTGATCCTTCCAGCCCGGGTGGCGGAATCGGTAGACGCGAGGGGCTTAAACCCCCTTGAGCCACATCGGCTCGTGTGGGTTCGAGACCCACCCCGGGCACCAGCTCATCGGAGATATTTCTCGCGCTCGCGTCAAGAACCGGCCGGCAAATGCCGAAGAGGACGTGGGACCCGGACCAGGTGGGTGGGGGAGGGGAGAGGAACCAGGCCCGGGCCCCACGACGTCGTCACGGTCAGCCCTGGACCCCTCCTCTCGACACACCGACGTGTCCATGCTTCAACCCGCCCGGCGAGTGTAGCGATGGGGTGGGCGGCGACCCGGTTAGAACCGGGCCTTTCCACTAGGTTGCGGACATGGCGGCATATCCCTCCGAATACGAACTGGACGTCGTCCTCAGGGACGGCGGCGTGGTGCACGTGCGGCCGATGAGGCCCGACGACGCGGCGGAGGCGCGAACCTTCTTCGAGAGACTCGGGCCGGAGTCGCGATACTTCAGGTTCTTCGCCGTCAAGCTGGACCTCACCGAGGAGGAAGTCCGCCACTTCGCCGACATCGACTACGACGAGCGCATGTCACTCGTGGCTGTCGACGGTGGGCAGATCGTCGGTGTCGGCCGGTATGACCGGGAGAGCCCGGGCGCTGAGATCGCCGAGGTCGCCTTCGCGGTGATCGACTCACATCAGGGCCGCGGGATCGGGACACGCCTCCTCGAGCTCCTCACCGACCACGCACGCTCGCACGGGGTGAACCAGTTCCGCGCCTACGTGTTGGGCGAGAACCGGCAGATGATGCGGGTGTTCCGCAACTCGGGCTACGAGTTGACCCGAACGATCGATCAGGGCGTGTTCACGGTCGACTTCCCGGTACAGGTCACTTCGGGGTCAGCCGACGCCGAAGCGGTTCACGAACGGAGGGCCGTCGCCGCCTCCCTGCTCCCGTTCTTCTTCCCCAAGTCCATCGCGGTGATCGGCGCCTCCACGGATCCGACTTCCATCGGCGGGCGGCTGTTCAAGAATCTGATGGACGAAGGCTTCACCGGCCCCATCTACCCGGTGAACCCGGGGGCGAAGGTGGTCCGCTCGGTGAAGGCGTACCCCACCGTCCTCGACGTCCCCGACGAGGTCGACATGGCCTACATCGTGGTCCCGCAGCGGTTTGTCCAGGAGGTCGTCGCGCAGTGTGGGGAGAAGGGCGTGCGGGGCGTGGTGATCATCTCGGCGGGATTCGCCGAGGTGGGGCCGGAGGGGGCTGCCCGTGAGGCGGAGCTCCTGCGGCTGGTGAGGTCCATGGGGATGCGGATGATCGGCCCCAACTGCATGGGCCTGCTCAACACGGCCGAGTCGGTGCGGGTCAACGGCACCTTCGCCCCGGTTTACCCGCCGGCGGGCAACGTGGCGATGTCCAGCCAGTCGGGCGCCCTCGGTATCGCCATCCTCGACTACGCCACCGAGCACTCGATCGGCATCAGCCAGTTCGTGTCGGTGGGGAACAAAGCCGACGTCTCCGCCAACGACCTCCTGCTGGCTTGGGAGGAAGACCCCGCGACCGACGTCATCACCTTGTATGTCGAGTCCTTCGGCAACCCGCGCAAGTTCTCCCGCATCGCGCGGCGCATCGGACGGCGGAAGCCGATCATCGCGGTCAAGTCCGGCCGGACCCAGGCGGGCAGCAGGGCCGCTTCGTCGCACACCGGGGCACTGGCGTCCTCCGACGTGGCCGTCAACACGCTCTTCCGCCAGGCGGGCGTGATCCGGGTGGACACCCTGGAAGAGCTCTTCGACACGGCCACCATCCTCGCCAACCAGCCCGTGCCGAAGGGCCCGCGGGTCGGGATCGTCACCAACGCCGGGGGGCCAGGCATCCTCGCCGCGGACGCGCTGGAAGCCAACGGGATGGTCATCGCAGAGCTCTCCAAGGGACTGCGTGACCGCATCGGGGCGGCTTTGCCCGAGGAGGCTTCGACCGCCAATCCCGTCGACATGATCGCCTCGGGCGGACCCGACCACTATCAGCACGTCGTCTCTGAGCTGCTGGCCTCCGGCGAGGTGGACGCCGTCATGGTCATCTACGTCCCGACGACGCCGGAGGGGGCAGAGCAGATAGCCGCCGCCGTCCGCCGCTGTCAGGACGACTACGACGGCGACGTGACCTTGATCTCGGTGTTCATGCATTACGCCCGCACCGAGGAACTGCTCACCGGCGGTGAAGGCGAACGTTCCATTCCGAGCTACTCGTTCCCCGAATCGGCCGCCCTTGCCCTCACACGCGCGGCCAATTACGGCCAGTGGCGCGAGCGCGATCCAGGCATCGAAGCGCGTCTCGAGCCCGAGTCCGCCGAAGCCATGCGAACGGTGATCGAACGCGCCCTGGAGCGCCTGGGCCCAACGGGCGGCTGGCTCGAGTCGAGCGAGGTGGAGGCGCTTTTGGAGGCTGCCGGCCTCAGATTCCCCCGGAGCATCGTGGTCCCCACCGCAGATGCAGCCGGCCGCGCCGCGGAGAAGCTTGGGGGGCCCGTAGTGGTCAAGGTGATCTCGCCGTCCGCATTGCACAAGTCGGACGTCGGGGGCGTGATCCTCGGTGTCGAAGGAGCCGCACAGACCGCCGAGGCGTTCCAATCGGTCACTTCCGCCGTCCCCGACCCGAAGGGCGCGCTCATCCAGGAGTTCGTGGCAGGCGGCCACGAGGTCTTGATCGGCATGACCCAGGACCCCAACTTCGGGCCGCTGGTCGCCTTCGGCCTCGGCGGCGTGTATGTGGAGCTCCTCAAGGATGTCGCGTTCCGGATCCATCCCCTGACCGACGTCGACGCGGCCGAAATGATCCGGGAGACCAAGGGTCACCGGCTGCTGGAGGGTTACCGCAACCAACCGCTCGGAGACGTGGCCGCACTCGAGGACGCCCTGCTCCGGGTCTCCGGGATGATCGCTGCCGTCCCGGAGCTCGCCGAAATGGACCTGAACCCCGTCAAGGTGCTGGAGCCGGGCGCCGGCCTGGTGGTCGTGGACGCTCGGATGCGGATCGAACCGGTGTCCAGCTCCGGGGTGCGCGACCTGCCCGCGGTGGCCTCCCGCATCCCCGGCTCCTAACGTCACCGTCATGGAATTCGTGTCTGTCGAGACCAAGGGGGCCGTGGCGCTGGTGCGTCTCGACCGGCCTCCGGTCAACGCCCTCTCCGCACAGGTCGCCGCGGAGCTCCTCGAAGCGTTCACTTCCTGCGCCGACCCTTCGATCCGCGCAGTCGTGGTCACCGGCCATCCCCACTTCGCGGCCGGTGCCGACATCAAGGCGTTCAAGGACACCCTCGACTCCGGCGCCAAGGAGCGAAGCGCCAACCTCCTGGTCGATGCAATCGCCGCGCTGGAAGGGCTGGACAAGCCCACCATCGCGGCCGTCCACGGGTTCGCCCTCGGCGGCGGTTGCGAGCTCTCCATGGGGGCCGACTTCCGTTACGTCGCCGACGACGCCCGGATCGGCCAGCCGGAGATCCTCCTCGGGATCATCCCGGGTGCCGGAGGCACCCAGCGCCTGCAACGCCTCGTCGGGTTCCAGAAGGCCAAGGAGCTGGTGTACACGGGGCGCCACATCGACGCCGCCGAGGCCCTGGCCATCGGCTACGCCGACAAGGTCGCCCCGTCCGCCGAGGTGCTCGATCTGGCCATGGCCGACGCCGCAGAGTGGGCGACCAAGGCCACCGTGGCCATCGCCGCGGCGAAGAAATCGCTTGCCGCGGGTCGTCTCCCCTTCGAAGAGGGGATGGCCGTGGAGGCCGCGGAGTTCCAGCGCGCCTTCGGGAGCGAAGATGCCCGAGAGGGGATCGACGCCTTCGTGGCCAAGCGGAGCGCCGACTTCGAGGGCAAGTAGCGGCGGGTCGTGACACCATGAGCGGAGCGAACCTGTCCGTCGTGGTGTCGACCACCGTCGCCCGCCCGCCTTCGGAAGTCTGGGAGTATCTGGCCGACCTGCAGGCCCATCCAAAATGGATGTCCGACATCGCTCGCCTCGACTTCGACGGTGAGCAGCGGCGCGGCCCCGGGACCCGCATGGTGGTCGAGACCCGGGTCGGCCCGTTCCGCACCGACGACATCATGGAGGTCGTCGACTGGGACGAGGGGGAGTCCATCACGGTCGTCCACCGTGGTGCCGTGACCGGCGAAGGGCGGCTCAGTGTGGAGCCGGACGGAACCGGCAGCCGGGTCACCTGGGCCGAGAAGCTTCGCTTCCCATGGTGGCTGGCAGGGCCGATCGGGGAGTTCGTCGCGCGCCCCATCCTGCGACGGGTGTGGCGGCGGAACCTGGCGCGGCTCTCCAAGCTCATCGTCGCCTGAATCCCCGCCCCTGCGACAATGGGGGCTGCATGATCTATCTCGACCACGCCGCCACGACGCCGATGCGTCCCGGAGTCTGGGACGCCATGGAGCCGTTCGCCGCCGACCGGTTCGGCAACCCGTCCGGCGTGCACGCCGTGTCGCGCCGGGCAAAGGACGCCCTGGAAGAGGCCCGCGAGACCGTTGCCGCACTTCTCGGAGCACGGCCGTCCGAGATCGTGTTCACCTCGGGCGGCACCGAGTCCGACAACCTGGCGATCAAGGGCCCGGCGTGGGCAGGCCCTGCCTCGGGGGTCGTCACCGCCGCCACCGAGCACGAGGCCGTGTTGCAGGCGTGCGCCTTCCTCGAGCGCCTGGGCCGTCCGGTGACCGTGGTCGGGGTGGACCGAGCGGGCCGCGTCGACCCGGCCGCCATCGCAGACTCCGTCACATCCGAGACCGCGGTGGTCTCGGTGATGGCGGTCAACAACGAGACGGGCGTCGCCACCGATCTGGCGGAGGTGATCCGGCTCGTCCGTGAGAGGAGCCCGCAGACCCTGATCCACACCGATGCCGTCCAGGCGTTCGGAGCCGTTGCCTTGGCCGACCTCGAGGTCGACCTGCTCTCCCTGTCGGCGCACAAGTTCGGCGGCCCGAAGGGCGTCGGAGTGCTGCTGGTGCGGGAAGGCACCCGGCTCGAGCCCTTGATCCACGGGGGCGGGCAGGAGGCCGGGCGGCGCTCAGGGACCAACGACGTGGCGGGCGCTGTCGGCCTCGCCCACGCCATGAGCCTCGTTGCCGCAGACGGCACGAGCGGCAGCGGCATGCGCGACGATTTCGAGAAGGCAGTGCTCGACAAGATCCCGGACGCCGTCATCAACGGACAGGGAGCGGTCCGCGGCCCTCACCACTCCAACCTGAGGATCCCGGGGATCCGCAACGAGGACGTGCTGATCCGGCTGGACCGGGCCGGGGTCGCCGCTTCCGCCGGGTCTGCCTGCCAGTCGGGAGCCCCGAGCGTCAGCCACGTCCTCACCGCGATGGGTCTGAGCCGAGAGCAGGTTCGGGAGAGCCTCCGGTTCAGCTTCGGGTGGTCCACGACGCAGAGCGATGTCGCCGATGCCACCGGCGCACTGGTCGAGGCCGTCGAGGCTGTGCGATGAGGGTCCTGGCGGCGATGTCGGGTGGCGTCGACTCGTCCGTGGCCGCCGCCTTGATGGTCCAGGCAGGCCACGAGGTCATCGGCGTGACCCTCAAGCTCTGGTCGGGCCCGGATGGGGAGATGCCGAGCGCCGGGTGCTGCACTCTCTCCGACTCGGAGGACGCCCGGCGCGTGGCGGCCTCCCTCGGCATCCCTTATTACGTCCTCGACTACACCGACGAGTTCCGGGACGGAGTCGTCGACCGGTTCGTGGCCGACTACGCCTCGGGCCGTACCCCCAACCCCTGCATCGAGTGCAACCGGACCGTCAAGTTCGATCGGCTCCTCCGGCGCCTCGGTGAGCTGGAGTCCGACATCCTGGTCACCGGCCATCACGCCCGGGTCGTCGAGACCGAGGGCGGCTGGGAGCTGCGTCGCGGGAGGGACTCGGCCAAGGACCAGTCGTACGTGCTCTCCATGCTCACCCAGGACGAGCTCGCCGTGACCCGCTTGCCGGTGGGGGAGATGACCAAGGCCGAAGTGCGCCGGGTGGCGGCCGACCTGGGTCTTCGGACCGCCGACAAGCCGGAGTCGATGGACATCTGCTTCGTCGGCCAAGGCGACTACCGCGGCTTCCTGCGGAAGACCGTCCCCGAGGCGTTCGTTCCCGGGACGCTGGTCGACACCTCGGGCCACGTGGTGGGCACCCATGACGGCGTGGTCGGTTTCACGATCGGCCAGCGGCGCGGTTTGGGTGTGGCGGTGGGGGAGCCCAGGTACGTGGTGGGAATCGACGCCCACCGGGCGCAGGTGACGATTGGATCCAGGCGCGAGCTCCGTGTGGCATCGGTCGACCTCGCGGGGTTGACCGCCACCGCCCCGGACCTCGTGCTCGACGGCGAGGTCGATTGCCAGTACCGCGCCCATGGGGAGATCGTGCCCGCGACCCTCGATTCGAGGACTCTCTCGTTCCTGGAGCCCCAGGAGGGTGTGGCGCCGGGTCAGACCGTCGCGTTCTATTCCGGAGACCGCGTCCTGGGCGGCGCGGTCATCTCGGCGACCAATGCAAGAACTGCGTCAACTCCAGCAGAATTGACGCGATCCGCGCCCTAGTATGCGCACGACGCCGCGAGCGTCGCGCTCCTTCACTCTCGACCCGTAGGGTGAACGACGCCGCCCGGAGACCCGGCCGTGAGGCCGGAACCGGCCAGGCCGGGGTGCCAGCAAGTTGGAACGGGTCATCGAGGAAGAGACATGGCAAACACCAACATCTACGTCGGGAACCTGGCGTACAACACGAACTCCAAGGAGCTCGAGGATGCCTTCGCCCGTTACGGCGAGGTCGCCCGCGCTCAGGTGGTGACCGATCGAGACACCGGCCGCTCCCGCGGATTCGGATTCGTCGAGATGACCAACGCGGACGAGGCCAATGCGGCGATCGAGGCCCTGGACGGGTCCGACCTGTCCGGCCGGAAGCTGACGGTCAACAAAGCCCGCGAGCGCGACCGCTAAACAGACCTACATTCCAAACGAGAAAAGGAGCCCCGGGAGGAGGTGGGGCTCCTTTCCTCTATTTCCGGTTATGGACCGGGATCAGAGATCTTCGGGGAATTCCTGGTCGAGGCGATCGCGGATCGCTTCGGTGGTCTCACCGGTGCGCTCCTTGATCTTCCCGACGAGCTCTTCGACGTTGCCTCGAGCGACGTCGAGGTCGTCATCGGTGAGATCGCCCCAGATCTGGCGGGCACGGCCCTTGACCTGGTCCCATCGGCCTTCCCACTTGGTCTTGGTGAAGCTGTCCATTTGACCCTCCTTTGGGTTCGGGTTCTGGGTTCGATTTACCCGGCCTGCTGCCGGCCGAAACGCTCATCCCTTGTAGCCGGACGCCCGGGCCGCGCGACCCTGGCGCTCGGCTTTCTCCTTCGCCTGATCCCGGCTCTTCTTGTTGCCGGATTCGTAGCGGTACTTCTTCCCCGAGTCGCCCCACTGGTAGTAGGGGCCTTGGGAGTCCTTGCTGCGATGTACGGGCATGTGCACTCCTTCGTCCGCGCGAGGCCTACCCGGTTGGCGGGTGTGGGAAACGGCCCGGAAGTCTGTCGTGATGCGCCGTTATCGTCGCTGCGATGGATCCCGTCGAACAGAGGATCGAGGAGTTGCGGGCCGAGATCCGCCTGCACGCCTACCGGTATCACACTCTCGACGACCCGGTGGTGTCCGACGCCCAATACGACGCCCTGGTGCGCGAGCTGACCAAGCTCGAGAACGAGCACCCGGAGCTGATCACCCCGGACAGCCCCACCCAGCGCGTGGGCGGCCCGGTCGCCGATCTCTTCCGTCCGGTGACCCATCTCCGACCGTTGTTCTCGCTCGACAACGCCGAGTCGAAGGACGACCTCGCGGCGTGGCAGCAGCGGATGATCCGGCAGCTCGGGACCGAGCCCAGCGGGTACGTGTGCGAGTTGAAGATCGACGGCCTCGCCGTCGTGCTCGTCTATCGGGACGGGATGCTCGACACCGGCGCCACCCGGGGCGACGGCACCACGGGCGAGGACATCACCGCCAACCTCCGCACCATCCAGTCGGTGCCGCTGCGTCTCCTGACCGACGACCCTCCGGCTCTGCTGGAGGTCAGAGGTGAGGTCTACATGCCGGAGAAGGCGTTCGAGGAGCTGAACGAGCGGCAGGCCGAGGCCGGCAAGCAGATCTTCGCCAACCCGCGTAACGCCGCAGCCGGTTCGGTTCGCCAGAAGGACCCGGGAGTCACGGCCGGCCGCCAGCTCGGGATCTGGGTGTACCAGCTCGGGCTTCTCGAAGGAGGCCCGGAGTTGGAGACCCACTGGGAGACCGTCCGGTACCTCGCCGAGCTCGGCTTCAGGACCAATCCGGAGAGCGCCCGCCTCGACACCATCGAGGCGGTGTACGAGTTCGTCGAGCAGGCCGAGCGGCACCGGCACGGGGTCGGGTATCAGACCGACGGTGTGGTCATCAAGGTCGACTCGCTGGCAGAGCAGGCCCGACTCGGATACACGGCCAAGGCCCCGCGCTGGGCGATTGCCTTCAAGTTCCCACCTGAGGAGCAGGTCACGCTGCTCCGCGACATCCGCATCAACGTCGGGCGCACCGGGGCGGCCACGCCGTTCGCCGTCCTGGAGCCCGTGTTCGTGGGGGGCGCGACAGTCGGCCTCGCCACTCTGCACAACGCCGATCAGGTGGCCTTGAAGGACGTCCGGATCGGAGACCAGGTGGTGGTTCGGAGGGCAGGCGACGTCATCCCCGAGGTCGTCGGGCCGGTGGTGGCGGTCCGCACCGGTGACGAGAAGGTCTGGAAGATGCCCGCCAAGTGCCCGTTCTGCGGCAACCCGATAGTCAGGCCGGATGGTGAGGCGGTGGCGCGGTGCACCGGGGGTTTCTCCTGCCCGTCACGCGTGCGGGAGTGGCTCTTCCATTTCGCCGGCCGGGGCGGGATGGACATCGAGCATCTCGGCTACAAGACCATCGACCTGCTGCTCAACGAGAACCTGATCGTCGACCCCGCCGACATCTTCACCTTCGATGCCGACCGGCTCCGTCAATACGAGGGCTGGGGCGAGATCTCGGTCAACAAGCTGAAGGCGGCGATCGAGGCGGCGAAAGACCGCCCGGTGGCCCGCCTGCTCACCGCTCTGGGCATCCGCCATGTCGGGGGCACCGTGGCGCGCACCCTGGCCCGCCACTTCGGTGGGCTCCCGGCCCTCATGGACGCTTCCGAGGAGGAGATCGCCCAGGTCGAAGGGATCGGCCCGGTCATCGCTGCCGGGGTGAGGGAGTGGTCTCTGGACGAGGCGAACCGCCTGCTGGTCGCCAAGCTCGGGGAGGCTGGGGTCAGACTCGTCGACGACGCACCCGAGCCCGAGGCTGCTTCCGACTTGCTGTCCGGAGCGGTGTTCGTCGTCTCGGGGACGCTGGACGGGATGAGCCGGGAGGAGGCAGAGGCCGCTGTCGAGGCGCGTGGGGGGAAAGCGACCGGGTCGGTCTCGTCGCGGACCACGGCTCTCGTGGTCGGTGAGTCGCCTGGAGCCTCGAAGACCAAGAAGGCGGAGGAGTTGGGCATCCCCATCATCGACGACGCCACCTTCCGCCGGGTTCTCGAGGAGGGTCTGGGCGCTCTGGCGGGCTGAGGTCAGCCGCCCACCCTGAAGCTCCACTCGAACTCGCCCGGATCGGGCAGGCCGGCGTAGGTGTCCCATGTGATGCGCACTTGCTGGGTCCCGGAGGGCCAGGACTGGATGTTGGGGTCGGCGGGCGACGGAGCCCACCGGTGGACGCCTGTCGCCTCGATGAAGGTGAAGTCGGTGATGGGCCATCCGTTGACCCAGATCTGGGCCCGGTAGCCGACGGGCAGCACCACCTCGAGAGGCGCCTGCGGGGGGACCATCTCCCCGGGTTCAGGGGAGACGGAGACCAGAGCCCCCGGCAGCTCGACCCCTTCGCCGTCCTTGGCGAAGACGATTCCGAGGATCAGGGCAGCCGCTCCCAACAGCCCGAGCCCGAGGTAGATGTAGCGATAGGGCACGCGGCCACCGTAGTTGCGCCCTGGGGCTCTCCAATCCGCCTTGATTCTCACCCGTTGCGGAGCAATGGGGGAGTGGCCCGAAGGGCCGAGGGGGCGCGAGCG
>CAYLYQ010000013.1:37345-45440 GCA_964388105.1 uncultured Acidimicrobiaceae bacterium
GTGTTGAGGACACCGAAGATCCCCTCCAGGTTGATCTCGTTCGGCCGGTAGATGCGGTGCGAGATGAGGTGGAGGCGCAGGTAGGCGTCCTGGGG
Source organism: uncultured Acidimicrobiaceae bacterium (assembly GCA_964388105.1). Taxonomy (GTDB): domain Bacteria; phylum Actinomycetota; class Acidimicrobiia; order Spongiisociales; family ZC4RG35; genus ZC4RG35. Next base: position 37,441 of record CAYLYQ010000013.1, read on the forward strand.
GGTTGCGGGCGGGACCGAGAGGTCGCTGATCACGGTGGTGACTGCCCGCCGTTGCACGCCGCGCGCCGGGTCGGCCCCCTCGAGGCCGGCGACCATGGTGGCGTCGGTCGAGGTCGGATCGGGGAACCAGACGTCGAGGACCTTGTCGCCCGAGAAGGTGGCGATGCCCGTGGCTGCGGCTCGGCTCACGGGCGAGGAGGGTAGCCCCCGGTTCCCCGGCGACACGCCCGTGGCTGCCCGAAGTGCCGGTAGGGTTTGGGTCATGTCCGACCGAGACGTCATGGCCCTCATCATGTCCGCAGAGAACCGATGGCTGGACGGCTGGCTCGCCGGCCCCACGATCGAAGGCAGACCGCTCCGACGGGGCGACGCCGTGCCCCCCGTGACCGTGTTCGGCCGTGACGGCACCGAGCACCAACTATCCGAGGCGTGGGCCGACCAGCCGGTGCTCGTCCTGTTGTGGAGGCATCTCGGCTGTGGCTGCGGGCGTGAGCGTGCGCGTCGGCTGATGGACGAGGTCGAGGCCTACAAGGCAACCGGGCTGGGCGTGGTGGTCGTCGCTCCCGGCGACCCGGAGCGTGTGGACTTGTACGCAGAACAGAACAACCTGGATGTGTTGACCTTTGCCGACCCTGAGTACGCCGCCCACAAGGCTTTCGGCCTCGGGCACTGGTCGGTCGAGCAGGTGCTCTACGACGCTCCCCTCGAATACTGCGACCTCAGTCTCGAGTCGGGGCAGAAGGTCATGGCGGGCAAGCGTGCTCGAGGCGTCAATGCCGTCGACGACGAGTGGATGCAGTCGGGGGAGTTCGTGGTCGACCGCACCGGGCACGTCCGGGTGGCCTACGCCTACAACTACTGCGAGGACTATCCCGACCCGGCGATCTTCGTCACGGCCGGCCGAATCGCGTCGATGACGTGACCTCGCTCGTCGACACTTTGAGGTGGCTCGTCGACATCCCGTCCGCCACCGGCAACGAACAGGAGATCCAGAAGGCGCTGGCGGCTCGTTTCGAGGGTCGCGAGCCGGTGAGCCTGGTTGCCGACTCCCTGGTGGTGGGCGAGCCGGCCGCCGGGAAGATCCTGCTGGTCGGTCACACCGACACGGTGCCCCTTCAGGGTGACGCCGGTTCCCGCGTCGAAGGCGACAGGGTCCACGGGCTGGGCACGACCGACATGAAGGGAGGCCTGGCGGTGATGGTCCACCTCATCGAGGATCTGGGGACCGATCGCATCGTGGGTGTCTTCTACGCCGGTGAGGAAGGTCCCCTCTCGGGAAATCAACTGACGCCCATACTCGACGCCCATCCCCTGCTCGTGGAGGCCGAGGCAGGGATCGTCATGGAGCCGACGAACCGGGAGATGCATGCCGGGTGTCAGGGCTCCGTCAACGCCCGGGCCTGGTTCGAGGGTGAAGCGGCCCATTCGGCGCGGCCCTGGCAGGGCGTGAACGCCATCACCCGGGCCGCCGGTTTCCTCGAGATGATGGGGAGGCTGGAGCCCGAACTGCACCCGATCGAGGGGCTTCCGTTCAAGGAGGTCATCTCGGTGACCAGGGCTCAGGGCGGGGTGGCCAACAACATCATCCCGTCTCGTTTCGAGCTCAACATCAACTACCGCTTCTCACCCGACCGGACGACCGAGGAGGCTCTCGCTCATCTGCGCGAGGTCTGCTCCGGCGCCGACGGGTTCGAGGTCAACGACGCCAGCCCTGCCGCCTATCCGGCCGTCGGGCATCCGTTGTTCACGCGACTGGCCGAGGCGGCATCGGCCGAGATCGGCCACAAGCAGGGCTGGACGGATGTGGCCCAACTCGCCCAGCGGGGGGTGCCGGCGGTGAACTTCGGGCCTGGCGAGACGGCTCTGGCGCACAAGCCGGGCGAGTCCGTCGCCATCGACGACCTCGACTGGGCCTACGCAGCCCTCGCCGAGGTGCTCTGTTGACCGAGCCGGAGTTCACGCCCAATGCGGACGAGCTCGCGGCCAACAACCTCGCCTACCAACAGGATTTCGTCGACGCCGGACTCTCGGTGTCGCCGACCAGAAGGCTGGCCATCGTCGCCTGCATGGACTCCCGAATGGACATGTTCTCCATGCTCGGGCTCGGGAAGGGCGAGGCCCACATCCTCCGCAACGCCGGGGGAGTGGTCACCGATGACGTGATCCGATCCGTTTGCCTCAGCCAGCGCCTGCTCGGCACGCGAGAGGTGATCATGATCCATCACACGGACTGCGGGTTGGAGAAGGTCGACGAGGAGTCCTTCCTCACCCAACTCGAGGACGAGACCGGCAGGCGGCCCGAGTGGATCCTGCAGAGGTTCGACAGCCCGTACGACGACGTCGCCGAGTCGGTCCGCCGGATGCGGGGCAACCAGTTCGTCCTGCACCGGGACCACATCAGGGGGTTCGTCTACCGAGTCGACAGCGGAGAGCTCGTCGAGGTGCCGGTCGACTGAGAACCCGGCAGGTTCACCCGGTCGCCCGCAATACAATCCGCCCGTGCCCGTAGACATCGACATCGACCACGTCGCGCGCCTCGCCCGTCTCGAGCTATCGCCCGACGATCTGGAGAAGTACCGGGCCCAGCTCGGGATCATCCTCGAGCATGCCGCCAAGGTCCAGGCCCTCGAAGGCGATCCTTCGGTCGAATCGAGCCATGGCCTCGGCCTCGAGAACGTCTTTCGGGCCGACGAGGTGAGGCCGTCGCTCGATCGTGACGAGGTGCTCGCGGCCGCACCCGAGACACGGGACGGTTACTTCGTGGTCCCTCCGGCCCTGGACACATGACCACACCCGACACCATCTCCGGCGCCGCCAAGGCGCTTCGCCAAGGCGCCGTCACCGCGACCGATCTCCTCGAAGCCGCGCTCGGCGTGGCGCATGTCACCGAGTCCCAGCTCCACGCCTATCTCACCCTCGATCGGGAAGGGGCGCGAGGGGCGGCCGAGGCCGCCGACGCCGACCTGGCCGCGGGGCGGGACCGCGGGCCACTGCAAGGCATCCCGGTGGCGCTCAAGGACAACATGAGCACGCGTGGCATCGAGACCACTGCGTCCTCTCAGATCCTGGCCGGCTACCGGCCGGCCTACGACGCCACGGTGGTCCGCAAGCTCCGGGAGGCGGGAGCGGTCATCGTCGGCAAGACCAACCTCGACGAGTTCGCCATGGGCTCGTCCACCGAGAACTCCGCTTACGGGCCCAGCTTCAACCCTTGGGACATAACGAGGGTTCCGGGCGGATCGTCGGGCGGCTCGGCCGCCGCCGTCGCCGCCGGATCGGCGCTCGGTGCACTCGGGTCGGACACCGGGGGTTCGATCCGCCAGCCGGCATCGCTGACGGGGACCGTGGGCGTCAAGCCCACATACGGGACGGTGAGTCGCTACGGGCTGATCGCATTCGCTTCTTCGCTCGACCAGATCGGGCCGATCACCCGGACGGTGGAGGACGCCACCCTGCTTCTCGAGACCATCTGGGGGCACGACCCGCTCGACTCCACCTCCTACGACGGCGACTACCCCGACCTCCGGGCCGGTCTCGAGGCCGGGGTCGACGGTCTGCGCATCGGTGTCGTTCGTGAGCTCGCCGGCGACGGATACGAGCCCGACGTCGAGTCGGCAGTGGCTGCCATGGTGGAGAGCCTCGCCCGCCAGGGGGCCGAGGTCGTCGAAGTGTCGTGTCCCTCGTTCGAGATCGCCCTCTCCGCCTACTACCTGATCGCCCCGGCCGAAGCGTCCTCCAACCTGGCCCGCTTCGACGGCATCCGGTACGGCTTGCGGGTGCCGGGCGACACGACGGAGGAGCTGATGTCGCGCACCAGGGGCCAGGGCTTCGGGCCGGAGGTGATCCGCCGGATCCTCCTCGGCACCTACGCACTGTCGGCGGGCTACTACGACGCCTTCTACGGCCAGGCGCAGAGGGTCCGCGCCGCCATCCGGGCCGACACCGCGCGTGCCTACGGCCAGGTCGACGTGCTCGTCTCTCCCACCAGCCCCACCGTCGCCTTCCCCGCCGGTGCCCGCGTGGACGATCCGCTTGCCATGTACCTGTCGGACATCTGCACCATCCCGACGAACCTCTCCGGTGAGCCTGCGATGTCGATTCCCATCGGACTCGACTCGCAGGGGCTCCCCATCGGGTTCCAGGTGATGGCACCGGCTCTGGGCGAGGAGACCATGTTCAGGGTCGCCGCCGAGGTCGAGCGTGCTGCCGGGTTCACCGCCCGGCCCGAGATCCCGGTGGTGGCAGAGTGAGCTGGGAGCCCGTCATCGGCATCGAGACCCATGTCGAGCTGGCGACGGCGTCGAAGATGTTCTGTGGCTGTGCCGTCGACTTCGGGGCCGAGCCCAACACGAACATCTGCCCGGTCTGCCTCGGCCTTCCCGGAGCGCTGCCCGTCACCAACCGCCGGGCCATCGAGGGCATCATCGCCATCGGACTGGCCCTCAACTGCCGGGTGGCCGAGCGTTCGGTGTTCCACCGCAAGAACTACTTCTACGCCGATCTCCCCAAGAACTATCAGGTGAGCCAGTTCGACGTGCCGGTGTGCGTGGACGGGCACCTCGAAGTGGAAGTCGACGGCGAGCGCGCCCGCATCGGCATCGAGCGGGCGCATCAGGAGGAGGACACGGGCAAGTCGACTCACATCGGCGGGGGTGGCCGGATTGAGTCGGCTTCGTCCACGATGCTCGACTTCAACCGCTCCGGTGTCCCGCTCGTCGAGGTCGTGTCCCGCCCTGACATCCGCAGCGCCGCGCAGGCGCGGGCGTACGCCCAGGAGCTGCGGTCGATCGTCGCCGAGCTCGGCGTCTCCGACGCCAGGCTCGAGGAGGGCTCGATCCGCTTCGACGCCAACATCTCGGTGCGACCGGAGGGCCAGGCCGAGTTCGGCACCAAGGTCGAGATCAAGAACATGAACTCGTTCCGCTCGTTGGAGCGGGCCGTCGACTTCGAGATCCGGCGCCAGATCGAGCTCATCGAATCCGGTGGGGAAGTCGTCCAGGAGACCCGCCATTGGGACGAGGAGGCGGGGGAGACGCAGTCGATGCGAACCAAGGAGGGATCCTCCGACTACCGGTACTTCGCCGACCCCGACCTCGTTCCCATGGTGATCTCCGCGCAGTGGGTCGACGAGATTCGGGCCACTCTTCCCGAGCTGCCGGAGGCTCGCCGGGGTCGTTACCGCGATCTCGGCCTCGACTCGAAGTCGGCAGCGATCCTCGCCGACACGACCCCCGCGCTCCGCCGGGTGTTCGACGACGCGGTGGCCGCGGGCGCGGCCCCCGCCGCGGCTTTCAACTGGATCACGGGCGAGGTGACGGCGTGGACCCGCCGCACGGGTCTGGAGCCCGACGCCCTCGACGGCCGTCGTCTGGCGGCGCTGGTGGGGATGGTGGACGCCGGCGAGGTGTCGGCAACTGCGGCCAAAGAGGTCATGGAGGGCGTCCTGGCCGGCGAGGGGGACCCTGAGCAGGTCGCCGACGCCCGCAATCTGGGCCAGGTGTCGGACCGAGGCGCGCTGACCGGGGCCGTCGCAGCCGTGGTGGCGGCCAACCCCGACGCCGTGGGCCGGTATCGAGCCGGAGAGGAGAAAGTGGTCGGTTTCCTGGTCGGCCAGGTGATGCGGGAGACCGGCGGGCGCGCCGATCCCAAGCTGGCCAACGAGTTGATCAGGGAGGCGCTGGCCGCCTCGGGTTAAGTTGACGGCGTGCACCGCCAGACCAAGATCATCGCCACGCTGGGCCCGGCGGTGGCGTCCGCGGAGGCGGTGGTTGCCCTGGTCGAAGCCGGCATGGACGCCGCGCGCATCAATTTCTCTCACGGCAACGCCGAGATGCACACCGCGATGGTCGGGTGGGTCCGAGCCGCCTCGGCAGCCTCCGGCCGCCCGGTGGCCGTCATCCAGGACATCCAGGGACCAAAGCTCCGCGTCGGCGTGTTCCCTGCCGGCGAGATCGCCCTCGACAAGGACTCGGTGGTCGAGCTCGTCAGTGACTGGGAGGGCGCGCCGGGGCGCATCCCGATCGGATACGCGGGTCTGATCCGCGACGTCCATCCCGGTCATCGGGTCCTGCTCGCGGACGGCATGATCGAGCTGGAAGTGATCGAATCCGGGGAGGAGTCACTCCGGGCCCGTGTTATCACTCCCGGGCTCCTCTCCGACCACAAGGGGGTGTCCCTTCCGGACAGCCGCCTCGCCACTTCCAACGTCACGCCGAAGGACGAGGTCGATCTGGAGCTGGGGCGGAAGCTTGGCGTCGACTACGTCGCGGCATCCTTCGTCCGCACGCGGGAGGATGTGGAGGCGGTGAAGTCCCTGGTCGGGGAGGCCCCGGTGATCTCCAAGATCGAGCTCGCCCGTGCTCTGGAGAACCTCGACGAGATCATGGACGCCTCTTTTGGCGTCATGGTCGCCCGCGGCGATCTCGGGGTGCAGGTCCCCCTCGAGAGGCTGCCCCTGATCCAGCGCGACATCCTCGACCGCGCCAACGCCCTGGGTGTGGTCACGGTGACCGCGACCGAGATGCTGGAGTCGATGACGCACAGCCCCCGACCGACAAGGGCCGAAGTGACCGACGTGGCGATGGCGGTGATGGCGGGCACGGACGCGGTCATGCTGTCCGGGGAGACCGCCATCGGCTCCTATCCCGTCGAGACCGTGCGCGCCATGTCCCGTATCTGTCAGACCGTCGAAGAAGGAACCCTGTCCAGGAGAGGAGACTTGCCAGTGGCCTTCGTCGGTGATCCCAACCAGGTGGCGTCGGCTGTGGCGCAGGCGGCGACCCACATCGCCCGCAACGTGGGCACCCGCTTCATCGTCGCCTTCACCGAGTCGGGGTCGACCGCCCGGCTCATCTCCAAGTACCGGCCCGAGCAGCGAATCCACGCATTCAGTCCGTCCGAGAGGACCCTGAACGCAATGGCCTTGTACTGGGGAGTGTCCCCTCATCAGTTCGAACGTCGGGGATCGACCGACGAGGAGATGTCCAAGGCCGCTGAGCTCCTCGAACGGGCGGGCGTGGCGTCTGCCGGCGAGATGGTGGTGATGGTGGCCGGCGTGCCGCCCAACGTGCAGGCATCCACAAACCTGGTCAAGGTTCACCGCATCGGCGAGGCTTCGGGTCTCCTCGGCGGCTGAGTTACGATCCGGGCATGGGTCAGAACGTCGAGATCAGGGACATCACCACGGTGGGCGACGTGTTGTTGATCGACACCGATCGCAGCTTCACCGGCCAGGACGGAGAGGCGATTTCTCCGGGGCAAACCGGTGAGGGAGTCCCGGGAGTGCTGGCGTCGAGGCTCTTCGAGCTCGGCCTCGGCATCGACCACGTCTACGTCCTCCAGAACCAGGTGACCGTGAGACGCCCGACCGGCTGGGACGAGGCCACGACCGGCCAGGTCGCCGACGTCACCCGATACTTCCTCCGGTATTACCCGGACGCCGAAAGCTCCTCCGAAGAGGAGTAGGTCCCCTCAGCCGTCGCCCTCCGGGGGCGCGGTCGTCGTAGTCGTTGCCGGCGGCATCGTTGTTGTCGTCGGACACGTGTTCTCCTTGCCGGGGACACGGCAGGGGTGCACCTCGTAGATGGCCCGCTGTGGCCGGTAGACGACGGTCCACGCCTCTCGCGAGACCTGCTGGCCGCCGACGAGGATGCGACGCACCACCTCGACGGTCCACCCCTGGTCCGGTGACTGGAGGGTGATCACCCGATCCGGGCTCAGAGCCGAGTTGGTCACGTACTGGGGCGCCGGTGGCTCCTTGATGTTGACGCGCTCGCTCACCGTCCCTTCCACGACGCGGGCATTGGGGCCGCCTGCGGACACCACTTCGATGCGGGTCTCTCCGTTGATCTGCTGGCCGCGGACGGTTCGGCCGTCGTTGTTGCCGAAGATGCGGACCGTTATGGACGTGTCCGTGTGACGGGTGTCGATGAGGATGGCCCCGTCAGTGTTGTTGCGGAACCGAAGGTCCGGCGTCGTCCAGTTCACCGTGGCCTCGATCC
>CAYLYQ010000014.1:0-9854 GCA_964388105.1 uncultured Acidimicrobiaceae bacterium
GGACTCACCCCCACCCGGAACCCGGTCACGGGCAGATGGGAGCTTCGTCCGCATGGCCGCTCACCGCCTCGTCCCAACTGAACCCGTCTTGGTCTCCACTCACATCAATCTCTATTCCTGCCCACCTCATCCCGGGCCTGTTCGTCGCCGGGTTCTGGGTACGGCGCTCTGGTTGGCGAGGCGTCGCTACCTACGTTCGGCGGCAAGCTCGAAGAGGTGCCTGGCGCCCTCGCCGAGGGTGGCGAACCGCTCGTCCTTCGTCTGACCCCGCAGCCAGCGGATGTGGATCTGGGCCAGGATGACGCCCATCTTCCATGCCCCGAACACGAGGTACCAGTCGATGGCGGCGAGGTCGTCACCGGTGAGACCGGCGTACCGCTCGACTGCCTCCGCTCGGGTCAGCCAGCCCGGAGCCGTCGTCGGCATCATCGACAGCTCTTCCGGAGCCTCGCCGGGGTCGAACCAGGTGCCCATCAAAGTGCCGAGGTCTGACAACGGGTCGCCCCGGGTGCACATATCCCAGTCGTAGACGGCGACACACACACCGGGGTCGTCGGGGGACACCGCCATGTTGTCGAGCCGCCAATCGTTGTGGACCAGGGTCGGCGCGGGTGACTGCGGCATGTGGAGCGCGAGCCAGGAGGCCACCTCGTCGGCCACGGGAACCTCTTCGAATCGTGCCTTCTCCCAGCGGCGGTTCCAGCCCTGCACCTGACGCTCCAGGTAACCGTCGGGATGCCCCAGGTCGCCCAGATCGCAGGACGCGGGGTCGACGGCGTGCAACTCGGCGAGCGTGTCGATGACCACGGCCGACAACCGGTGGTTGGCCCCGGAGTCGTTGCCACCTCCGAACCGCTCCGGAACCCGCCCTCGCACGACGACGCCGGGTCGGCGCTCCATGATGAAGAAGGGCGTTCCGATCACCGAGGCGTCTTCGCACAGCGCCAGGGACCTGGGTGCCTTGTCGAAGGCCCGCCACAACCGTGACAGCACCCGATGCTCCCGGGCCATGTCGTGGGAGCCCTCAGCCAGTGGACCGAGGGGAGGGCGCCTCAGCACCAGCTCCGTGCCGTCCGGGAACGCCAGTAGGTAGGTGAGGTTCGCCTTTCCGCCCGAGAACTGGGTCACCGCGGGAACCCCGTCAGGGAGCCCGCCGTGTGCGGTCATCCAGGCGGCAAGAGCCCCGGCGTCGAACTCCTCGTCGGGCCGGACTGCGATCAGGTCGTCCACGACGGGCGAGCGTACCGGGGGCTCCGGTACCGTGGCCCGACCATGCCTTCACCGTTCGAGATCTCAGACCGACTCACCGAGGCCCTCGCCGACCTCGACCCGATCGACGCCACCTTCCTCGGGGTCGCCGGTCGTGATCACCTCCCCACCGACTACTCGCCGGACGGGGCCGCCGCTCGGGCCGCTCTCTACAGCAACACCCGCCGCGAACTGGAGGGCCACCTCGATCACGAGGACCCGACCCAGGCGTTCGCTGCCCAGGTCATCGCCGGGTGGTTGGACACCAGGATCAAAGAGGACGAATCGGCCATGTGGTCTTGGGACATCAACCACATCCACTCCGCGTTCCAGTGGATCTCCGACGTGTTCGACGTCATGGACAAGGACTCCGTGGAGGGTTGGCAGGACGTAGATGCCAGGCTCTCGCAGGTGCCGTTCATGCTCGACGGCTACCAGCGGTCGTTGACAGTCGGGGTCGCCAACGGCCGCGTCCAGGCCCGGCGCCAGGTCGAGTCGGTGATGACTCAGGCCGAGGAGGCATCCGGCCCGCAGTCGCGTTTCCAGGCGTTCCCCGACGAGGCGGAGCGGGCTGGTGCCGACCGTCGTTCGGTGGAGGCGAGTGTGGGAGCCGCCATGGCGGCATGTGCCGCCTTCGCAGGCTTTCTCCGCGACACCGTGCTGCCGGCCGCCCCGGAGGCGGACGGCGTGGGGCAGGAGCGATACGAAGTCGGGGTCGACCGTTACATCGGGATGAAGCTCGATCTGCCCGAGACGTACGCGTGGGGGTGGGAGGAGATTCGGCGGCTCACCGAAGCCATGAAGTCCACGGCGGCCGAGGTCGACGCGTCCCTGAACATGGGTGAGGTGATCCAGCTCCTGGAGTCGGATCCCGCGCGGTGTGCCGGCACCCGCGAGGAGTTCACCTCTTTCGTTTCCGCCCTCCAAGATCGTGCCATCGCGCAGCTAGACGGAAGCCATTTCGACCTGACCCCGGCGATGAAGCGGATCACCGTCAACATCGCTCCTCCGGGTGGTCCGCTGGGTGCCTGGTATCACGGGCCTTCAGAGGACTGGGAGCGGTCAGGCTCCATCTGGTACGCCCCCGGGTCCCGGGAGATGCTGCCCTACTGGCAGGAGGTCTCGACGGCATATCACGAGGGCTTCCCGGGCCACCACCTCCAGGTCTGTTACGCCCTCGCCGAGCAGGAGCGCCTGTCCCGCTTCCACCGCATGTACGTCTGGTATTCGGGGTCAGGGGAGGGGTGGGCTCTCTATTCCGAGCGGCTGATGGACGAGCTCGGCTTCTTCGAGCGCCCCGAGTACCGGCTGGGCCAGTTGGCCAACCAGATGTTCCGGGCCACGAGGGTGGTAGTGGACACCGGGCTTCACCTCGGATACAGGATTCCGGACGATGCCCCGCTTCACGGCGGCGACGCGTGGACCTACGAGCGGGCCGTCGACTACATGACCGACATCGGGCTCCAGGCCCGCGACATCGCCGAGTCCGAGGTGAAGCGGTACCTGGGCTGGGAGGGCCAAGCCATCTCGTACAAGGTGGGGGAGCGCGAGATCCTCGCCATGCGGGCCGCCGCCGAACGCAGGCCGGGGTTCGATTTGAAGGAGTTCCACGGGACGATGCTCCGCGCTGGTGCCATCCGACTCGACCACCTGCACAAGGTCATGTCATGACCGACAAGCGGCTCTTCCGGCTCGACGAGAGCCCCGAGGGAGACGCCTACAGGCTGCTGTCAGGATTGATCGTCCCCCGTCCGATCGGCTGGATCGGCACCTGGCGGCCGGACGGCACCGACAACCTGGCGCCGTTCTCGTTCTTCAACATGGTGTCGAGCCGTCCGCCCGCGGTGATGTTCGCCGCCGGGCGCCGGAGCAGTGGGGACTTGAAGGACTCCGCTGCGTTCGCTGAGGAGAGTGGCGAGTTCACCGTCAACATCGTCTCCGAGGATGTGGCGGAGGTGATGAACGCCACCTCTTACAGCTTCCCGGCCGACGTCAACGAGTTCGAAATGTGCGGGCTCACGGCCGTGCGGGGCACGATCGTCTCGGCGCCGATGGTTGCCGAGGCTCCGGCCAACCTCGAGTGCCGGGTGATCCACGCCTTCGACCTCGGCGGGGCCGATGGCTCGCGGATCGTCTTCGGCGAGGTGGTTGCCGTGCACGTCCGTCCCGACATCCTCGACGGGACGCGCATCGACCACGAGGCCCTTCGCGCCGTGGGCCGCCTGGCCGGCAACGCCTACTCGACCACCCGGGACCGTTTTGAGCTCAGCCGCCCGACGCAGTAGTGGTCAGCGGCAGCCGTGCTCGAGCAGCGTGGGGTACGGGTTGATGACCGCGCCCTGCAGGTACATGCCGAAGTGGAGATGGGGACTCGCCCCGGCCGCATTCCCGGTGTTGCCCACGTAGCCGATGATCGTTCCGGCGCTGACCCTTCCGCTGTTCCCGAAGTCGGAGAGGTGGCTGCCGAGGTAGAAGACGCCGTCGTCGCCCACCAGGTTCACCTGCTTGCCGCCGATGGATCCGACCACCTGCTTCACCGTCCCCGACACCGGCGCGCGGACCGGGGTCCCGCGCTTGGCGAACAAGTCGTTCCCTTCGTGGAAACGGCCACCCGACCGGGGGAAGCCCCAGTCGTTGAAGAATGTGCTGCCATCCACCGGACAGGTCCATCCGGCGGTGCTGATGACCAACTCCTGGCCGACTCGGATGACGTTTGGGTTCGAGATGTTGTTGAGCTCGATGATGCTGGCGGTGGTGACCTTGTGTGCGTGGGCGATACCCCCGAGGGTGTCACCGGACTTGACGGTGTATGTGACCCTCGAACCGCTCCGGGCCGAGTAGACGGGGCCGTCGAGGAACAGCCTCGTCCCCGAGTAGATGATCCCGTCGACGATCCCGTTCGACTTGGCGATCTGATCGGAGGTGACCCCGTCGTACTTGGCCGCCACGTGCGCCAGCGTCTCCCCGTTCTTGACGATGTGGAACCTGTTGGTGCGGGCCGACGACCCGGACGAGACGCCTTCGGCTGCACCCGGAATCACCAGCTTCTGCCCCGAACGGATCATGTTGACGTTGTTGATGTCGTTCCTCTTGGCGATGGAGCTGGCAGTGACCTTGTAGGCAGTCGCGATCCGGGCGAGGGTCTCGCCCTTCTTGACCACGTGGATCACCTCCTTGGCCTCGCTCTTGGCCGGTGCGTCTTGGCCCGGGATCACCAACACCTGGCCTACCAGGATGAGGTCGGGGTTGGAGATCTTGTTGGCGTCGATCAGATCGGAGAGCTTGACGCCGTGGTCCTTGGCGATGCCGCTGAGGGTGTCGCCCCTCTTTACGGTGTAGTTCAGCGAGAAGAGGGCGACCAGGAGAACGAGTGCCAGGCCAACTGCCACGGCACGTGCGCGACGACTGTCCGGCATGCCCTTCGGTTGCATGCTTTGTTCGGGCATTGGAGATTGACTCCTTCAGCCCCCGGACTCCACTCCGCGAAATTGAGCCTAACCGGCGAGCCTGGGTTGTCCAGACCTGATGCGCAGCTGCCCGCATGCCGCGTCGATGTCCTTGCCCCTGGTGTCGCGCACCGTCACGTTGACCCCGCGCTCGGTGAGGAGCCGGGCAAACCGCTCGATTCTCGGCTCGGCCGACGCTCGATCCTTGCTCAATGGCGTCGGGTTGAGGGCGATGAGATTGACATGGGCGCGCATCCGCAACGCGATGCCCGCCAACTTCTCGGCCTGATCCTCGGTGTCGTTGACCCCGTCGATCATCGTCCACTCGATGGAGACGCGGCGGCCCTTCTTCTCGTAGTAGGCCAAGGCTGCTTCGACCAGGGCGTCGATGGGGTACCGGCGATTGATCGGAACCAGCCTGGTGCGAAGCTCATCGTCCGCCGCATGGAGGCTGACCGCGAGCGAAACCGGCCACGGCTCGTCGGTGAGACGGCGAATGCCGGGGATCATCCCGACGGTTGACACCGTGATCGCCCTCGCCGAGAGCCCCATGACCTCGATCATCCTCCGAATGGCCTCACGCACCCGGTCGTAGTTGGCGAGCGGCTCGCCCATTCCCATGAAGACCACATTGGTCAGGTGGTCCGGGCTTGCCGGGAGGCCGACCTGGCGCAGGAATGCCTGGGCGTAGGCGACTTGCGCCACGATCTCGCCGGCCTGGAGGTGCCGCTCGAACCCGAACTGGCCGGTGGCGCAGAAGGTGCAGCCGAGGGCGCAGCCTGCCTGGCTGGAGATGCAGAGCGTGGTGCGCTTGGGGTAGCCCATGAGCACGGCCTCGAATGCGGCGCCGTCGGGAGCGCGGAACAGCCACTTTCGGGTGGCGCCGCCGTCCGCCACCTGCTCGGCGTCCACCGTGAAGGGCCAGAGATGCCCCAGCCGCTCGCGCACGCTGCCGGGCAGGTTGGTCATGTCCTCCGGGCGAAGGACGGGTGTCGAGTAGAGCCACCGGCGGAGCTGGTCGGCCCGATACGAAGGCTCGTTCGGTAGCAGCTCGGCGAGGTCTTCGGGCCTGTGGAGGTAGGGCAATCAGCCGCCCCGACCGGCGGCCTGTTCGATCCACGACCGCGCCCGGGCCGAGCTGACCCCTGCCGCTTCGGCGACCGCGTCGGAGGATGCGGCAGCCAAGCGAGCAACGGTGTCGATCCCGGCCGCGGTGAGCCTCTTGGCGAACACGGGCCCGATGCCGTCGATGGCCTCAACGGGCACTCCGGGGGTGGTGGCCCGGAACGCCGGGGGCTCGGGCTCACGCGAGATGGCGACCGAGATGAATCGGTCGCGCATGGCCCACACCACCGCGGCGAGGGCACCGAGGATGCCGACGACCTTGGCAAGGCGCTTCATGGCTCAAGCGTACCCCGTGCCCCGTCCCTCGTACCCGGCGTCTGGTGGCGCTGCGGTACCTTTCACAGGGTGAAAGCCGACTACTTCTTCGCATCCCAGCCGCCGCAGTACGCCGCCGAGGCCGCTCGGGCCGCCCGGGCGGCTGGCTACGACGGCTTCTTCACGGCCGAAACGCAGTTCGACCCGTTCCTGCCGCTGGTGGTGGCCGGGATGGAGGAGCCCGACCTCGAGCTGGGGACCGCGATCGCCGTCGCTTTCCCCAGGTCCCCCATGGTCCTGGCGCACACCGCTTGGGACCTCGCCCGCCTCACGGGCGGGCGTTTCATGCTCGGGCTCGGGACTCAGGTGAAGGCTCACATCACGCGCAGGTTCAGCACCGAGTGGGGGCGGCCGGCGGCGCGGCTCCGAGACTACGTCCTCGCCTTGCGGGCGATCTGGGACTCGTGGCAATCGTCGGGCCCGCTTCGCTACGAAGGCGAGTTCTACCAGTTCTCGCTGATGACCCCGTTCTTCAACCCGGGGCCGATCCCGACCCCGGAAGTGCCGGTGTACATCGCCGGTGTCGGGCCGGTTCTGAGCCGGGTGGCCGGCGAGGTGTGCGACGGGTTCCACGTCCACCCGTTTCACACCGTCCGCTATCTGGACGAGGTGGTCCTGCCCGCGATGACCAAGGGGGCCGAGTCGGCGGGTCGAAGCGTCGACGACGTCGCCCGCGCTTCTTCGGTCTTCGTCGCCACAGGGCACACCGACTCGGAGATCGAACAGTCGATGGGGCCGATCCGACAGCAGATCGCCTTCTACGCGTCGACCCCGTCCTATCGCGCGGTGCTCGATGCCAGCGGCTGGGACATCGGCGACGAGCTCCACGCGATGTCACGGCGGGGGGAGTGGGACAAGATGCCGGACCTCATCTCCGACGAGATGCTTGCCGAGGTCGGCATCGTCGCTCCCGTGGACCGTGTGGCGGCAGCCATCCGCGAGAGGTACGGCGATCGGCTGCAGCGGGTGGGCTTCTACTCCATCGGCTCGGTGCTCCAGACCGACCCGGATGCGCTGAAGTCGGTGCTGGCCGAGCTCAGCGGCTAGAACACCAGGGCGGCGGTGGTGTCCACCCGCGGGTCGGCCGCCGCCACTCGATCATCGCCGTCGAAGCCGATGACCGACATCGGCCCCCAACCTCCTTGAGGGCCGTCGACCACGCTCACCTCGTGCCCCCGCCTGCGGAGATCCTCCACCACCTCGGGGACACCTGGCTCGACGCTGATCCGTGATTCGCTTTCGGGTCCGAAGTCGGCGGTCGACCACCGAGGCATGGCCTGGGCTGGCTCGGGCTCCGCTCCGGACCAGATGATGCGCGCGGCCAGTTGGGCCACGAGTTGCGGCTGTATGTCCCCGCCACGAGTCCCGATGATCCAACCCGGCAGGGTGTCACGCGTCCACAGGGTCGGGGACAAGGTGTGCATCGGCCGGCGGCCGGGGAGCACCTGGTTGGCGTGCCCCGGAGTCAGAGTGAAGCCACGGCCCCGGTCGTGCAGAAGGAACCCCGAGCGGGCGGCGCCAAACCTCGAACCGGTGCCGTAGTAGTTGGACTGGATGATCGACACTCCCATCCCCTCTTCGTCGGCCGTGCACATGTAAGCCGTGCCCGAGAGCCGATGGGGAGTTGTCGGCCAGACCCCGGCTCGGTCACCGATCGTGTCGGCGAATCGGGCCAGGCGGTCACGGTCTGCCAGAAGGTCGGCGGGGAGGGGGTTCGTCCCCGGATCGGTGACCAGGTCGTCGCGCTCCCACGCCAGGCACCGATACGCCTCGATGAGCAGGTGCCACCAGCGGGGGTCTTCTGGGTCGCGCGGTGGGTCGAGCATCTCGAAGACGGCCAGCGTCGCCGGGCCCAGGTAGCCCTGCGAATTGGGCGGCATGGTCCAGGCAGTGTGCCCGAACACGTCGACACCGATCGGATCGACCCATTCGGCCTGGTTCCGGGCCAGGTCATCCATGGTGATGGTTCCCCCTAGTGCTGCCACGATGTCTTCGCCGGGGGTGCCGAGGTAGAAGCTGTCCCGCTCTCCAGAGTCGGCGAGCGTTCGAAGCGTCGCCGCCAATTCGGGCCGCACCACCAGATCGCCCGGCGCCACTGGGTTCCCGCCGGGGTAGAGACCGGCCACCGCGGGGTTGTCGCGGTACCGGGCGGCCTGCCCGGTGAACGCGCGCGACTGCTCGGTGGACGCGGGGAAGCCGTTGGCGGCGAGCTCGATGGCGGGCTGGAGTGCGTCGGCGACGGGGAGACGGCCGAGTTCGCGGCTCAGTGTGAGGAGCCCGTCGACACATCCGGGCACGGTGACCACGAGAGGGTCGTCGGCAGGAATGGAGCGAAGCCCCTGGGCGGCGAGAGCCGATCCGTCGGCGTTGGATCCGGCCCGCCCCGAGGAGTTGAGGGCCCGAGGCCGGTGCCAGCCGGGACGGTGGACCAGGGCAAACAGGTCCCCGCCGAGGCCTGAGGTTTCGGGAGCCACCACTCCCTGGGCGGCGACGACGGCGATGGCCGCGTCGACGGCGTTGCCGCCCGCCTCCAAGACTTTCCTCCCCGCCTCGGCCGAGAGTCGGTGGGGGGAGACGACCGCCCGCCCCGTCATCCCGTCTTGATCTCGGGCAGGAAGCGGTTGAGGGCGTCGAGCACAGCGCGGACCGCGGCTCGGGTGTCGTCCTCATCGACGTACGCGGCGCCGATGAGCATGCGTTCTCGGGTCTCCGTCATCAGCACGATCTGGGCGATCGCCATCCGGCGGCTGCCCAGGGTGACCACGTCCACCGAGCCCACTGCCAGCGCGGTGGCTTGATGCACTGCCTGTCGGATCGCCCCGAGGGTCGCCTCGGCGACGAGGCGGGGACGGATCGCATGAGCGGCGGCGCCCGAGGCCTTCCCGAGGAGGAGGCTCTCGTTCCATCGCAGGGTGACGGTGACTTCGGCGCGAGTGCCTTCGAGGGCCTCGGAGACGTCGACCAGCGCCGGCCGCAAGCCTTGGTCGAGGTCGGCATCCGAGAGCTGGACGATCGAGATGACCCGTCGGTCGATGTTCAGGGAGAACAAGGCCTGGCACAGCGACTGGACGTCGCGGACGAGTTGTTTGGCCGGCTTGTTGTGTCGCGCCAGGACATGGATCTCGTCGACGTGGCCGTTGGGTGCGACCACCCGCACCGCCTCCACGCCCTCGAGCCTCCCGATCTTGTCCTGGAGGGCCTTGGCGTCCACCTTGACAGCGTACCGTGGTGGTTGGGCACGCGGGGGGAGGTTAAGACGGGGGATCCCTCTTGTTCCCCGGGCCGGGGAGGTCTAGATTGCCCCTTGCTGGAAGGTAACAATCCGTGGGGCAAGGGTCTCTGACCACTTGCCCGAGGCATATCCCTCGGCGGGCGAGTCAGGGGCCTTTTTTGACATGTGAAGGTTTCCGGGTCCGAGAGGCCCCGGGAATGGGTGAGCGCCGGCGTCATGCACAGGCAATCGAGTACGCCCACTAACTAGCGAAGCGGATTCGTCACCCGTCGGCATGCACGTCCGACGGAAAAACGATTCACGAAAGTGAGCGTGAGAGTATGAAGGTCCGTTTGGTCCGGATTCTCGCCGCCGCCGCCAGCCTGACTGCATTGATTGCAGCCGGCTCGGCGTCATCGAAGATCGGCTGACATTGACGCCGGCTCACCATCACTGTCAGGCAACATGTCCAGGGGTCCCATGAGGTTGTTGAGGCAAAACCCGCTGAG
>CAYLYQ010000014.1:9954-44874 GCA_964388105.1 uncultured Acidimicrobiaceae bacterium
ATGGCCAACTTCGGTCAGCTTGTCCTCTCGGGAGCTGCCGCTGGGCTGGTGCTCGATCTGACTCTGGGCTCGGTTTCAAGCGCTGACCGGAGCATCCTGGTTCGGGTAGCTGTGATGTCCGGTGTTGCCGCTCTGATCTATGTCACGGTGAACACCATCCTGGTCCGCAAGGCGGTGAAGACGGTCTACGGCAACGACAACCTCCAACCCTGGTCGCAGATGCATGTCCTCTTCACCGGTCAGGTGCTGATGGGTCTGGTGGGCGGGCTCATCGGCGCGGCCTATCTCATTGCCGGACGCCCTTCGGCGGTGCTGCTGCTGATGGTTGCTGTCTTCGCCATCGGCCACATGTCGTTGTACGCCTTCTCCCAGCTTCGCGAGTCGCACCTCTCCGCCATCCGCGGATTCGTCAAGACCCTCGAGGCCAAGGACATGTACACCCGTGGACACACCGAGCGGGTGGCCTACTTCGCCCAGCTCATCGGCGACGAGCTCCGCTTCACCGGCACCCAGCTGGAGGCGATCAAGTGGGCGGCCCTGATCCACGACCTCGGCAAACTGGCCGTGCCGACCGAGTTGATCCGCAAGCGCGGCCGTCTCGACCCCGACGAGTACGCCGAGATGAAGGCGCACGCCCATCTGGTCGAAGAGATCCTGGCGGAGGTCGACTTCCTCCAGCCCATGGTGGACATCGCCTCCGGCCACCACAGCAACTACGACGGGTCGGGATACGGAGGGCGTGGCCACATCGAAGGTTCCACCCCCAGTCTCGAGGCGTGCATCATCGCCGTGGCCGACGCCTTCGACGCCATGACGTCCGCCCGCTCGTATCGCATGGCACTGTCGCAGCAATACGCGCTCGCCGAGCTGCGCAAGAACTCGGGCGGCCAGTTCCACCCCGATGTCGTCGATGCCTTCGAGGCTGCCTTGGACAAGACCGGCCGCCGGTGGGGCGCGCCCCACGTCAACGACGAGGAGATGGCCCGCCGCCTCGCCGAGGAGCCGGAGCTGACCCTCCGTGGCTGAGCTGAACCCCCGCCTGGTCGCTGTCATCTCCTGGGTATTCCCCATGGCGACGGCCGTCGGAGGGCTGACGCTCGCGGCAACGACGGACACGCCCGCCACCCAACTCCTGGTCGCGACGACGATCCTCGTCGTGGCTTCGCTGATCGGGGTGGCCACATCCAACTCCGGCAACCGGTTCACCACGGGCCAGGCCGTGGCGGCGGCCCTCCCGTTCGTGTTCGTCGCCGCCGATGGCCATGGTGTCGACTTCCTCGGCGTGCTGTCCGTCTACGGGGTGGGGCTCGCCCTCACCTGGGTGGTCAGGTTCGCCCGTGGCGAGGACCACGTCGAGATGCTCCCGGTCATGCTCCGCAGGCTGTTCGGGTACGTCACCTATGCCACGGTGTACACCAGCCTGCGCCGGGGACCGTTCGCCGACCTCAGCGGCGACTGGGGCGATCTCGTCCCGTTCGTCGGGGCCCTCGTCGCGTGGATCCTCGTCGAGGTCATCGTGAGGGCCCTCTTCGTGATCGGCCCGCGCGAGCTCTCCCGAACCTACCTGGCCCGGTCGCTGCTCAACGACCTCAACGTCTTCGTGGGCCTGGTGCTCACCGGGGCCCTGTTCGGCGAGCTCTACGGCCCGCTCGGGTGGTGGGCCCTGCCGATTGCGATGCTCCCATACTCGTTCGCCCACGCTGCCTTCCGCCGGCTTCAGGAGACCAAGGTCACCTACAAGCAGACCATCAGGGCCCTGGCGCGGATCCCGGAGGTCTCGGGCCTGGCGGTCGACGGCCACGCCGACCGCACCACCGACATCGCCACGGCCGTGGCGAGGGAACTGGGCCTCGGGCCGACCCTCGTGGAGCAAGTCGAATTCGCGGCGCTCATGCACGACATCGGCCGGGTGAGCCTCAACGAGCCCCAGGTCCTGCGCATGGGGTTCACCGACGACGACATCGCCCGGTGGAGCGCCGAGATCATCGCCGAGTCGCCCTTCCTCGAACGGGTCGCCGACGACGTCCGACAACAGTACGAGCCGTTCCGCCGTCCGGGTCAGCAGGACGACCCCGACATCTCGATCGTCTCCCGCATCATCAAGGTGGCGGCCGCGTACGACTGGAAGGTCCACGAGGGTCGCTCCACGCCGCTCTCCGCCCTGGAGACGCTCCACGCCGGAGCCGCCTACGACTACGACCCCGAGGTCGTGGCTTCCCTGCGCCGTGTGCTGCAGAACCGGCGCCTGCTCACGCCGGCCCGGGTCTGATCCTCACTGGCTCTGGCGGTGAGCGGTGCCCGATTCCGCCTGGGCGCCGCGGCGGAAGTACCGCCTCGGTCGCCGCAGCTCGTGTTCGAGGAACATGCCGAGGCCCAGGGCGAGGAAGATGTCGCCCAGGCTGATCACCTCGCCGATCCCGGCCAGGCGGATCGGGATGACGTCGGCGAAGAAGGTGAGCCGCGAGCTCTCGTCCAACAGGATGTGCTTGAACGACCCGGAGAGGTCCGGCTCGGAGATCGTGAAGCCCGACGCCACCTCTGCGGCGCCAGCCAGGACCGGCATGCCTCCGTTGATCGCGATCACGATCAGGTTGGCGAGGACCCCGGTCCCGGCGATCCACATGCCGGGCTTGGACCGGTTGAGCCAGACCATGATCAGGAGCAGCACATACGAGGTGAGCATCATCGCCACGCCCAGGTTGAGCGACCCCTCCGGGAGCCAGTTGGTGCCCGCCTGGAGGCCGAGGGCGATGAAAAGAAGCCACCAGCCCTTGAGCTCGATGTCGCCGAGGTTCACGAGCCGACCTCCGCGAAGGACCGCGATGACCAACGCGATGAACAGAACCAGGGCAAGCCATAGCATGGGGCGACGCTATCAGGCCACGGTGGAGACTGCGGATGTCCGTACGACTGGATAAAGAGAACGCGAGGGCAACCGTCGTCATCGACGACCCGGATCGCCGCAACCCGATGTCCACGGCGGTCATGCAAGGGCTGCTGGACGCCACCGCGACCGCTCTGGCCGACGACGACGTGAAGGTGATCGTCTACACGGGTGCGGGGGACAAGTCCTTCTCGGCTGGGGGCGACCTCGGGAGCTCCTTCGCCGATGACCCCATCGGCCTCCATCGCGAGCGGGGGAAGCTGGCCGAAATCTTCCGGATGATGACGCGTGGTGGCAAACCCACGGTCGCCCGTGTCAATGGCGACGCCCTGGCCGGCGGTTTCGGGCTGGCGGTCGCCTGCGACGTGACGATCTGTGTCGAAGGGGCCCGGCTGGGCACGCCCGAGGTCGGGGTCGGGCTGTGGCCGATGATGATTTCGGCCGTCTTGATGAGGGCGATGCCCCGCAAGGCGGTTCTGGAGATGATGCTCACCGGCAGGTTGATCAGCCCCGAAGAGGCCCTGGGGCTCGGCGCCGTGTCCCTCGTGGTGCCCGCCGACCTTCTCGATGCCGAGGTCGACCGTGTGGTCACCGCCCTCGCGTCACGGTCCGCGGTCGTGGCGATGTTGGGCCGCGACTCGTTCTACGGGATCGGCGATGCCGACTTCGACACCGCACTCGATCGGCTCCAGGCCGGGCTGACGATGGTGATGTCCACCGAGGATGCGGCGGAAGGGGTCACCGCTTTCCTGGAGAAGCGGGAGCCGGAGTGGAAGGGCCGTTGAGTTGAGCCGGCGGTCGCTCCAGGTCTTCGCCTGGACGCTTATTTGGAGCGGAGTCCTCATCGGGGGCTACGTCGGGTGGCAGCTCTACGTCACCGACATCATCAACGGCCGGACCCAGGCCAGGGCCGCTGTCGAGTTCGAGGAGAACATCGCCGACGTGGAGTCGCCGACGGAGGACTTCTCCACGGAGGACCTGCTGGGCGAGGTGCCCTCTGGGGTTCCTGAGACCGTCCGCCTCGTCGGTGAGCCCGAGCCCGTCTACGGGGAGCCGGTGGCCTTCCTACGGATCCCGAAACTAGGTGTGGATGAGGTCGTGTTCTCCGGAGACGAGCGGCCGATCCTCAATCGGGGCCCGGGGCACATGCCTCGGACCCCGCTCCCGGGACAACCGGGCAACGCGGTCATCTCCGGCCACCGCACCACTTACGGCCGGCCCTTCTTCGACCTGGACGCGCTGCAACCAGGCGATCTGGTCGAGGTGGAGAGTGCTGCCGGAGTGCATCGATACGAGGTGAGGGAGACCGTGATCGTCAAACCCAACGAGATCTGGGTCACCGAGTCACGGCCAGGCGGCTGGCTCACCCTGATCACCTGCAATCCGCGCTTCTCGGCCCGCGAGAGGCTGGTCGTGTTCACCCAGATGGTCGCGGGGCCGAACTTCGACTTCGTGCGGGTCGCGGAGCTGCGCGGGGCGAGCTAGAGGCCCGCGGTCATCTCTTCCAGGTCACCCTGGTCGACGATGCCGTTGTGGATGACCGCGACCCGCCCCGAACCGTCGATGACGTACGTGGCGGGCAGGCCGAGCCACGGGTAGGCGTCTTCGAAGGCTTCGTTGCCGAGCGCCAGCGGATAGCCGGCCCCGATCTCGGCGGCGAAAGCGCGGGAGGCAGTCTCGGTGTCCTGGACCGCCACCCCGACCACGGTGACGTCCGGGTGGGCGGCGGCGAACGCTGAGATCGCCGGGATCTCGGTCCGGCACGGGGCGCACCACGAAGCCCAGAGGTTGACCACCAGGGCACGATCCTCCGAGGTGGCCAGGTGGCTCTCCAGGTCGAAGAGGCCTCCGTCGATCACCTCGACGGTGAAAAGTGGCGCCGGCTCGCCGAGGGTGGCCACGTTCTCCGGTGGGTCGCCGCGGAGGAGCCACCCCACGACCAGTCCCCCGAGGACGATGCCGGCGAACACGAGCGTCAAACCGGGGCGCCGTCGAGCCAGCGGTCCGGTTGATCCCATCAGCCGGCCATGCGGCGCAGGACGTAGTGGAGGATTCCTCCGTTGCGCAGGTACTCGACTTCGATCGGAGTGTCCACGCGAGCGACGGTCTCGAACGCGATCTTGGTCCCGTCGGCTCTCGTCGCCGTCACCACGACCGGCTGACGGGGGGTGAGGGCGTCGTCGACCATGATGTCGTAGGTCTCGGTGCCGTCGAGCCCGATCGTCTCGGGCCCTTCGCCTTCGGCGAACTCCAGCGGGAGCACACCCATCATGACGAGGTTGGATCGATGGATTCGCTCGAACGATTTGGTGATGACTGCCTTGACCCCGAGAAGGAAGGCTCCTTTGGCCGCCCAGTCACGGGAAGATCCCATGCCGTAGTCCTCGCCACCGATGACGACCAGCGGGATGCCCGCTTCCCGGTAGTTCATGGCCGCGTCATAGATGCTCTTCACCTCGCCGTCCGTGAAGTCGGTGGTCCATCCGCCCTCGGTGCCGGGGGCGAGCTGGTTGCGCACCCGGATGTTGGCGAATGTGCCTCGGGTCATGACACGGTCGTTGCCCCGGCGGGAGCCGTAGGAGTTGAACATGGGCGGCTGGACACCCTTCGAGATCAGGTACTGGCCCGCGGGGCTGGAGACAGCAATCGACCCGGCGGGGCTGATGTGGTCGGTCGTCACCGAGTCACCCAGCAGAGCCAGAACCCGGGCACCGGTCACCGGAGTGATCGGTGTGACCTCGCGTGTCAGGTCGGTGAAGAAGGGCGGCAACTGGATGTAGGTCGAGTCCTCGTCCCAGTGGTAGAGGTCGGAGTCTGCCGTCTCGATGGCGCGCCACTCGTCGGACCCGGTGAACACGTCCGCGTAACGGTCGACGAACTGATCCCTCCGCACGTGCTCCGACACCACTGCGGCGATCTCCTCGCTGGTCGGCCAGATGTCACGGAGGTACACCTGGCGACCGTCGGCGGTGGTGCCGATGGGGTCGTCGATCGGGTCCCAGTCGACGGTGCCCGCCAGCGCGTAGGCCACCACCAGCGGCGGTGAGCCGAGGTAGTTCGCCCGGGCGTCCGGGGAGATGCGTCCTTCGAAGTTTCGGTTCCCCGACAGGACCGAGACCGCGACGAGCTCGTGCTCGGCGATGGCCTCGCTGATGGGCTGCGGGAGAGGCCCCGAGTTGCCGATGCAGGTCGTGCAGCCGTAGCCGACGACTCCGAAGCCCAGGGCTTCGAGGTGGTCGAGGAGGCCGGATGACTCCAGGTACTCGGTCACCACCTGGGAACCGGGCGCCAGTGAGCTCTTCACCCACGGCTTGCGCTCCAGTCCGAGTTCGCGGGCCTTCTTGGCCACCAGACCTGCGGCCACCATCACGTCCGGGTTGGAGGTGTTGGTGCAGGAGGTGATGGCGGCGATCACGACGTGACCGTCGTTGAGCTCGAAGCGTTCGCCGTCGTACTCGACCTCGACCGGCTCGGGGAGCCCCAACTGATAGTCCGGTTCCGGCGAGCCGCCTTCGGCCTCCCAGGAGACGACCGTCGAGCCCTTGGCGGCACCGTTCTTGCCGAAGAGATTGGTGAGGTCCGCCCGCCACTGCTGCTGCATCGCGGAGAGGGTGATCCGGTCCTGGGGGCGCCGCGGTCCCGCCATGGAAGGCTCGACCGTGCCGAGGTCGAGCGTGATGGTCGAGCTGTACCGGATCCGCGACGAATCGTCCCGCCAGAGGCCCTGCTCCTTGTAGTACTGCTCGACAGTGTCGATGAGCTTGTCGTCCCGGCCCGTCATCTGCAGATACCGGAGCACCTGCGCGTCGACCGGGAAGAAGCCGACCGTCGCCCCGTACTCGGGTGCCATGTTGGCGATGGTCGCCCGGTTGGCGATGGGCATCTCGTCCAGGCCGGGCCCGAAGAACTCCACGAACTTGTTGACGACGCCGTGCGTGCGCAGGATCTGGGTCACCCGCAGGACCAGGTCGGTGGCGGTCGCCCCCTCGGGGAGCTTGCCCTCGAGGCGGAAGCCCACGACCTCGGGGAGCAACATGTAGATGGGCTGGCCGACCATGGCCGCCTCGGCCTCGATGCCGCCGACGCCCCAGCCCAGGATGCCCAGGCCGTTGATCATGGTGGTGTGAGAGTCGGTCCCCACCAGGCTGTCGGGATAGAGGTGCTCACCGTCGTCCCAGGCGACCTTTGCCAGGTACTCCAGGTTCACCTGGTGAACTATGCCGGTGGCAGGGGGCACCACCCTGAAGTTGGCGAAGGCGCTCTGGCCCCACTTGAGGAACTCGTATCTCTCCTTGTTGCGCTCGAACTCCATCCGGGAGTTGATGAGGAGCGCGTCGGGGCGCGCGAAAGCGTCGACCTGGACCGAGTGATCGATCACCAGGTCGGACGGGATCGACGGGTTGACGATTTGAGCGGCCGCGGGGTCGCCGGTCATGCGCACGATCGCCTGGCGCATCGCGGCCAGGTCGACGATGGAGGGGACGCCGGTGAAGTCCTGCAGGATGACGCGGCCGGGGATGAACGGGACTTCTTCTATGCCGGGGTTGGACGGGTCGTAAGCCGCGATCCTGGCGACGTCCTGATCACGCACGGTGAGGCCATCGAGGTTGCGCAGGGCGGCTTCGAGGAGCACGCGGATCGAGTACGGGATGGTTTCGACGCCGTCGAAGACGTCGAGACGGGCGATCGTTCTGGTGCCGAGGGGGGTCTCGATCACCTGGCGAGCCCCGAACGGATCGGTGGTCATGTCAGCCTTTCGGATCGTGTGTTGTCAGTGATCCGAGCCTAATGGCAGGAGGAGGGATCTCTCCTGTCACCGAATCGTGACGGGCACCTGGGTGACGCACTCGTCTTCGGGCATCCTGCGTGGGATGACCACGGGGACGCCCCGGTAGTGGAGTGCTCCGAGGAGTCCGGACACGAGACCCCGATCGAGCGAGCAGATCACGTCGGGGTGATCGGCGGCGGTCTCGCCGAAGGGGCAGTGCGAGGTGAGGAGCTGCTGGCCCTCGATGTCGGGATCCATGTGGAATCCGAGCCCGGTCATGGCGCGGGCCACGGCCTGCACGGCGTCCTCGTAGCCGGGATCGTCGGGAGCGCCGATTTCCGCGGCGAGCTGACTCCCGTAGTCCCGGCCCACCTGCTCGGCGATCGAGGAGACATTCGCCGGTTCGATCGCCTCGAGCAGCTTGAGCAGCATCTCGGTCAGCAGCTCGAACCTGCGGGGCACGAAGTGGAGCGACACCTCCTTGGAGGTGGTTTCGTAGGCCTTGGCCGGCCGGCCCGCCGCTTGCCCCTTGGGCCGGCGGTCGCTGATCTGGAGGAACCCCTCGTCGACCAGGATGTCGAGGTGGTGACGGGCGACGTTGGGGTGGATCTCGAAGAGCTGCGAGACGAGCGTGGTCGTCAGAGGCTCGGGCGACTCCCGAACGGCGATGTAGATGGCACGGCGGGTGGGGTCGCCGAGAGCCGAGGTGAGATCGGAGATCCGCCTGTCCAGTGTGTCGAAGTCCATGCCGTTCCGGGGTAGGTGGACGGCCCAAGTATAGTTTCGGCCTCGGGCCTACCACCCCTCGACAAGGCGCCGAAAGAGGTCATGAGCACCCAGGAAGAGCTGTTTCAGGCGGTCGCGTCCATCGAGTCGCCGATCTTCGTGGGCCGCACCATGGGCGAGTTGGGTCTGGTCCGATCCGTGACCAAGAAGATGACCGGCAAGGTCAAGGTCGAGCTGGTGCTCCCGATCCCCCATCAGCCCGAGGTCCTCGACCCGCTTCTGCAGAAGGCGCTCGAGCCTTACACCAAGTCGGCGGAGATCGATGTCGAGGTGATGGACGAGGATGAGACCGCAGCCTGGATGGAGGGCTTGAAGGCCAAGGCCGGCCCGAGCATCGGCGAGCCCGGTTCGTCGACCCGGGTTCTCGCGGTGTCGTCGGGAAAGGGAGGGGTCGGCAAGTCGTCAGTCTCCGCGAACCTGGCCGTCGCTCTCACCCAGGCAGGCCACAAGGTCGGCATCGTCGACGGCGACATCTGGGGCTTCTCGATCCCGGCCATGCTCGGCGTGGTGACTCCCCCCTACATGGCGGGGGACCGCATCATCCCGCCGGTAGCCCATGGGGTGAAGGTGATGTCCATGGACTACTTCGTCGCCGACGACAAGGCCGTCATCTGGCGCGGTCCCATGCTCCACAAGGCGGTGGAGCAGTTCCTGCAGGACGTGTTCTGGGACGACCTCGACTTCCTCATCGTCGACATGCCCCCCGGTACGGGCGACATCTCGATCTCCATGTCCCAGTTCCTGCCCCGGGCCCAGGTCCTGATCGTGACGACCCCACAGAGCGCGGCGCAGCGGGTGGCTCGTCGGGCGGCCCTCATGGCGAAGGAGGTCGACCAGGAGGTCATCGGGGTCGTGGAGAACATGAGTTGGTTCTCGGGCGACGACGGGAAGCGCTACGACGTCTTCGGCAGCGGAGGCGGCGACGAGCTTGCCGGCGAGGTCGGGGTGGAGGTGATGGCCCGCATCCCCCTCGTCCCAGCCATGGGTAGGGGTGCGGACATCGGCGAGCCCGCGGCCGTGGCGGCGCCGGGCTCGGAGGCCGCGGAGGCCTTCCGTCAACTGGCCGAGGCGGTGATCGCGCGCCGCCCCCGCATCCGGACCAATCCCGCCCTCATCATCAAATGACGCGCCGGTTCGCCCGCGGGGCGGCTGGCTGGCTGTTCGGCCTCGCACTGAGCGTCGCACTCATCGGCACATGGGGTCGTGCCGTCGTCTCCGACGCCAATGCCCTCTCCGAGGCGGCCCGACCTCTGGCCCAGACGTCCCAGGTGGCGGGCGTCGTCTCGAACTGGCTCCGTGAGGAGATGGTCGATCTGGGAGTTCCGGAGGATTCGGCCGATCAGGCGGCGTCAGACGCGATGAGCGCGCCCGCGCTGGAAGACACCATGAGCCGGCTCATGGCCGAAGTCGCACTCGCGGCAGCTTCAGCCGGGCCGGAGGCGGCGGTGGTCGACGTGGCCTCGCTCCTGCGTCCCGCTGTACCCGACCTGACGGCGGCCCTTCGCGTCGCCATGGGCTCGGAGGTCCCCGAGTCCGAAGTGGCGCGCGCAGTCGATTCTCTCGACCCCCTGGTGGTCGCCGCCGAAGGAGAGGTCCGTTCGCTCGGGCCCTCTTCGCCAGCGGCGTCCCGGTTGGGTGTCGCTTCGGTCCTCGCCCTTGCCACGATGCTCGTCACCGGGTGGGGACTGGTCGCCTCGGGCGACGACCGCACCGTCGAGTTCCGCCGTTTGCTCAACCGGATCGCCCTCGGAGCGCTCAGCTTCGCCGTCATGCTGCGCCTCGGTTCGTGGGTGCTCAGCCCGCGGGCTGGCCGAGCCCCGGTCTCGGAGGCGCTGTCGGTGATAGCAGCGTCCAAATGGACCCTTCCACTGCTCATCGGGTTGCTCGCGGGAGCCGCGGCGCTGATCGTTCAGGAGGCGAAGCGGGCCGCCCGCCGCCGCAGATCAGCGGCCGATGCGGTCGAGCGTCCGATAGAGGGCGGAGGCGGGGGTGAGGAACCAGGGATGCTTGCCGTCCCAATAGGGCCGTCCCTTGTGGGGGATCCGGCTGAAAACGGAGAGCGGGTCTTCACCGAGGATGGCGCCGGCGAGATCGTGGCCGAGGCCGATGGACAGGGCGACGCCGTGCCCGGCGTAGCCGAGGGCGTACCAGGCGCCGTCGACCCGACCGACGTGAGGTAACAGGTCGAAGGGAACGGCCAGCTTGCCGCCCCAGGCGTGCGTCACCTCGTAGTTCTCCAACTCGGGCCAGTAACCCACCAGTGCGCGCCGCAGGTCGGCGGCCGACTCGTCCAGGTCCAGCCCGGGGTGGAGGTTGCGGCGTCCGCCGATCACGATCCGGTCGTCCTCGGTCCTCCTCATGTAGTGGAGGAGTCGCTTGCGCGTGTATGCCATGGACCCGCCCGGGAAGATGCGCTCGGCCATGTTGTGCCCCACAGGCTCGGTGGAGATCATGTACGAGCCGATGGGGACGATCTTGCGGGCCAGCTTCTCGCTGGGGCGGTCGGTTGTGTAACCGTTGGTGGCGAGCACGACCTCGCCCGCGACGATGCGGCCCTTCGTGGTCTCGACCATCTGGCCGGCACCTTCGGGCCGGGTCGAGATCACCTCGCAATTCTCGATCAGCTTCGCACCGGCCGCTTTGGCCTCCGTGGCCAGGCCGAAGGCGAGCCGGGCGGGCTGGACCCCGAAGCTGTCGGTCTCGACCATGGCGCAGTCGAACGCGTCGCCGCCGACATACCGTCCGATCTCAGACGGTCCGGCGATCTCCCACCCTGCGCCGAGCTCGCGGTTGTACCACTGCACCGTCGAGGCGATCGACGCGAGGTCGTTCTTGCCTTTCCCGACCGCAGCCATCCCGTTGTCGTGGATGAGGGCCCCCGTGCGCTCTGCAGCATCGCGTGCCCGCTCGTGGGCGCGCACCGTCGCCTCCCACATCTCGCGGGCGATGGCGGGCCCGTGGTCCCGATAGACGCTCCTGACCCCGGCCTTGACGTCGGTGGACACCATGCCGCCGTTCATCGACGATGCGCCGCCGGCAATCTCCCCGGTGTCGACCACCGCAACGGTCCGGCCGGAGCCGGCGAGGCGGAGGGCTGCAGACAGGCCCGTAAAGCCCGAACCGACGACGAGGACGTCGGATTGGTCCGGGAGGTCGGCCGTCAGCCCGTCCGGTCGGGGCGACTGGTCGACCCAGAGAGGAACGTGGATCACAGGCTGGAGAGGCCCTCCCTGAACAGCCGCGCCATCTCGCCAACCTGCTCCTTGGTGATGATCAGAGGAGGCGACACCTGGAGGGACCCGCCTGCCATCGCCCGGGTGAGCACCCCCGCTTTGCGACAGGCGATCGCGGCCCGTCCGGGAAGCGTGTCGTCGTCGCCGTAGTCGAGTTGGACCGCGCAGAGAGCGCCGACGCCCCGACGTACGGTGGAGACGATGGGCAGGTCCTCGAGGGGGAGGAGCGCCTGGTAGAGCTCGTCTTCGAGCTCGGCGGCCCGCCCGATGAGGTTCTCCCGCTCCAGGATGTCCATGACCTTGATGCCGGCGACGCACGCGACGGCGTGACCCGAGTAGGTGTAGCCGTGGCGGAACACGTTCCCGGCCTGGTTGAAGAAGGGCTCTGCAATTCGGGGAGAGGCGATGACACCTCCCAGGGGCGCGTACCCGCAGGTGACGCCCTTGGCGAAGGTGATCAGATCGGGCTCGAGCCCCCATTTGTTGGCGGCGAACCAGTCGCCCACGCGCCCGAAACCGGTGATGACCTCATCGGAGATGTAGAGACCCCCTGCCTGGCGCATCGTCTCGCGCACCGACTGCAGGTACTCGCCGCTGACTGGCCTGATCCCGCCTGCTCCGATCACCGCCTCTACGAAGATCCCGGCGATGCGGTCGGCACCGGCGTGGTCGACGGCCTTCTCCACTGCCTCGGCGTCATCGAACGGGACGTAGATGATGTCTCCAACCAGCTCACCGCCGTAGTTGAGGCGGTTGACCTCCATTCCGCCCAAGGTGGTGCCGTAGGTGTGCATGCCGTGATAGGCCCACTCGCGGGCGATGAACACTGTGCGCTCCGGCTGGCCGATGGCGGCGAAGTAGCGTCGGGCGAGCTTGGCGGCGGTGTCGACGGCGTCGGAGCCACCGGATCCGAAGAACACCTTCGAACCAGGGTCCGGGGACACCGCAGCGATGCGCTCGGCCAGCTCCATCGGCGGGCGTGTGCCGTAGTCGATGAAAGTGTGGAACGCCGCCAGCTTGCGGGCCTGGGCGTCCATGGCGTCGGTGACTTCGGTCCGTCCGTACCCGACGTTCTGATACCAGAGCGAGGCCGCGGCGTCCAGATAAGGCCGCCCCTCCTCGTCGTACACATAGATGCCCTCACCTCGGTCGACGATGAAGGGCGAGTGCTGGACGGTGGTCATGTCCGCGAAGGGGTGCCAGAAAGATCCCATGCTGCGGAGGCTAGCTGTCCTTCACACAGACGTTGTTGACGGGTAGCCGACAGCCCCTGAGGCCTGTCCCGGTGAAGCCACCAGGGTGGACGACACGCGCCTTCAATGAGGAGTAGCTTCCTGGGTAATCGAGCAGGAGATTGGTATGAGTCACAGCGGCCCTGAGGTCGGTAGCCGTCGGCGTCTCCAATGGCCGATCGCTCTGGTTGTCTCGCTGGCAATCCTGGCGGGAAGCTTGCCCTCTTCTGCTGCGGGCCGGGGGGGGTGTCGGTTGAGGCGGCCGATGGGGGCTGGGTCATTCGCGGAGCGTCACTCGCCTCAGTCGGCGAGGGTCGATCTGAACTGACGAGAGAAAAGGGCGTGATCACACCTTTTGGTGATCCGGCTGGTGTCCTCCTGCACACGCCTGAGGGAGGATTTGCCGGGGTGTTACCACAGGAAGTCTCCTTTGACTCAATGCGCGATGAAGCCTTTGTTCCGGTGCAAGCGCTCGCTTACGTCATCGACCATTCCGAGAACGCGCTTCGCATCGCTTGGCAGCCGGTCCGCGGTGCCGACGAATACGTCGTCAGTCTCGACGGCGCCCAGTTGGAGGTGACGAAGCGCTTTGGCTTTGAGATCCCTCGTTCCAGAGTCCAAGAGGGCGAAGTCCTTAGCGTCGATGCATTCGACTACGAGGCGAGTAAAGAGGAAGCTCTACTGGGGACGATGTCCCTGATCATTAGCGAACGAACCTTAGGCCAAGCCGAAGCGGCTGCCGCTGACAGTGTGGAGATGGCAGCCGCTGTTGCGGGGCCAGCGACGACTGAACTCCGATACATCTCCTTCATCCCTGAAGAGTTCATCGCTGCCCCTCCCCCGCCGGTCTGCTCGGGCGGAGGCCTGAACCGGTTCTTCAAGGGCGACAACCGTAGTTGGAATGCCAACTCGAGTCTGTACCGCACCAGGGCCCGTGTCGTCATGCATTGGGCCGACGATGACCGGAACGACACGTTCCGCGAGGTGAAGTCGAGCCACCTGTACCACAGATCGTCGAGTGGTGTCTGGTCGCACGTTGAAACGAGGACCGCAAGTAGCTCGGGCATCAAGTTCAATTTCCCGCTGCACACACTTCCACCGTGGATCGCTAGAAATGCCAGGGTGGGTCACACCATTGCCAATCCATTCTGTTGGTCTATAGCGGCGATCGACTATGACATTGCGGCCTGGGTGGTGAAGGGAAGCGGCGACACCACGGTGCAGATGACCGGTTGGCACGATCGTGTCCCGAACTACGAGTTTTATTACCGGAACGACACGGGAGCCTGGACCACGATGCGTCGTTGGAGCCATGGGACATGGGTATGCCTGTCCCAAGTGTGCTCATCGGTCTCATTTTCGGTGACAAAGTGATGGCGGACCGCGAGCCTCGAGCTTCGTGAGTTGACGGTCCGATTCATGGCAAGACAAGGATTTGTCGACTCGGTGATCGGAGTTGTCGTTTTATGGCTTGTCGGCTTTGGTCTCAGCTCGATTGGCTCGCTGGCCATCGACCCAGCCACACCCTTCTGGGGGATAGCGTTGCCTCTCCTACTGGTCGGGGTCGCCGCGTCGCTTGCAATCCCCTTGTACCGCATGACCCGCGGCTGGGTCCGCTGGCTGGTCCTCGCCATCCACTTAGCTTTCCCGTTGTACGTGGCGTTGGTGACCATCTCATTTCAGATGCAATATCCGTTCTGAGCGTTCCACTCAGTCCGCAGCCGGGGGCATGGCTGCGGACCGGCGGCGATAGCGGCGCCACAGCCACCACCCGACGGCGGCCGGGACGATGGCGACTGCCAGAACCACCGGCAGCACGAACACGAAGAACGTGATCGCACCGTCGGCCACACTCTGCATCGCCTGCACGAGGCTCCGTGCGGCGTTGCGGAACGCTTCGGCGGGGGCCCAAGGCTCGTCGACGATCGGGGCCGTGGCCGGCGTCTGCGTCAGCGAGATCTCCACTGTCGCCAGGGCAGTGAGTCCGGACAGGTACTGGATCTGGCCTTCGATCTGCTCGATCTGTCCCCGCACATTGGCGAGCTCGTTGAACACACGCAGCAGCTTCTCGGGGTCGGCATCGGGCTGGGAGCGGACTTCCTCGAGGAGGGCGCGCAGCTCTGTTTCCAGGGCTTCGAGGTTCGTGAGCCTGGCCTCCAGGTCAACAAACTGCTCAGAGACGTCTTCAGAGTTCTGCGACTCGGTGACCACCTTGTCGGCGACGGCCTTGATCTCGGAGAGAATCTCGCTCAGCCGGTCGGAGGGCACGCGGACGGTCATGGAGATGGCCGGCTGCGCATCCTCGGAGTCGACCCGCCCGACATCGGCGCGGGCGACGAATCCTCCCGCTCCCTCGACGATGGTCGTGATCCGGGAGTAGGCCTGTCGAGTGTCGGCGGCGTTGAGCTCGATTCGGGCGGTCCTGATCACCTTTCGACCGTCGGAGAAGCTGGTATCGACCGTCGTGTCTCCCCCCTCCTGGTCGCGTCCTGGCTCGGTCGCGCTTGGGGTTGGGACCTGGGTTCCCTCGCCTCCGGACATGTCACCGGAGTCCCCTCCACATGCCCCGAGCAGGAGAACTCCTGCAAGGAGTGCGATCATCGAGCGTCTCATACCGTCTCCTCTTGTGTAGTCACCGTTTGGACGCGACGACAACAGCGACGGTTCCCGGTAGCGTGGAGACATGAACAGAGGGCCGCTGCGGGTTCTCGATCTTGCCGGGTCCGCGAGCGACGTCGGCCGTGGCCACGCCGAGGCGTGTGGTCCGCTGATTCGCCAGTACGTGGAAGAGCGTCTGGCGCGGGCCACCGACCAGAAGTGGAGCGGCTCTGCCGACATCGACCGCGGCTTCATCCTCGATCTGGCCGGCGCGACCCTCGCCGCCCATGAGGCCTACTCGGCCGACCTCTACTCGGAGATGGAGGCGATGTCCCGAGCAGCAGGGATCACGCCTGCCGAGGCCGTGGTGGTGGGCGGCTTCACCGACCTGGTCGACGTGATCCGCGCCACCGCGGGCCAGGCAGTCACCGAGGACAACTGCACCGCCGTGCTCGACCCTGCGTCGGGCGTTCTCGCCCAGACCTGGGACATGCACAAGTCGGCCGAGGACTACGTGTTCGTCTTTCGGATCAGCCCCGATCGCGGGCCTGCTTCGATCGTCTTCACGACCGCCGGTTGTCTCGGGCAGATCGGCATGAACGAGGCCGGCATCGCCGTCGGCATCAACAACCTGACCTCCTGGGGTAAGCCCGGGGTCACCTGGCCGTTCGTGGTCCGCAAGGTCCTCGCGCAGACCGACTTCGAGGCGGCGGTGGATGCGGTGGTCTCCGCCGATCTCGCGGGGGGTCACAACTTCCTCGTCCTCGGACCTGACGGCGTGGGCTGCAACATCGAGGCGATGCCCGGTCACAAGGAGGTGACCCGGGTCACCACCGAGCCTTTCGTCCACACCAATCACTGTCTGGCACCGGGCACGGCGGCAGAGGAGGCTCCCCGGCTCGAGGACGCGGTGGTGAGCAGCGACATCCGTCTCAAGCTCGGGAGCGAGATGGCCGGCGACCTCGAGGCGCTGTTCGCCGAGCCGGCGATCTCCCGTCACGGGGTGAACCCGGAGGACACCTCCACTTGTGGCGCCGTGATCATGGAGCCGCACAAGGGGTCGATGCGGGCCATCTGGGGAGTCCCGGGAGAAGGGCCATGGGAGACTCTGGCGTTGTGACCGAAGTCCGGATCGTCAACCTCGAGGAGGGGATGGCGGACGAGCTGGAGAAGATCGAGCTGGCTTGCTTCCCAATGGCCAACCCCGAGGATCTCCTGTCGGCGGACGACATTCGGGCCTACGCCCGCACCTTCCCCGAGGGCTACTTCGTTGCCGTGATTGGAGACCGCCCGGTGGGCATGGGCGCCGGGATCTTCCTCGACTTCGACTTCGATCATCCCCAGCACACCATCGCGGGGATCACCGGTGAGAACCAGTGCGGGAATCACGACCCTGACGGTGACTGGTACTACGGGACCGACATGACGGTTCATCCGGATTTCCGTGGCCTTGGGATCGGACGCATGCTCTACGACCGCCGCAAGGAGTTCGTCCGGGAACACAACAAGCGGGGGATCATCGCCGGAGGCGCGCTCCCCGGGTTCTTCGAGTTCAAGGCCCAGATGCCCGTTGGGGAGTATGTCGAGAAGGTGGTCGCGGGTGAGCTCGCCGACCCCACGCTGAGCTTCCAGTTGGCGAACGGGTTCGAGGTCCGCGGCTTGCTGGAGAACTACATCGAGGACGAGGCCGACGACGGCTGGGCGACGCTCATCGTCTGGGAGAACCCCGATTACGAGGACCGCGGCTGATGCTGGAGACCGTCGGCCTGATCGCCGGCACAGGATGGGCGTCGGGGCTCAACCTCTACCTCGCCAGCCTCATGCTCGGGGTGGCAGGACGGGCCGGCTGGGGGGACGTCCCCGAGGTGATGACCCGGGTCGACGTCATGGTCATCTCGGGTGTGCTGTTCGCCATCGAGTTCGCCGTGGACAAGGTCCCGTTCCTCGACAACGTCTGGGACGCCATCCACACCTTCGTCCGACCGATCGGTGCAGCCGCGCTCGGCGCGGTCATCGCCGGCGACGCCTCTTCCATAGGGGCCGCGCTCGGTGCCGTGGTCGCCGGCCTGCTCGCCCTCGATGCCCACAGCGCCAAAGCGACGACCCGCGTGGTGGCGAATACCTCTCCGGAGCCGTTCTCCAACATCGGCCTCTCGTTGGCCGAGGACACCGGGGTCGCTCTGCTCATCGCGCTTGCGATCGCCAACCCCGTGGTCGCCATCGTCGTGGTGTCGGTCCTCGTGGTCGCCGCCACCGCGCTCACCATCTGGCTGTTCCGGGTGGCTCGGAGGAACTGGAGCAAGGTGAAGGGCTGGTTCGCGCCCCCGGCCTAGAGGCCGACAGAGGTCCTCAGACGGCTCGCTGGCGCTCGCGCCCCCTCCCCCTTCGGGTACTCCCCCGCTCCGCTACCGCTCCACGGGTGAGAAGTCCGGAGCTT
Organism: uncultured Acidimicrobiaceae bacterium; assembly: GCA_964388105.1. Classification (GTDB taxonomy): domain Bacteria; phylum Actinomycetota; class Acidimicrobiia; order Spongiisociales; family ZC4RG35; genus ZC4RG35. The sequence goes on from CAYLYQ010000014.1 coordinate 27,893, forward strand.
TCGCTCCGCGGGGGAGAATCACACCGCGGCCTTGCGCTCGGCCATCCCGTTGAGGATCTCGAGCACGACCCGGTTGGCCAGATAGGCGGTCTGCTCCCCGGGACCGTCGTAGGCGGGGGAGAGCTCGACGATGTCGGCTCCCAGCACCCTCAGGTCGCGGGCCAGGCGGCGCACCGTGTCGAGGATCTGGCGTGAGGTCAGTCCGCCCGGCTCGGGGGTCCCGGTGGCCGGCGCCAGGCCGGGGTCGACCACGTCGATGTCCACGGAGATGAACACGCCCTTGGCGCCGCCGGCCAGCGAGTACTCCACGGCCTCGTCCACCACGGCCTCCAGGCCGCGGTCGACGATCTCGTTCATCAAGAAGCAGCGCATCTTCTGCTCGCCCATCCACTCCATCACCTCGGGCTCGGGCCAGTAGCCCCGTAGCCCGATCTGGACGAAGCGGTGGCCCGGTACGGCACCGGACTCGATCAGCCTGCGCATCGGGGTGCCATGTCCGTGAAGCGCTCCGCCCTGGCCGTAGCCGGTGTCGGCATGGGCGTCGAAGTGAATGAGACCGAACTCCCCGAACCCGTGCACCCGGGCGATGCCGAGGGCGTCGGGCCAGGTGATCGTGTGATCGCCGCCCAGGACTATCGGGACTTTCCCGGCCGCGGCAATCGACTCCACCACGTCCGCGATGCGGGCGATCGAGATCTCGAGGTCACCCGGGCGCACGTTGACGTCGCCGAGGTCGACGACGCCGAGAGACCCCAGCGGATCGATGCCGGTGGGCAGGTGAGGCCGGAAACCGTCCATGGCGCCGTAGTCGGCGTTCCGTATCGCCGATGGCCCGAACCGGGCTCCAGGCCGGTAGGTCGTGCCCCAGTCGAAAGGGGCGCCGACGATGACCACGTCGCCTTCGCCGAGGTCGTCCGGCTTGACGGCCGGGACGCCGAGGAACGACGCCCGTGACGCGAACGAGATGTATTCGGCTGAGGCGAAAGGAATCTCGTTCTTTCGTTGTTCGTAAGGGGGATACATCGGGCGCCTACGCTAACCGGGCGGGCCCGCGCCATGACATGACCTCCAGACGCATCATCAAGACCTACCTCGTCCTGACATTCCTGCAGACGCTGGCAGCATCGTTCATCTGGGGGGTGAACACGCTCTTCCTCCTCGACGCGGGGCTCAACCTCACCGAAGCTTTCGTCGCCAATGCTGCTTTCACCGCGGGGATGGTGTTGTTCGAGGTCCCAACCGGGGTGGTCGCGGACACGGCGGGGAGGCGCACCTCGTTCATCCTCGGCGCGGTGACGCTTCTGGTCGCCACGCTCGCCTATCTCGGACTCTGGTACATCGAGGGCGGGATCGGCCTCTGGATCCTCGTCTCCGCCCTGATCGGGCTCGGGTTCACCTTCTTCACCGGGGCCACCGAGGCGTGGTTGGTGGACGCCCTCCACGCAACGGAGTACAGGAAGGGCATCGAGAGGGTGTTCGGGCGTGGGCAGACAGTGACGGGGGCGGCGATGCTGATCGGGACGGTGTCCGGAGGTTTTCTCGGTCAGGTCAGCCTGGGCCTGCCTTACCTCTTCCGGTCGGGTGCCCTGGTGCTGGTCATCGCCGCCGCGGCCATCTGGATGCGCGACATCGGTTTCGAACCGAAGCGCAATGGATCGGTGCGCAAAGAGGTGCGGACGGTTCTTCGGGCGTCGTTCGAGCACGGATGGCGCAACCCGCCGGTGCGTCTCTTCATGCTGGCGGCGTTCTTTGCGGACGGCGTCTTCATCTGGGTGTTCTACGCGTTCCAGCCCTATCTGCTCGAGCTGCTCGGCGACCCGTCGGCGGTTTGGGTGGCCGGGATCGCGGCCGCCGTCTTCGCCGTGTCGCAGATGGTCGGGGGGTCCTCGGTGGGGTGGGTGGCGCGCCGGTTCCGGAGCCGCACCACTGTGCTGACGCTCAACGTCGTCGTCGCCGGAGTCGGGTTGGCGCTGGTCGGTGCAGCTGACCTCCTCCCCACACCGGGAGGGTTCTTGGTCGCCGTGGTGATCCTGGCCTTCGTGGCCATGCTCGGCGCGATCGCGACACCCATGCGCCAGGCCTACTTGAACGCAGTGATTCCCTCCCAGCAGCGGGCGACGGTCCTCTCCTTCTCGTCACTGATGGGCTCGGCAGGCGGGGTCGTCACCCAGCCCGCCCTTGGTCGTGTGGCCGACGTCTGGTCGCTAGGAGTCGGTTATGTGGTCGGCGGGCTCATCTACCTGGTGCAGTTGCCGTTCATCCTCCGGGTCCGCGGGCTCGGCCTGGCTGCAGACGAGACGACCGACGGCCGGGAAGAGCCGCCCAACTAGGCTGAGTCCGAGATGGCCGAGACCGAGCACGACTCAACCCAGGACAGCAATATGGGAGCCTCCATCACCAGGGGCATCCTGGCCGGCATCCCCGCCGGGATGATCCTGATGACCTTGACCTTCTGGCTTACCAGCGACCTCGATCTCATCAACGCCGTGGGTGCGGCCCTCCTCCCCGGAATCTCCTTCGGGGTCTTCGCCGGCGGCTTCGCGGGGATGGCGATTGCCATGTCCAAGGAGCACTAGCCCCGCTGGAGGCACGGCCTCAGGCGTCGCTGCCCACTGTTTCTCGCCTGCTCATCTCCGCCCACTCCGGGCGGAACGAGGGCACAACCACCGCGATGAGGTGGACTGCTGCCAGCACCACGAAAGCGGGGGAGAGGCCTATGGCGGCGACCATGGCCCCCGCGATGACGCCTCCGAACGGAATCCCCGCCCAGGCCAGCGAACCTCCCATTGTCCGCACCCGCCCCAGCAGGTGAGGCGGGACCCTCTCGAACAGGATCGCCCCGATGATTGGGTTGAGAAAGCCGATGAGCAGTCCGGTGATGGCGTGCACGGCGACGACCCAGCCGAAGGGGACCGTTGCCGCCAGGATGAGGAAGCGTGGCAGTCCGCCTGCGATGAACCCGATCAGGTAGGCGGGACGGCGGGGGATGCGATCGCCGAACGCCGAGGCCAGGAGTGAGGACACGATCGCCGTGCCGGCGAGGGAGCTGGCGAGGATCCCGATGGCGGCCGGCCCTCGGCCCGTCTCCTGGGCCCAGACCGGGATCAGCACCGAGAAGACCGCCGTGTCGACGAGATTGGTGACCATGATCATCCCGTACATCGAGAGCAGCAGCTTGTCGTTCTTGAGGAACGACGCACCCGCTCTGAGCTCTTTCAGATAGCCTTCCGTGGCCTCTCCTTCGGTGCGGGTTCGGCGCGGCATGGTTGCGGCGATGAACACCGCGCCGGAGAGTTCCAGGCCTGCGGTGAGCCAGAGCGAGGTCGTGGCGCCCCAAGCCGCGACGACGACGCCGGCGATCGCCGGGCCGAGCACGGTCGCGGTGCGCTCCACGGTGCCGACGAGCCCGGTGACCCGTTCCAAAGGCACCCCGGCCCGTTCTGCGACCTCGGGGACGAAGACTCCCTTGGCGGAGTTGGCAGGGCCGTCTGCGGCTCCGACGATGGCGAGCAGGACCAGGAGGAGGGGAAACGAAAGCACTCCGAAACCGTGCAGGAGAGGGATCATCGCCACACCGGACGCGACGACGACATCGGCGATGATGCTCACCCGTCTCGGCCCCACCCGGTCGATGAACGGACCGGACAGCGCCTGGGAGATGACATAAGGACCCATCTGCGCGGCGACCACCACACCGGTCTGGACTGCGCTTCCTGTGGTGGTGAGGACGAACCAGGGGACGGCTATGCCGGAGATCCGGCTACCGGTCCACGACGCTCCGTTGGCCGCGAGCAGCCCGCCGAGCTGGCGCCAACGCCCCATCTCAGAATCCCTCGAGACGGAACGCCTGGATCTGGACGTGGTACATGTGCGCGTCCTCGGGAGGGTCCTCTGCGTCGTGGTCGCGGTAACGGGCAAAAACGGCTCGGAGGTCGTCGAGCATCTGCTGGGCTTCCTCCACCGTGAGGCGAAGCCCGTAGTCGCTGAAAGTGCTCGCCTGTCGCCACTCCGGCGGCTCGGCGGCCAATGTCTCCACCGCGCGCTGCATCTGCTCGGCGTAGACGAGGGCGAGGGCGCGCATGTAATTGGTCGACTCCGCCAGGCCTTCGTCGTCGAGGTCGGCTGGGAGGAGTCGCGTAGATCGGGTGGGAATCCTCCACCAACGCTCGCGGCCACTGCCTCGCTCGGTCTCTTCGACGATCATGCCGTGCTCCGCGAGCTGGCGCAGGTGGTAGCTGGTGGCACCCGTGTTCAAGCCCAGGCGTTCGGCCAGCGTCGTGGAATTCTGCGGGCCCAGTTTGCGGAGGATCCCCATGATGCGGAGGCGCACGGGGTGGGCGATCACCCGCATCGACCGGGCGTCGAGGATCAGGTTCTCGGAGGTCTCAACGTTCTCGGTGGATGAGTTCTCGGGGGAGGTCACCCATCCATGTTAGGATCGCAAAGAATCCTTTGCAAACAACTCTATGTATTCAGCCCAGGGTCGGGATGATCTCTTCTCCGTATGCCCGAAGCGTCCCTTCCTGATTGTCGTGCATGAGATAGATGGCGAACTGGTCGACGCCGATCTCCCGCAGTTCCGACAACTTGGCGATGTGCTCGGAGACCGAACCCAGGACGCAAAAGCGGTCGACGATGTCGTCCGGGACGAAGTCGGTCGACGGGTTGCCCGACCGACCGTGGTGCTCGTAGTCGTAGCCCTGGCGACCCTTGATGTAGTCGAGGAGCACCTGGGGCACCTTGGTGGGGTCATCCCCGTACCTCGCCACCATGTCGGCGACGTGGTTGCCCACCATGCCACCGAACCACCGCAATTGGTCGCGCTGGTCTTCGAGGTTTTCTCCGACATATGCCGGCGCCGCGACGCAGATCTTGACTTCGTCGGGATCGCGGCCTGCTGCGACGGCCGCCTGGCGCACCGCGTTCACCGTCCACTCGACGATCTGGGGGTCGGCGAGTTGGAGGATGAATCCGTCGGCGTGGGTGCCGACCGTGTGGAGCGCTCGAGGCCCGTACCCGGCGACCCACATCGGGAGGTCCCACCCCTCGCCGATCCAGGGGATGGAGAGGCTCTGGTCGTTGTAGTCGACCGCTTTGCCGGCGACCAGGTCCTTGATCACCCTCATCGACTCCACCATGTTCTCGAGCGTCCTCGGTTTGTCTCCGATGTAGCGAAGCGCCGAATCGCCGCGGCCGATGCCGCAGACCGTCCGCCCCTCGGACATCTCGTTGAGCGTGGCGAAGAGAGAGGCCAGCACCGTCCAGTCGCGGGTTCCCGGGTTGGTGACCATCGGCCCCACGATCATGCGCTCGGTCTCGGCGAGCATCCGCGAGAAGATCACGAACGGCTCTTGCCACAACACGTGGCTGTCGAACGCCCAGGCGTAGGTGAACCCCTCCTCCTCGGCCTTCGTGGTGAGTTCGACCACGCGCCGAGCCGGGGGATCGGTCTGGAGTACGACGCCGAAGTCCATCATGCGGTCCTTGCTGTTTATGCCCGGTACTGGCTCAACCCGCGCCGCAGATATTCACCGTGGCCCGGCTCGCCCGAGTATTGCCCGTCGGACACGATAAGCCGCCCCTTGGAGAAGACCTTCTGCACGACGCCGGTGACCTCCCAGCCCTCGTACGCCGAGTAGTCGACCCACATGTGGTGGGACTCCGCCGAGATGGTCCGGGTCGCATCCGGGTCGAGGATCACGATGTCGGCGTCCGAGCCCACCGCGATGGTCCCCTTTCTCGGGTACAGACCGAACATCTTCGCGGGCGCAGTGGAAGTGATCTCCACGAACCGGTTGAGGCTGATCCTCCCCTTTGCCACGCCGTGCGTGTAGATCAACTCCATTCGGTCCTCGACCCCGGGCATGCCGTTGGGGATCTTCGTGAAGTCGCCCTGGCCCAACTGCTTCTGGGTCCCGAACATGGGGTGGTCTCCCATGCAGAACGGGCAGTGGTCGGTGGAGACGATCTGCAGGTCGTTCGTGCGAAGGCCCTGCCAGAGGCGCTCCTGATGGCCGGCCGCCCGATCCCGCAGGGGCGGTGAGCACACGTATTTAGCGCCCTCGAACCCGTCGCCCAGGTCGTCGAGGTCGAGGAGGAGGTATTGCGGGCAGGTCTCGGCGAAGACCGGCATCCCCCGATCCCTCGCGGCGATCACCTCGTCGAGTGCCTCCTTCGCCGTGAGGTGGACGATGTACAGCTGGGCTCCGGTCACCTCGGCGAGCCGGATGGCCCGGTGGGCGGCCTCGCCCTCGAGGATCGACCGGCGGACGAGGCCGTGGTTGATCGGGTCCGTCTCCCCGCGGTCGAGAGCCTGGGAGGCGAGCACATCGATGGCGATGCCGTTCTCGGCGTGCATGCTGATCGTGGTGCCGTCCTCGGCCGCCTTCTGCATCGCCCGCAGGATGTCCCCGTCGTCCGAGTAGAAGACCCCGGGGTAGGCCATGAACATCTTGAACGAGGTGACCCCCTCGTCGACCAGCAGTTCCATCTCCTTCAGGGTCTGGTCGTTGATGTCGCCGGTGATCATGTGGAACCCGTAGTCGATGGCGCAGTTGCCGGCGGCCTTCTCCATCCACTTCTCCCAGCCTGCCATCGCCGACTCGCCCTTCACCTGAACGGCGAAGTCGATGATCGTGGTGGTGCCACCGAAGGCTGCTGCGCGAGTGCCGGTCTCGAAGGTGTCGGCTGCCGATGTGCCCCCGAACGGGAGCTCCATGTGCGTGTGCGCATCGATCCCGCCCGGGATGACCAGCTTGCCCGAGGCGTCGATGACCTCGTCGGCCTCGATCCCGTGGCCCCGGGCGAGAAGTGCCGTGACCTTCCCATCCTCGATGAGGACGTCGGCGTCCATCTGCTCGACGGCTGTGACGACCGTCCCGCCCGTGATCAGTGTCTTTGCCATGGGGCCCTCCTCAGGGCTCGACCAGCGCGCCGTACGCGTCGGGCCTGCGGTCTCGATAGAAGGCCCAGACTTTTCGGACTTCGTCGATCTTGTCCATGTCGAGGTCGCGCACGATGACCTCTTCGTCGGTGTCGGACGCGGGGTCTCCCACCATCTGGCCGCGCGGGTCGACGAAGTAGGACGAGCCGTAGAAGTCGTTGTCGCCGTACTCCTCCTTGCCCACCCGGTTGATCGCCCCGATGTAGTACTCGTTGGCCACGGCGGCGGCCGGCTGCTCCAGGTTCCAGAGGTACATCGAGAGGCCGCGGCTCGTCGCCGACGGGTTGAAAACGATCTTGGCGCCCGCGAGGCCCAGGGCCCTCCAGCCTTCTGGGAAGTGGCGGTCGTAACAGATGTAGACGCCGATCCTCCCGACGGCGGTGTCGAAGACCGGATAGCCCGTGTTCCCGGGTCGGAAGTAGAACTTCTCCCAGAACCCGTTGACGTGGGGAAGATGGGTCTTGCGGTACTTGCCCAGGTAGGTGCCGTCGGCGTCGATGACTGCGGCCGTGTTGTAGAGGAACCCGTCGTCGTGCTTCTCGTAGATGGGAACGATGAGGACCATGCCGGTCTCCTTGGCCAGCTCGATCATGCGCTGGGTGGTCGGACCGTCGGGCACCGGCTCGGCGGTGTCCTTGTGGTCGTCGTCTTGAACCTGGCAGAAGTAGGGCGCGTTGAAGAGCTCCTGGAAGCAGAGGACCTGAGCGCCCTGCGCCGCGGCGTCGCGGGCGTACTTGACGTTCTTCTCGACCATCGACTCCTTGTCACCGGTCCAGGCGGTCTGGACGAGGGCGGCGCGCACGATGTTGGCCATGGGTCTCTCCTCAGATACGAGTCGGGGCAGAAACTACACGTCGATCAGATCTCGTCGCGGAGACTGAAGACGATGGTCTGCAGGTCACAGAACTCATGGATGCGCTGGCGACCCCAGCCCGTGTCGGTCCCCGCGGCTCCACCGAACGGCTGGAATGTCTCCCAGGTGTCGGTGGAGTCGTTGACGATGACCGTGCCCGACCGGATCCGGTCCGCGTAGTAGAACGCCTTGGTGAGGTCGTTCGTGAACACGGCCGCCTGGAGGCCGAGGCGCGTCCTGTTGGCGACTCCGATGGCGTCCTCGTCGTCGCGGGCGGTGAGGATCGGGAGCACCGGCCCGAAGGACTCCTCTTGGGAGACCGCCGACTCCTCCGGCACGCGATCGAGGATGGTGAACTCGTAGTAGAGGTCGGTCGGATAGCCGGAGGCGCGCTTGCCCCCGACCAAGACCTCGGCCCCGCGCTCCACTGCGTCCGCCATGTGGCGGTCCATCTTCTGCGCGGTGGGCTCGTTGTTGAGCGGGCCCATGTTGGTGCCGCCGTCGAACGGGTCGCCGAGGCGAACCTCTTCAGCCGCTTTCAGCGCCGCTTCGACGAACTCGTCATGGACCTCGTCCAGCACGATGAGGCGCTCCGTGGCAACGCAGACCTGGCCCGCGTTGTAATACGCCCCGTAGACCGCCGCCTCCGCGGCCTTGGAGATGTCGGCGTCCGCGGTGACGATCGTCGGGCCGTTGCCGGACATCTCCATGATCGAGCGCTTCAAGCCCATCTGGGAGACGATCCGTGCCCCGGTGGCCGACGACCCGGTGAAGCCGACGGCGTCGACCCCCCGATGGGTCACCAGCGCCTCGCCGATCTCGCCGGCGCCCGGGATGATCGACACTGCGCCGGCCGGCACTCCCGCCTCTTCGAACACCTTCGCCATCTCGAGCAGGGCCCAGGAGGTGAACTCCGGTGGCTTGACGATCAAAGCGTTGCCTGTGGCCAGACCGGGCCCCACGTATTCCATGGGGATCATCACGGGGAAGTTCCAAGGGGTGATGGCCGCCCACACCCCGACCGGCCGGTGCACCGTGAACATCCGCCGGGTGCGTTCCGTCGTCGGGAGCACTTCCCCGGCGAGGCGCTTGACGTCCTCGGCGGCTATGTGGAAGTAGTCGCCCGACTCGGCGATGTCGTCGACGGCCTCGGCTTCGAAAGGCTTTCCCTGCTCGAGCGTGAGGATGCGGGCCACCTCCTCGACCCGCGTCTGCCACAGCTCGTAGATGCGCAGGCACATGTCCGCTCTCTCGAACGCGGTCCAGTGGCGCATTTCCTCCGTCGCCTCACGGGCGGCGGCGACAGCGCGATCGACGTCGGCCGCGGATGCCTTGGGGACGTTGTAGATGTGCTCGCCGGTGACGGGGGAGCGGACTTCGTAGTGGTCGTTGCCGGTCCCTGCGGTCCACTTGCCGGCGATGAAGAGCTCGAGGTCTTTGGCCATGGGGCAAAACTAGCCCGGTATCCTCCGGGCCAGAGCCGAAGGAGGGCAATGAGTCTCCAGGGAGACCGCACAGCCGAATCGTTCCGCCGAGCCCAGGGTGCCCTGGTCAACGGCGTATCCAGCATGTTCAGATACTGGGGCCCCGACGACACCATGGTCATCGACCGCGGCGAAGGCGGCCATGTGTTCGACATGGACGGGAAGCGGTACATCGACTACCAGCTCGGATTCGGCCCCGTCATCCTGGGGCATGGTCATCCCAAGGTGGCGGCTGCGGTCGCCGAGGCCGCGTCGTCCGGGACGACCTTCGCCATGACCCAGCGCCGTGAGGTCGAGGCTGCCGAGGTGGTCCGGTCGGCCATTCCATGGGCCGAAGGCATGAGGTTCGCCAACACCGGCACCGAGGCGACGATGCACTCGATTCGCATCGCTCGTGCATTCACCAGCCGCGACGTCGTGGTCAAGTTCGAGGGTCAGTACCACGGGGTCCACGACTACGTGCTGTTCTCCACCGCCGGAGAGAACCCGGAAGGATTTGGCTCCAGGTTCGACCCGATCCCGATCCAGGCGAGCTCGGGTATCCCGGGCGCGATCCGCTCCTACATCCGGACCCTCCCCTACAACGACCTCGAGGCCGTGGAGAGGCTATTCCGGTCGCAGGGGGAGAGGGTGGCCGCCGTCATCGTCGAGCCGATGATGGGCAACGCTTTCGGGATCATGCCCCAGCCCGGATTCCTCGAGGGCCTCCGGCGCCTCTGTGACGAATACGGCTCGGTGCTGATCTTTGACGAGGTGAAGACGGGCTTCCGGATCGCCCTGGGCGGGGCCCAGGAGCATTTCGGGGTCACTCCCGACATCGCCACTTTCGCCAAGGCCATGGGCAACGGATTCCCCGTGGCCGCCATAGCGGCCAGGGGCGAAGTCCTCGAGGCTTGGGCGAAGGGAGGGATCTCCCAAGCCGGCACCTATGCGGGCAACGGTGTCTCCACGGCGGCGGCCAACGCCACCGTGACGGAGCTGTCGACCGGCGACCCCCTGGCAAAGGTTGAGAAGACGGGCACCTCGCTGATGGAGGGGATCAAGGGCGTTATGTCTGATCGGGGTGTTGAAGGCTCGGTGGTGGGCCATCCCGCCATGTTCTCGATCTTCCTCGGTTCGGGAGAGCCGAGGGATGTCCGCGATGCGCCCCGGCACGACGCTGCCCTCTACGAGGCGGTCGTCTACGGGATGATCCGGCGCGGCGTCATGCCCTGCCCGGACGCCTTGGAGCCTTGGTTTGTCTGCGCCGCTCACACCGAAGAGGACGTGGCGATCACTCTCCAAGCCTTCGACGATTCACTCGTCGAGGAAACCTCCAAGTGATTCGAGTTGCGGTGTCCGGGGCCGGGGGGAAACTCGCGTCCCCGATCGTGGCCGCAGTGAATGCGGCCGACGACCTGGAGCTTGCCGGGCTCTACAACCCCAACCGCGGGGGTGAATTGATGGGCGGAATCGAGGTCAGCGCCGATCCGAGGGCCATCGCGGCGGACGTGGTCATCGAGACCGCTCATCCCGACGTGGTGTTCTCCAACCTCGAAGCATGGCGAGACCTCGGCGCGGCGACGGTGGTCGGCACATCGGGCTTCACGCCGGAGCGTCTCGACGCGTTGCGCGCCATGTGGGGAGCCGATCGGCCTTGCCTCGTGGTTCCCAACTTCGCCATCGGTGCCGTGCTGATGATGAAGTTCGCCGCCGAGGCGGCTCGGCACTTCGAGGCGGTGGAGGTCATCGAGCGTCATCACTCGACCAAGCCGGACGCTCCGTCGGGCACTGCTCTGGCCACGGCCATGGGGATCGCCGAGGGCGACGGATCTTCCTCACGCCACGGCGAGGAACTGGTACCGGGGGCGCGCGGGGCGGACGTGCAGGGCGTGCGGGTGCACGCTGTCCGCCTTCCGGGGCTGATCTCCCACCAGGAAGTCGCCATGTCCAACAATGGCGAGCTCTTCTCGATCGAGCACATGTCGACTAGCTACGACTCGTTCGCTGCGGGTGCGGTGCTCGCGGCCAGGCGGGTCGGGTCGCTTTCCGGCGGCGTTCACGTCGGGCTCGCCGCCGTCCTCTGACCTAGTCCAGTCCCGCAGGTGTGTCGGGTACGTCGACCGCGTGCTCGGTGAGCACGGACAACGGGACGATGTCGAGCACGGCTTCGTGGGTGGCCGCGAGGACCACCGGAGCGGCAGCTCCGTCCTGCTGTGCGCGCAGCCAGTTGCGAGCGGTCACGCACCACCGGTCGCCCGGGACGAGCCCCGGGAACGCGTACTGGGGTGCCGGAGTCGTCAGGTCGTTGCCGATGGACTTCTGGTGGGCGAGGAACTCCCGAGTCATCACCGCACAGATCGTGTGACTTCCGAGGTCGTCCGGTCCTGTCCGGCACGCCCCGTCGCGAAACCAGCCCGTGAGGGGATCGGTGCCGCACGGGTGGAGCGGCTGCTGCAGGACGTTGCGGTCGGGCATCAGAGGATCACCACCGTGAGCGCGCCCACGAGGAAGGCGTAGATGGCGAACGGGAACAATCCAACGCGCCGGATCGCCGCCAGCAGGATGGCGATGGCCAGGTACCCCGAGATCGCTGCCGTGAGAAAGCCCACCACCAGTGCGCCGTCGAGCCGCCCGGCCCCGGCGAGGTCCGGGAGCTGAAGGAGGCCGGCCCCGGCGATGGTCGGGATCCCGAGAAGGAACGAGTAGCGGGCCGCCTCCGCGGGCTGCAGACTCCGGAGGTTGCCGGCGGTGATCGTCGTGCCCGAACGGGAGATACCAGGGATCAGCGCAAACGCCTGGGCGAGGCCGATGGCCACGGCGTCCCTCGGCTCTGCCTCGTCCAGCGTTCGTGTGCCTTTCGAGAAGCGCTGGCCGATGAGGAGGATGACCCCGGTTGCGATGAGCGCCCATCCGACATTGGCCACGGTTTGCTGAAAGCGATCAAGGGGCTCCTCGAGGAAGAACCCGACCAAGGCCGGGAGGGTGCCGAGGATCACGAGACCGAGAAGTCGGCGGCCCCGCGGGTCAGACCGGAAGCGGAGCATGCTCGCCACATCGGAACGGAAGTAGGTCAGCACCGAGACGAGGGTTCCCAGGTGCAGTACCGCCGCCACCTCCAGCCCGGGCTGGGGAACCTCGAGCCCCAGGCGTGTCAGGAACGCAGGGACGATGACCAGGTGACCCGACGACGAGACCGGGAGGAATTCGGTGAGGCCTTGAACCAGGCCCCATATGGCGGCGGCGAGCACGCCGGAACGCTAGTTGTGATCCGTTGGAATCCCGATCAGCCGGTCGCGACCAAGACGACCACACCCCCGGCCGCAGCGGCCGCTGCCGCCTCGGCCGCCCTCTCGGGTGGAACCGCCACGAGCCCCCTCCCCGAGCCGAGCGGGTCGTCGTCGGCGCCACGGGCCACGGTGCCCTCGATTGCCTCACCGGTGGCCACGATGAGCACCAGGACCCGGTCGCCGGCCTCTGTGCCGGCCGCCAACTCGACGGGGAACGACCACCACCCGGCCGGGGCGGACCGCGCGGCGGGCTCGACGACGACAGGGGTCTCCGACGAAGAAGGCGCCGGCTGAGGACGGGCCTCGAACCAGACCGCGAGCCCGATGAGGGTGGCGGCCACGAGCCACCGTCCCCATGGGGGCGTGCTCAACCACAACACGTTTCGGACGCTACGTGCGGGCGGGGTCGAAGGGAAGGGGTGCGGGCGTCAGTCCGCCGCGGCGGTGGTGGCCGTGTCGGGCTTGGGGGTTTCCTTCGCCTTCTTCGGCTTGTCCTTGACGCCGTCGGAGCCGGTCGAAGAGGACTTGGCCGCCGTGGTCGCTCGTTTGTCCGTGGCGTAGAAGCCGGAGCCCTTGAACACGATCCCCCGTGCGTGCAGCACCTTCTTCAGTTCACCGCCGCATTGGGCGTGCTTCTTCAAGGGCTTGTCGCTGAATCGCTGGAAGACCTCGAGGGTCTCCCCGCACTTCTTGCATGAGTACTCGTACGTGGGCATGTGTGGACCTGTTGCGGTTGCGACTCTAGAACCGGGTACGGGTGTCTTCCATTCCCTCCCGTAAGATCGGCTCGTGAACATCGCCCTCGCCATCGTCGGTGCCTACATCGTCGGCAGCTTCGACTTCGCCGTCGTCGTCGGTCGCATGCGTGGCGTCGACATCCGCCAGGTCGGATCGGGCAATCCGGGGACTTCGAACGTGCTCCGCACGCTGGGGAAGGGCCCGGCGGCGATGGTGCTGGTGGGGGACACCCTGAAGGGGTTCATGGGGGCGTTCATGGGGATGGTGGGCGCCGGTGTCGCCGACCCTCTGATCCATTGGTCGTTTGCCGCCGGACTCGCCGCAGTGATCGGGCACTGTTATCCGATCTTCCACCGATTCAAGGGGGGACGCGGAGTGGCCACGGGTCTCGGGGTGCTCTTCTTCACTTTGCCGCTCCTCGGTCTGGGAGTCCTCATCGGGTGGATAATCCTGGCCAAGGTGACCAAGGTGGCCGCGGTGGCCTCCCTGGCCGCGGTGCTGATCACGATCCCACTCTCCTGGTACCTCGGAGTCCGGGGCCTCGCCTTCCTCTGGTTCAGTCTCATCGTCGCTTTGATCATCTTCCGCCACCGGGCGAACATCGGGCGGATGATCAGGGGCTCCGAGCAGAAGGTGACCACTTGACCATCGAGGTGGCCGTCATCCCGGCCGCCGGCAGGGGGACGCGAATGCGCCCGGCCACGAGGGTCGTCCCCAAGGCGCTGTTGACGGTGATCGACAGACCGGCCATCCAGTACGCGGTCGAGGAGGCCGCCCGGGCAGGGGCGACGGAGGCGGTGGTGGTTGTCGATCTGGACACAGGGCACCTCATCGCCCAGCACTTCTCCTTGGAAGGTCCGCTGCCGGGACTCGAGGACATGAAGGTCCGGCCGGTGGTCCAAGAGGAGCCTCTGGGGCTCGGCCACGCCGTCAACGAGGCCGCTCACATGATCGCCGGGCGACCGTTCTTCTGTCTCCTGTCCGACAACATCGTCCGGCCCGGAGGAGACGTGTTGCCAGCCCTGGCCGCGGGCAGTGACGGTGGCGAGGTTTCCGTGATGTGCCTGCGCCCACTCGACGACGACATGCTCTCCAAGTACGGCGTGGTCGCACCGGCGGCCGACCCCGTGGACGGTTACCTGGATCTCACAGGGGCCGTGGAGAAGCCGGGAATCGAGAAGGCCCCCTCACGGCTGGGCCTCGTCGGCCGGTACCTGTTCACACCCGAGGTGTTCGACTTTCTGGAGAACGCCGCCCCCGGCGTCGGGGGAGAGATCCAGCTCACCGACGCCATCGACGCACTCGGCCGCGCCGGGCGTCTCCGCGGCTGGGTGGCCCCAAGCGATCTCCTGGATACCGGCACGCCGGAGGGACTGCTTCATGCCTCGATCGTCCTCGGCCGTGCCAGGTTCGGGGGCCTCATCGACGATGCCGGCTGAACTGATCCCGGTCGCAGAGGTCCGTGAGCGGATCCTGGCCACGATCCGGCGCCTTCCAGTCGAGAGGGCGATGCTCTCCGAACTGGTCGGCAGGGTGCTCGCCGAGCCGGTAACAGCTCCCGAGGATGTTCCCGGATGGGCCAATTCCGGGATGGACGGCTACGCCGTTCGCGCCTCCGACGTATCGGAGGCAGGAGCGGTCCTCGAGGTCATCGGCGGCGTGCAGGCAGGGGAAGTGGCCGCGGCGTCCGTAGGCCCGGGCCAGGCGTTGAAGATCATGACCGGAGCACCGATGCCTGCCGGCGCCGACACCGTCGTTCGCGTCGAGGAAACGACCGCTGACGGCGACAAGGTGCGGATCGAGACGGCCGTGGAGGAAGGCACCTATGTGCGACCTCGGGGCGGCGACGTGACGGTCGGCGACGAGGTTCTGCCCGCCGGAACCCGGCTGGGGCCGGCGCATGTCGGAATGCTGGCCGCTCTCGGAGTCACCGAGGTGGCGGTCACCCGCCGCCCCAAGGTGGCCGTGCTGTCGACCGGAGACGAGCTTCGCCCGGCGGGCACAGACCAGCTCGAGCCCGGCGCCATCAGAGACTCCAACCGGCCGATGCTGGCGGCCCTGCTCGAAGATGCCGGCTGTGAGGTGCTCGACTTCGGAAGCGTCCCCGACGAGGAGGCTGCCCTCGAGGCGGTGATCGGCCGGGCCGTTGTCGAGGCCGACGCGGTGGTGTCCAGCGGCGGGGTATCCATGGGTGATTACGACGTGGTCAAGTCGGTGCTCTCTGGCACCGGGGTCGAGTTCCTCTCCTTGGCGATGAACCCGGGCAAGCCACTCGGTTTCGGCATCGTGGGCGGCCGTCCCTACTTCGGCCTGCCGGGCAACCCGGTTTCCGTCCTCGTCTCTTTCGAGCAGTTCGCCCGACCCGCCCTGCTGGCAATGCAGGGAGCGCGGGCCCTTCTCAGGCCCCGCGTCCAGGGCATCGCCGGAGAGCTCTTCACCAGCGATCCAGCCAAAGAGGCGTTCCTGAGAGCGCGGATCACCGATCATGGCGGCCCGGTCGTGGTTCCGACCGGTGGTCAGGCCTCCAATGTTCTTTCGGGCCTGGCGAGCGCCGACTGTTTCGCCGTTCTGCCCGTGGGGGTTGACACGGTCGCACCAGGTGAGAGCCTGACACTGGAGCTCTTCGGGAGCGTGGAGAACAGAGGAGTGGGGGATGGGTGACTTGACCCATCTTGACGAGAGTGGCGCGGCCCGGATGGTCGACGTCGGCGGCAAGGATTCGACGCGCCGCGTCGCCGTCGCCGAGGCTTATGTCGCCATGTCCCCTGAGCTCCTCGATCGGGTCTTTGCCGGCGATCTTCCCAAGGGAGAGGTCGTCGCGGTCGCTCGAGTGGCCGGGATTCAGGCCGCCAAGAGAACGGCCGATCTAATTCCGTTGTGTCATCCGCTCGCCATCGACTCCGCTTCCGTTGACCTCGAGCCGGTTGGGCGTGGTTTGCGGATCACCGCTACGGTGGCCACGACCGGTCCAACTGGAGTTGAGATGGAGGCGTTGACCGCCGCATCGGTGGCTGCGCTCACCGTGTACGACATGGTGAAGGGTGTGGAGCGGGGAGTGACGATCGAGGCCGTGGGCCTCGTCTCCAAATCGGGCGGACGATCGGGAGATTGGTCGAGGGTCGTTGATCCGGAGGGGTCGTGATGGCTACCCTCCGCCGCGTACAGGACGGAATAGAGACCACATGGTTACCAGCGTCATAGTCGGCCTCCTGGTCATCGCCGGTATCTGGAGCGTTTACCTGCTCCCGGTGGTCTTCGGCGACCGCCGCAGCACCCCCATGTCGTCGACCGAGGACTTCGACCGCTGGACCCACTCCATGGCCAACGTCCAGAAGCAGTCGGTTTCCGAACTGGCGGCCAGCCAGCGTGAGGTGATTCGGCAACGCCGCCGCCGCACCCTGACCGCCCTCTTCGCGCTCACCGCGGGCGCCCTGTTCGCCGCATGGCGATTCCAGTCGCTGCCGTGGCTGCTCGGCGCCTCCCTCTTCGGGACGCTCACCGTCGCCTACCTGATGATGCTGGCTCAGATGAGGCAACGCCGAAACCAGCGACTCAAGGTGACCCACGTGGCCGAAAGGCCGACCGAGTGGGAAGAGCCGCAGATCAAGGTCATCGCCAACTGACCTTTCCTCCCGGGTAAAATCACCTTCCCGCAAGGGGCTGTAGCTCAGCCTGGCAGAGCACCTCGTTCGCAA
>CAYLYQ010000015.1:0-11596 GCA_964388105.1 uncultured Acidimicrobiaceae bacterium
AGTGCGAGACCAGCCTCGAGATCGTCCCTGGGGCCACCCACCTCTTCGAGGAGCCGGGCGCTCTCGATCAGGTGGCCGCCCTGGCGAGAGAGTGGTTCACCGCCCAGTTCCAGCAAGCGGGCATCGGGCGCTCCCGACCATGACCGGCGAGGCCCTGCGACTCGTTCCCTCCATGAGGGCTGCTGCCACAGGAAGGAGTGAATGATGCCCCCTTCTCTGGTGTCGGGATCGGCTCACCCCGGGCTCGGTCGCGCCGTTGGCGAGATTCTCGGCGTCGAGTCCATCGCCTGCCGGGTGGAGCGGTTTCCTGACGGTGAGATC
The DNA here is from genome assembly GCA_964388105.1 of uncultured Acidimicrobiaceae bacterium. Classification (GTDB taxonomy): domain Bacteria; phylum Actinomycetota; class Acidimicrobiia; order Spongiisociales; family ZC4RG35; genus ZC4RG35. Next base: position 322 of record CAYLYQ010000015.1, read on the forward strand.
CAGGTGGAGGTGGGCCCCCTCCAGAGCGGAGATGTGTACATCATCCAGCCCACCGGGCCACCGGTGAACGATCACGTGGTCGAGCTCTTGATGCTGGTGGACGCCTGTCGCCGCCTCGGTGCCGAGAGGGTCACAGTGGTCACCCCTTACCGGAAGGGCAGGACGGAGCGAGCGGGTTGGGCACCGCGACCGTGACTCTCGAAGGCGAGACCATCCGCTTCGGCGAGACCAGCTTTCCGGCCCTTCGCTGTGACCCCGACCTGTTCGGCGTCTTCTGGGTGATCCTCGGGGAGGTGGATGAACAAGGGGAGGAGGTTCCCAATGGGGGCGGATTCAGTCTCATCGTCCTCGGGGAGGGAACCGACTCAGCCTCGGTTGGCCAGGTACCGATGGCACAGCTGACGCTTCCAGCTCGCGATCAGATCTGGATCGCCGATCCGGAGGAGATCGAATTGAGCAACCTCGAGCCCGGTACGAGCCAGATCGACGAATACACCATCGATGGCAACCGCGTGACCGGCAGCGCCACGTTCTTCGACCGTGAGACCTGGTTCGCGTACTCCGCCGCCAACGCGGAGGACTTCTTGGTGGCAGAAGCCACCTTCGAGGTGACCTGTGGCTGACGAGTTCGGGGCCGCGCAGACCCGATGATGCGGCCCCGAGTTTGTACTCGGACTGTTGCTCGCAACTGTGATTGCCGGCGTCGTCACCGGAGTCATGCTGCTACCAGACGAAGCTCCCGAGACGGCCGTCGGACCCCCCGCCGGAGATCGACCGAACCCCTTGGGGAACAGGGAGACCACGTCAACAAGCAGGCCTGGCCGAGAGACCACGTCTCCAAGTGGTCCTGACGAACAGACCACGACGAGCCAGCCGCCTAACGACAGTTCCCTGGAGCGCTGCTTTGACCTTTTTGCCACCATCGAGGTCGGGCAGATCCGGCCGCTATACGCGGTGGGTGAGGTGAGTGGGCTCGGCCCCGGCGCAAGTTACATGGCCATCGAGTGCGGGGGGCTCTCCCCTAGTCCCGGCCAGAGAAGCGCGTTGGAGGGAGGGTGCTTTTTCGCCCAAAGCTGGCTTCCGACCCTCTTGGAGTTGGTCGAGAGCTTCCAAAGCCGTGAGGACGTAAAGGCGGCTCATCTTCCGGGCATCCGCGAAACGGTGTTCCAGGCGTCATTCCGTCTTGGTCGATACGAATACCTGAGTATCGCTGGCGACGGTGGCGCCGGGATCGTCACCGGCGGCTACTCGGTTGGCGGCGACGGGAGTCGCGGGAGTGGCCAGGAGTGGCCGATTGGGGCGGCGATCAGTTTCTCCGTTACGGTGTGAAGCCCCCTCAGGGTTCTCTGTGGGACAACCTCCCAACGTTCAATGGCGTTGCGGTCGTACCTTTCACACTCACCGCCGAGTGGGCCGGTGAGTCGACCGAAAACTGGACAGGCGAGAAGGCCTTCGGCAAGGTCACCGTGTCGTGCACCTACGTGATTGGTGTCGACGCCGCGAACTTGGCCGACTCGGATGGGAATGAGTAGGCAACTACTCATGTCGTGAAACCTGGCCTGCCATACGGTCTCCACACGACTCCAACGGGCTCGAGCTACCCCAGCCCTTCCCCTGGGGCGGGCGTCGTTGAGGGTTCCTCCCGGCGATGCCCACGAGCCACCTCTTCCAGTTCGGCCCGATCGACAGTGTCAGCCGGGATCTTGGCGACACGTACCGGCGTCAGGGCGGTGACGGTGGCGGTGGCATAGCCGGTTTCGATCACAGCGCGCTCGCCGACGATGGCACCAGGGCCCAGCTCGGCGACCGGCTCGCCGGCGACATCGACCCGGAGCATCCCGTCGAGGATCAGATAGATGGCCCCACCTGGTGCTCCCTGTTCGATGAGGACACTCCCTTCCTCGAGTCTTTCCAGTTTGGGCTCCGAAGTCATCACAGTCCGAGAGAGATCGCGTTCGACCTGCGACTCGACATCGGCCATGAGCGCCGCACGCTCGTAGTCGTGCCACGGAGTGCGGTCGTGGTCGTGTCGCTTCGTCCACTCGGCGAAGTCGATCACGCCGCTCTTGGCGGCGAGGCTCCCGTCCGGTCCGTAAACCCAATGCCTGGGGAACGGCGAGGCTCCGACGAGCCGGAAGTCGGCATGGCCCGATGCGTGCAGAGTGAGCGAAAGCGTCGTCCACGCGGTCGGAGCCGTGATGCGGACGAACGGGGGTCGATCGATTCGCCTCGGCAGCGGTGCCCCCGTCCTGCCGCCGGCGGTCTGCGTGAAGCTCGCTGAGGCCCCCTCTATGACCGGTGCGGCTTGGAGCACCGGGAACGAGACACCCGGGATGGTCAGAGACCTGCCCAGGCGCGCCGTGGTGGCCCCCACCAGAGCCTCCCCGTCGTATCCGGCGTCGACGATCTGCCCATCGTCGACTTCGATCCAGGCGGAGAGGTGGTTGGCGAACCGAAAGCGGTCAGCCGCACACAACGAACCCAGATCCCCGCGGGCAACGCTGTCCGGCGGGGGATCGTCGTAATGCCCGATCCCGAGATCCATGGGAATCCGCATGGGGCCTGTCATCGCCTCGGAAGGGATCCACGAGATGGTGGTCACTGAAGACTGTTGGCGCATGTCGCTCCTTTCGATAGGGACGATGCCGTCAGTTCGTTCGATCTGCCCTGGAGGCACCCCGAAATGCCCGGTGTGGTTTTCCGCACATCCCAAACCTGGCTGGCACTCCGGCGCGGGAGTGGCCGATCCCGTACTTTTGCCCCCATGTACAAGACCGCTCTCTTTCTCCACGTGTTAGCCGGCGCCACCTGGGTGGGCACCGCAATCCTCACCCTCGGAGTCCTGCAGTCGACCTTGAGACGCCACGGACCGGCGGCCGCCGCGGAAGTCCGCGAACGGCTCGGTTGGGCGGACAAGGCCATATACATCCCTGGTCCACTCATCGTGCTCGCCACCGGGATCGCCATGGTGCTCACCAACGACTCATGGCGATTCTCCGACTTCTGGGTCGCAGCCGCCCTTGCCCTCTTTCTCGTGACGGCGGTCGTCGGTGGCGGCGTCATCACCGGAATGGAGAAAAAGCTCGAGGCGTCCCACGCAGCCGGCGAGAGCTCAACTCCGGCATTCGGCCGGATGATGGCGAAGTACATCAGGTGGGCCTCGCTCGATGTCGCACTGCTGATGGTCTTTGTCTTCCTGATGACGGTCAAGCCTGGCGCGTAGACGTGGCCATCACCGTCCTGCTCGCCGACGACAACCTCCTGATCCGGGAAGGGGTAAAGGCGCTCATCGACTTGAGCGACGACGTCGAGGTCGTGGGCGTGGCCGCCGACTATGACGAGCTGGTCGCCTCCGCCGAGGGGTTGGCCCCCCAGGTCTTGGTCACCGACATCCGGATGCCGCCTTCTTTTCAGAAGGAGGGCATCGAAGCAGCCAAGGTGGTGCGAAAGCTGCACCCGGGGACGGGGATCGTGATCCTCTCTCAATACGACGACCCGGAGTACGCAATCACTCTTCTGTCTGAAGGCGCCGCGGGGTACGCCTATCTCCTCAAAGACCGGGTCGCCGAGGGAGACCAGCTCGTGAGAGCCATCCGCGAGGTGGCCACAGGCGGTTCCATGCTCGATCCCAGGATCGTGGAGACCCTCACCAGACCGATCTCGTCGGACGGGCTGCTTGGCCCCGATGACGAGCTACTGGTGAATCACATCGCCGAAGGCACCCCGATCAAGGCGATTGCGGTGTCCCTGGGCACCACCCCGGCCGACATCGACGCCCGCATCGAGAAGCTGTGGGTCAAGCTCGCAGAGGGGATCTCCGAGGGTCGGAGCGGTGCGATCGACCGCCTCAAGACATTGCAGCGTGCGATCGCGCTGCGCGAAGAACAGGGCGAGCAGCTGTCACGCTTCCTACCCGGAGGGCTGGCGGAGAAGCTGCGCAGGGAGGGTCGCCGAGTAGGTGAGACGGAGGAATTGGTCGTCACCGTCCTCATGTCGGACATCCGGGGCTACACGACGATCGCGGAGAAGACCGACCCGTCGGCACTGGCGACCCAGCTCAACCGCCACCGCGCCGAGATGAACCGGGCCATCCTCGACAACGGAGGCACCGTGATGCAGTTCGTCGGCGACGCGGTGATGGCGGTCTTCGGTGCCCCGGAGCCCTTGTCCGACCACGCTTCGTGCGCCCTCAAGGCCGCGCTGGCGATGCATCAGGCCCAGGCAGCATTGAACGACGATTGGGTCTCCCATCAACTCGCTCCCTTCGGTCTTGGAGTCGGCCTGTCAACCGGACCCGTAGCCGCGGCTCTTCTTGGTTCCGAAGAGCGGCTGGAGTACACGATCGTCGGGGACACCGTGAACCTGACCCAGCGGCTTCAGCAATGGGCCGAGCCGGGTGAAACGGTTCTCAGCGAGCCGACCTGGATGGCCCTGCAGGACAAGCACGACGCCGACTATCTGGACCCGGAGCCGGTGAAGGGACGCTCGGCCCCGGTCGGCGCCTATCGGATGCCCCCGAGGGCCCGATGAGCGGTGAGGGCGCCTCCGCGTCGGCCACCGAAGGAAGAACCCGCCCCCTGCTCGGAACGGTCGTATTCGGCGTCGTCCTGACGATGCTCGTAGCGCCGTGGTTCGTCCCCGGCGACCATTCAGACAACGAGCCCGGCATCTTCGTTGCCGTGGCGCTGGTGGCCTTGATCGCCGGGTACCTGGTTGCCAAGCGCCCGGATCATCCGATCTCGTGGCTGCTGGCAGCGGCAGCACTCGCCGGCGGAATAGCGGGGATGACTGCTCGCGCCCTGGCGCCCGGGCTGGAGTCACTCGAATGGTGGCAGGCGGTCCTCGCCGTGGCCAGCGGTCCAGCCTGGTACGGGCTTCTCTTCATCATGCTGGTCATGATCCCGCTGCTATTCCCTACGGGCACGTTGCCCACACGGCGATGGCGGCCGGTCGCCTGGGTGCCGGGACTGTCCATCGCTGTGATCGGAGTGGCCTGGATGATCCAGGAGAGTTTCTGCACCGACTGGGACGAGGACGATGTCTGCATTTCGACCGTCGCCAATCCGTTAGGTATCGGAGGTGTCCAGAATCCTGAGGAATCCGCCATCGGCGCCGCCTTCTTCCTGCTGCTCCTGTGCGGCGCATTGCTGGCCCTGGCTTCGCTGGTGGTCAGGTATCGCCGATCCGGCTCGACCGAGCGCCATCAGATCAAATGGGTTGCGTTCAGCATCGGTCTCTTCTTGATCGGCTCGGTCCTGATCGACTTCGTGTGGAGCGATCTCCTCGGCAACCCTGACATGGCGGGGAGCTGGATCATCGACCAGGTGCTCTGGCTGATGATCCCGGCCAGCATCGCCGTCGCCATCCTCCGGTACCGGTTGTACGACATCGACGTCGTCATCTCGAAGACCTTGGTGTACGGGGCGCTGGCAGTCCTGATCACCGGTCTGTACGTCGGCATCGTGGTCGGGATTGGCTCCGTCCTCGGCCTCCACCAAAGCGGAGGGGAGCCGAACACCGTTCTAGGCCTCGTGGCCCTGGTGGTCATTCCCCTGGCGTTTCAGCCCGCCCGCCGTCTCCTGGAGCGGTGGGCCAACCGGGTGGTCTTCGGGCGGAGCTTCACTCCATACGAGGTCTTGTCCAGCTTCTCCCAGAGCGTGGCTGCGGTCGACCCGACTGTCCTCACAGAGGTGGCCCGGTCACTTGCCGAAGGCACGACGGCGCAGAGCGCGGGCATCTGGGCCTTCGCGGAGCGGGAGCCGACCCTTCTCGCCCACTGGGGCCCGGAGTCCACCGATGACAGACAAGAGATACGGGCCCCGATTCGGCATGGTGACGAAGAGCTCGGCTGGATCTCATTGACGCCGGCACCGGGCCAGGCCCCGCTGCCGAGCGACGAGCGGCTGCTCCACCAGGTCTCGTCGGGTCTCGGCCTGGCACTGCGAAATCAGGCCTTGACCTCAGAGCTCATGGAAACCGTCGATCAGCTCAGAGAATCGCGGGGCCGGATCGTTGCGGTCCAGGACGCCACGCGCCGGCAGCTGGAGAGAAACCTCCACGATGGGGCACAGCAGCGGCTCGTCGCACTGAAGATCAAGCTGGGGATGGCCGGTTCCCTCGCCTCCAAGGGCGAGAACGAGGATATGGCCGCCAGACTGGCGGTCCTCAGAGATCAGGCCGACACCGTCATCGACTCGGTGAGAGAGTTCGCCCGGGGCGTCTATCCCCCCCTACTCGAAGCCGAGGGCCTCGTGGCCGCACTGGGGGCGCACAGCCGCTCCGCGGACATTCCGGTGAGCCTCGACGGCAACGGCATCGGTCGGTACGCCCGCCTCGTCGAGACGACCACCTACTTCTGTGTGGTCCTCGCAATCCAGGGCTCCGTCTCGAGAGGCGCTACCAACGCCGAAGTGGTCCTCAGCGAGACTCCCGGAGCTCTCCGCTTCTCGGTCACGGACGACGGTCGACCCGCCCGGGAACAGGACTACATCGGGATCCAGGATCGAGTCGAAGCGGCCGGAGGGCATCTCGACGTCAAGTCCGGAGAGGGCACACGCATCGAGGCGGCTCTGCTGACGATGGCAGAGGTGGGTGCATGAGCTCCCGGATCGTCGTGGGACGGATCGCAGCCGGGATCGCCGTGACATCGGCCGTGATCGGGTGCGCCTGGATCGTCCTTCAGGGCCGTCCCGAAGCGCTGTGGAACGACTACCTGATCCAGAACGCGGTGGTCGCCGTCGGTTTCGGTGCCATGGTCTGGATGGTCGTCCCCTCCGAGCCCCGCAACTTCGCGGTCTGGACCTCGGCAGTCGCCAGCGTTTCCACCGGGGTGGCTGTCCTGGCGACGGCGGCGTTCTACCACTTCCTCTCGGGGCTCGGGCACCAGGGTGCGGTCTGGGATGCGGTGCCGGCTGACCTCCCCGGCGGGCTCGTGATCATCGGTGTCGTCTTCAACTCAGTGTGGGTGTCGATTCTCCTCGTGCCGTCTTTGGTGGTGCTCTTGCTGCCCGACGGAAACCTGCCATCGGCCCGGTGGAAGTGGGTCGGGTTGGCGGTGATCCTCCTCTGGGCGACCGCGATCCTCGGATTCGCCATCGAGGCCGGGCCGTGGAGCACGGCCACATACGGCGAGATCCAGAGGGTCGCCTTCGACGGTGGTTCGCTCACCCGGATGATGAGCGTGGTGGGCTTCCTCGGCATGGGAGCGCTCATACCGTTCTGTGTCGCGGGAATGATCGCCCGCTATCGACGGAGCCGGGGCGAGGAGCGTCAGCGACTCCGATGGGTGGCCTGGGGCGCGGCCACTGCCACGCCCGTGCTCGTGGCTGCCATCATCGCCGAGACCGCGGGCAACATCGAGTGGGCCCTGGCCCTCCTCGCCACGGCGCTCGTTCTCCTGGTGGGATCATTCGCCGTGGCGATCGGCAAGTACCGCCTGTACGACGTCGACGTCGTCATCAACCGCACGGTCCTCTTTGCAGTCCTGGTGGCGTTCGTCGCCCTCACATACGGAATCCTGGTCGTGGGGCTCGGGTCCACGATCGGCGGGGCGAGCGGCGGGTGGACGCCAGTGGTGGCAACCGCGGTGGTGGCACTTGCCTTCGAACCGGTCCGGCACGTGGCGCAGAAGTGGGCGAACCGGGTCGCCTACGGGCACCGGGCCACGCCGTACGAGGTGCTCGCCGACCTGACCGAGCGCCTCACGAGAGCAGGTGAAGGCGAGGATCTCCTTTCTCGGGTGGCGTCACTGGTCGTCGCGGGGACCGGAGCAGAGGCGGCAACCGTGTGGATGGGGGATCCCGGTCGCATGCGAGTGGTGGCTGCGGCCGGCGAAGCTGCGGCTCCGGAGAGCCTCGACCTGGACAGTCCGGACGTCTTCCCGGTCCTCCACGATGAGCGGGTGATCGGGGCTCTCCAGGTCGTCAAACCCAGAGGGAGCACCCTGGCGGGCCGGGAAAGAGACCTGATGGATGATGTCGCCGGGTCTGCTGGGGCCCTGCTCGGCTACCGAAGGCTCAACGACTCGCTTGCGGCCCGCGCCGACGAGATTGAGCTGTCGAGGAGGAGGCTGGTCGAGGCCGAAGACCTGGAGAGAAAACGTCTGGAACAAGAGCTGAATGAGGGCGCCCAACAGGCGATTCTCGCGCTCAAGGTCAACATCGGGCTGGCCCACAGGACCGCGGTCGAACAGGGCGCCGACTCACTGGCATCCCTGCTCGCCGGGCTCGTCGACGAAGCCCAGGCAGCCCTCGGCGAAATTCGAAACCTGGCCAGGGGCATTTATCCACCGGTTCTCGAGAGCGATGGGTTGGGTGCGGCCGTCTCTGCGCTTGCCGCCGGCGCCCCCGTGCCGGTGGAGGTGACGCGAAACGGGGTGGGTCGATATCCGCCGGATATCGAGGCCGCGGTCTACTTCGACATCTCCGAGGCGATCACCAATGCGGTCAAGCACGCAACGCCGCCGATTCACGTCGGGCTTGGCGACGGCGACGGCGTCTTGCGATTCTCGGTTGTCGATTCCGGGCCGGGATTCGATCAGAACAAGGTGGCAAAGGGCTCGGGCCTGGAAAACCTCCGAGACCGACTGGAGGCGGTGGGCGGTCGCCTGACCATCCAATCGGCTCCTGGCCGACCGACCCGCATCGAGGGAGAGGTGCCCCTCTACGAGGACCAGGCGGAGATGAGCGACTCGGGTCCGAACTCCGACTTGGACACGAAGACGACGGCTCCGGCTTCGATCGCTCGGTCGCGGTACTCGTCGTAGGTGGAGAGACCGATCACCATCGTCTCGGGTCGCGAGAGGAGAATCCGCCTCGTTGCCTCGGGGCCGTCGATGCCGGGAAGGTTCATGTCCATGAGGACCAGGTCGGGTGTCAACTCCTCGGCGAGCGAGACTCCATCCTCACCCGAACCCGCCTCACCGACCACGGAGAACCCGTCGGTCAGCTCGACGACGAACCTGGCTGCGGAGCGAAACGCCTCCTGATCGTCGACGATGAGAACCCGGACTGGGTCGGTCATCAGACTCACACCATCACAATCGCACGGGACGCTCCACGCGCAAGACGGCGAGCATGACCCCGGAGGTGTGGACAGCCACACTCAACCATCGGCGAGGAACAACAGCACTGCGGCGACCCGGCGGTTCGTCTCCCGCTCGGGCAGGAGATCGAGCTTGGTGAAGATCGAGTTGATGTGCTTTTCGATGGCGCGTTCCGAGAGGAACAGCGACTCGGCGATGGCCGAGTTGCTCTTGCCGGAGGCGACTTCACCGAGCACTTCCAGTTCTCTCTCGGTCAACCGCGTCAGCTTCGAACGGGGTCTGGTGCGGGCCTCCACCAGGGCATCGACGACCTTGGGATCGACCACCGACCCCCCCTTTCGCACTTCGTCGATGGCGTGCTCGAAGTGGGCCAGATCTCCAACTCTCTCCTTGAGCAGATAGGCCAAGCCTTCTGACCCCTCGGCGAACAGGGCGAGGGCGTAGTCGGGTTCGACGTATTGGGAAAGCACGACAACGCCCACACCGGGGTACAGCCGCCGAATCTCCCGAGCCGCCCGAACTCCTTCGTCGGTTCTGGTGGGAGGCATGCGGATGTCGGTCACGACGACATCCGGCGCGTGATCCTGGACCGCCTCCATCAACTCGTCGTAGTTCTCCACCGCAGCGCTGAGGACATACCCGGCTTCCTCGAGTAGGAGCTTGATCCCCTCCCGGACGATGTAGGCGTCCTCGGCCAGAACGACGGAAACCACTGCTTGCCACGATAAACGACGGCTCGTCGCGTAAGCGGTCCGGCTTCGTTAGAGGTATCCCATCTCCTGGGCCTTGGCGAACGCCTCGGTGCGGTTGCGGGCCCCGAGCTTGACGATTGCCGACGACAGGTAGTTGCGGACGGTCCCTTCGGCGAGGTGGAGCCGTTCTGCGATCTCGGCGTTGGGGAGCCCCTCTCCGACCTCCCGGAGGACCTCCCGCTCCCGGTCGGTGAGGGGGTCCTGGCCGCCCCATGCCGACACAGCCAGTTCCGGGGCGATGACCCGCTGGCCGCTCGCCACGCGCCGCAGCGTGTCGGCCAGGTACTCGATCGGTGAGTCTTTGAGGACGTATCCGGCGACCCCGGCGTCGAGTGCCCGGCGCAGATACCCGCTTCGGGCGAACGTGGTCACGATGACGACCCGGACCTGCGGATCGTCTTTGAGGTGAGACGCCAGCTCCAGTCCGGTCATCCTGGGCATCTCGATGTCCGTGAGGACGATGTCCGGTCGATGATCCGCGACCGCCGACAAGCCCGTCTCGCCGTCCTCGGCGACGGCGACGACCTCGATGTCCGGCTCGAGCCCGAGGAGGCCGGCGAAGGCCCCCCGCACCATGGCTTGGTCCTCGACGAGGACGACCCGGATCACGATGAGCTTCCTCCGAACGGCATGTCGATCCTCAGGACGGCCCCACCGTGAGCCCCCGGCCCGAACGAGACGGTTCCCCCGGCGGCGTACACGCGGTCGCGCATCCCCTGGAGCCCCGAGCCGGCTCCCTTGGTGGGTCCCACCCCGTCGTCGAGAACGGCCAGGGAGACCCCACCGTCCTCGCTCTCGATGCGGGCCTCCACCGTGGAGGCGTTGGCATGACGGAGAACGTTGGTGACCGCCTCTCGAAGGCCCAGCGCCAGGACGTTCTCGACCGAAGGCGCCAGATCGACATCGAAATCACCTTCCATCCTCAACTCTATGCCTCCGGCTGCAAGCGCATCCCGGCCCACGGCGAGCTCGTCGCGCAACGATGCCTGATGCCAGCCGGCCACGCTGGCCCTGATCGAAGACAGCGCATCACGGGCGGTGCGTTCCACCTCATCGGCTTCCTCGGCGGCGCGACCCTGGTCCGAAGAGACGAGTCGCTGGACGAGCTGGCTGCGAACGATGATGGCGGTGAGGGCTTGGCCGGCGATGTCGTGGACATCGCGGGCAATTCGCTCCCGTTCGGCGATGGTGGCGAGATGGGCGATCCGACGATTCTCGGCCTGGAGGGCGGATGCACGATGGTCTCGTGACACGTCGTGGAAGACCGCAGTGCCGATGACCCAGATCATGATCGCCGGGATGAGGATGAAGATTCGGAACGGCCAGGGGATCGTGCTCAAGAACAAGCCGGTGAGAGTGAGGGCGGTGACCACCGCCAGACGGATCCGAAGCGTCTCCTCGGTCGCCGATTCCGCCAGGAGAGCCGCGGCGTAGATGGGCAGCGCCATGATCGCCGTCGAACCCAGAGGAGCTGTGGCCA
>CAYLYQ010000015.1:11696-37230 GCA_964388105.1 uncultured Acidimicrobiaceae bacterium
GCGGCGTAGATGGGCAGCGCCATGATCGCCGTCGAACCCAGAGGAGCTGTGGCCAGCGCCAGAAGCATCAGGATGACTGCGCCGCCGATGGACCACCCTCGTATCTCGGAGAGGACGAAGACGGGAAGAGACACGGCGACCACGCCAACGGCAAACCCCCAATCGACGGCGTCGGAATCGGGGGAGAAGATCGGCCCGATGAGGACAAAGGCGAAGAAGATCAGAGGGGCCCAACGCGAGAAACCGGAGCGCCTCGTGTCGAGGCGCTCCGAGTTCTCGAGCCTGTCCGCCGTTTCGCTCACACTTCCGAGGAACGGTACGCCAACGCCGCTGCGATCGCGCCCACGACCGCAGTCCCGGCGAGATAGGCGACGTGGCCCCACACGGCTCCTCCCTCGACCTGTGCCAGCGCCAGCTGTGCCAGGTGGTAGGGCGGGAGGTACACCGCGATGCTCCCGAGCCATTCCGGGAGCATTTCCAGCGGGAACCAGAGGCCCGAAAGGATCACCGACGGGATGAGCACGGCGTTCAGCACGGCCGTTGCGGCGTTGGTGCTGAACCTGGCCCCCACCGCCAGGGAGATGAGGGTGAAGGGCAGCGATCCGAGCACCAGCACGGCGATCACGCGCAGCGCCTGAATCGCGTCCAGCGGTCCGGCCGAGAGGCGGGCAACCAAGGCAATCCCACCCAGGGTGACGACCGCGTACGGAAGGGCGGCGGTGACCTTGGCGGAGAGCGTCACGCCCAGCGGCGTTCCGTCGGCCCTCTTGACCCGCAGCCAGCCTCGCTCCCTGGAGTCGGCGAGGCCGACGCCCGGGTTGATCAGGACCACGGAGAGGACGCCGAAGGCTCCATACCGGGCGATTCCGTCCAAACCGAAGCCGCCTGCTTCACCGCCGAACATGGCCGCGAACAGTGCGAAGAACGCTATCGGCATCAGTACTGTGAAGAAGAGGGCGGCCGGCTCCCTGACGATTGCCAGGAGCTCGTCGCGCACCTCGATTCGGAAGATTCTCATGCTGCCACCTCCTCACGGTGGATCAGGGCGACGAGGACATCCTCGAGACTCGCCGTTGCTACGGTCAGATCGCTGGCTTCGGGGTCGAGCTCGAAGAGCGTCCTGACGATCTGCTCACTGTCTGTTGTCGTGATGACGGTGCGTCCGTCACGCACGTCCACCGAATGCACCGAGTCGAGCGCTCTGATCACGCTCTCCGACAGGCTCGTCCGCACTTCGACCCGGCGATCCGGGAGCATGCGGCGCAGCTCGTCGGGCGTCCCTTCGGCCACCACGCGACCCCGGTCGACGACGACCACCCGGTCGGCGACCGCCGCGGCCTCATCGACGATGTGCGTCGTGACGAGCACGCCCGCGCCCTCGTCGAGACGGTGACGGATCGACTCCCAGAAGCGACGGCGCGCTTCGACGTCGAGCCCTTCGGTCGGTTCGTCGAGCACCAGCAGGATCGGGTCTGCGACCAGGCCCATGGCCAGTTGCAGCCGCTGCTGCTGTCCCCCGGAGAGCTCCGTTGCCCGGCGGTTCTCCAGACCTGTCAACCCCATCTCGAAAATGGCCTCCTTGACCATCTCCGGGTGCGCACCCCTGCGGGCAGCGGCGCCCCCGACGATCTCGCCCACGGTGAGCGACCTCGGGAAGCCGACTGCCTGCTGGACGACACCGAGCTTGCGGCGGGTCTCGGCTCTCCGAGGGTGACCGCCTACCACCTCGATGTGGTCTGCCTTTCCTTCGATCAGCCCGATCACGTTGCGGACGAGGGTCGTCTTGCCGGCCCCATTCGGGCCGAGAAGTGCGACAGCCTCTCCAGCTTTGACGGTCAGATCGACTCCTGCGAGGGCCGTGAAGTCACCGTATTGGTGAACCAGGCCCCGCACTTCGAGCACGTTTTCCATGTGCTACCTCCTTCTGCGGAAATCATGCGGAAGGACCCGTGCGGGCGGTAGTGCGGCAGATCACCAATTCGATGTGACAGGTGTCATGCCCGAGCCGAGCCGATTCCGGTCGTGCGCGGGGAGGGGTCAGTCCGCTTCCTCGGTGCCCGTCAACGGGGGATCGAAGACGCAGACCAGCCTCATCGCGGTCTCGGCGGTGATGCGATGGGGCTCGCCGACTCCTGCCGAGTACAGGCTGCCGGCGCTCAATCGTTCGACTCGGCCCGCACTCAGGTCCTCGATGACCCCTTCACCTTCCACGCAGAAGACGGTCTCCCGATGCCTTCGATACTCGAACTCGAGTACTGCGCCCTCTTCCAGGGTCGTGAGATGGAACGAGTATTTCAGCCCGTCCTCGGCGACGACCAGGCGGCGACTCCTCCACCCGGGGCCGTGGACGTCGCGCTCGGTTTCGGACACCTGGTCGAGATGACGGATCAGCATGGCCGGACTGTATTGCACCACTACTTCGTCGTGACTGGGCAAGCAAGAGGTTGGCGACGTCGAACGGGCGAAGGTGTCTGGTCGAACTTGGTCGGCTCGCCTTCACTCTTGGCCTTCGAACTGTCACCCAAACCGACCACCGCTTCGTCTGTATCTCCAGTAGCGGTTCGAGGAGGACCAATTGAGATCTCTGATCAAGAAGACAGGAACCTTCGGAGTAGCCGCCGTGCTCGTGGCGCTGATAGCAGCACCGGTCTCGGCGCAAGGTGCGGAGGTGACCAAGGGCTTCCTGGAGTCGTTCGCGGCCGGCAGCGGCCACACCGACTACGGCGACGTCGACGGGAAGGCGACGATGATCCGGACCCCGTCGGGCAAGACGATCGTCGTGGTCACGGCCCGGGGTCTGACGCCGGGCGAGACGTACGGGTCGCATGTCCACAAGCAGGCTTGCGACAACGGAGATGCCGGCGGGCACTACAGCTTCGGGTTCGCTGTGCCCGGGGGTGCCTTGGACGGTTCTGAGATATGGCCTGGTCCGTTCACAGCTAACGCAGCGGGTCACGCAGTGGGTTGGACTGTCGTGGGTGCCACCGCTGAGGCGGACGCGATGTCGGTGGTCATTCACGCTCCGGGAGGGGCGAAGATCGCCTGCGCGGACCTTGGCTGAGCCGACGGCGGGTTGGCGGAGCTTCCTCGCCGACCATCACCACCCTGACACGAAAGGAGAGTCGTCCATGAGATGGAAACCGGCAGCGGGTGCGCTCATCTCCATCGCGGCGATACCGCTCGCCGCTTCTGAGGTCTTGGGCCCCGTCTGGTCGCTGGCCGTGGTCCTGGTCGGGATTGGAGCGGGCTGGCTGCTCGTCCCCGGGTTCTGGCGGAGCTCACTTCATGGAGCCATCGGTGGAGTGGCCGCCGGTTTGCTCGTCCTCGGGCCCGGTCTACGGGTTGCGATGCGGGTGGTCGCCATCATCGATCCAGTCCGGTCGCCTGAATTCACGATCGACGGGACCGTGTTCATCATGGTCTTGGGGGGCATGATGGGCGGGACTTTCGGTGTCGTCGGAAACATCGTTCGGAACGCATTCAACGTTCCTTCCCGAGGGACCAGCCTGCTCGTCGCCGTCCAGGTGATGCTGATGATCGGTCTCAGCAGCGAGCTTCGCAGCGAGATCGTCGAGCTTGGAGCCGGCCCATGGCTCAACATCCCGATGTTCGGCGCCGTGGCCATTGGCTACGGAGCCCTTTGGATTCGGGTGGTGACCCGGATCGAGAGGAGACGAATTGACGGGACGGAGCGACACTCTGCTGTCGAGGATGCCACGATGACACTCTCCGATCGGAGGGCTCGCGAGATATGAGCTGGTGGGCAATCGAGCTGATCACCAACGTGGTCCTCATCGCTGCGGTGGTCGTCCTCGGCCCTCTGATCAAGAGATTCGGCCGGGCCTACGCCGGCGACATCTTCAGGGGCAATCCCCGGACCGGTAAGAGCTATCTGGTTCTGATGGACGTGGCGTATTACTTGATCTTCACCGCCTACATCCTGTTCACGATGACACTCAGCCAACCCCTCGAATGGGGGCCCGATGCTCGAGATCCACTCGGGGATCAGCTTCAGCACGAGGTGGCCAGGGTCGGTGGGATGCTCCTCCTGATGGGGGTGCTCCACGGTCTCAACGTGTTGAGTCTTCCGCTGGTTGGGCGATTGCTCGGCCTGAGCAGGAATCTCGACGAGGACACGCCGGCCGTCGGCTGACGAATGCTCTGGCTGGCGGTCGTTGCTGCCGGTAAGACGGCGTGGACATCCGAGGAGTTGGCACGCGCCTCCTTCGTCGAGAGTCTCTACCGCCGGGAAGTGGTTTCACTGGTCAGGCTGGCCCGTCTGTTCACCGATGACCGCACCGGTGCGGAAGACATCGTCCAGGAGGCCTTCATCCGGCTCTACCACGCCGCAGACAGGATCCGAGACACGGAGAAGAGTGCCGCCTACCTGCGCTCGATCGTCCTCAACCTGGCGAGGGATCACAACCGGCGCGGCCTCCTCTCCCTGCGTCATCAAGACTCGATGATCGATGCACGGACTCCCGAGATGCCCGAGGAGCGAATGGTTCGGACGGAGAGCGAAAGCGAAGTCATCGAGGCGCTCAACGACCTCTCCCCGCGACAGCGAGACTGTCTCGTCCTTCGCTTCTACATGGATCTGACCGAGAAAGAGATCGCGGAGACACTGGCGATATCGCCCAATTCGGTCAAGACCCACTGTCAGCGAGGCATGGCAGTCCTCTCGGTGGTCCTTGGAGCCCGCTGATGAGCCTCGAGAGACGCCTCACCGAAGCGCTACATCGGGTCGACGCCTACCAACCCAGCGTCGACCTCTACGCGCGACTCAACCGCAGCATCGAAGAGGACAAGGCGCATCGGCATCGGATCCGAAGCGGGAGCGCTGCGGTGGTGCTCGGGCTCGGGATCCTTGGGGCCTTCCTGGTCGCGCTTGCCGAACGCGATCCTGATGGCGTGCTCGTGTGGCCCAAGTGGTCGATCCAGGTGATGGTGTTCGGGTTGCTGACGTCCTGCCTCGTCGTGTTCGGACCGGCGATCAGGCGTCTCGGTCAGCCCTATCTGGTCGATGTCTTCCACATGAGCCCGGCCACGGGTGACCGGTTCTCGAGGCTCCTCGACATCGCCTACTACCTGTTCTTCGGGGGTGGAATCCTGTCGAGTCTCGACTTGACCGAGTTCGGAACTCTGGTTCCCGCAAGCGACGGACTGGAGCCCGCGGTGGCGCAGGTCGCGCTGTTCCTAGCTGTGCTGGGGTTGGCACACGTGGGGAATCTCCTCCTGCTCCCTGTGGAGGGGTTGCTCTTCGCATCGGTGACCCGGAGAGCACGACGCCGGATAGCCGGACCCGAAGCACCGCCCTTGTCGGAGCGGGCACGGAAGACCGATCGTTTGACGATGGCGATCGTGTTCGTGGCCGCGCTCTTCGGGATCGGTGGTGGTCTGCTCGTGATCGCTCTCGTCATAGGAGCCTTCTGATGGACCTCGCTGCAGCAGTACTCGCATGGATTAGCGGCCTCGGCTTCGGAATCCCTGGCGTGATTGGCCTCAGGTACTTCGCCCAACACGGTGAAGTGTGGACTTTCATGAGGTTTCCCACATACGGGGGAGGCCCCTTCGAGAATTGGGGGATCCCAACCAGCGTCCTTCTGACCTCCGGCTTCATCGCGGTCTGCGCCGCCGAGGTGGTCGTCGGCTTCCTACTGTGGACCGGCAAGACGATTGGCCTCTGGATGGCGCTGGCTCTGCTGCCTTTCGAGTTCTTCTACTGGATCGGCTTCGCTCTCCCCTTCGGTCCAATCTTCGGAGTGATCCGCACCATCCTGGTAATCGTCGCGATTGCCCAACGATGAACTCGGATTCGAAACAGGGTCACAACCCACTCCCGCAATGGAGCTCAACGCGCGGGAAGAACGCCCTGTCGGCCAGATGGGTCACCTAACGCGTCCTGTTGCATCTTGCCGGTTCGACGTGATCCGTGATGGGTAAGGCTCGAGGAGACCCATCTGAAAGGATCGAGGTATGTACATAGGTCTAGGAACGTTGATACTGATCATCCTGATCATCCTCCTGGTCACTTAGGAGACCGGGAAGATGACCACTTCACACACATACGGCACCGCGCGAGGCTCGGTTCGAGAGCGTTTCGGAGGCGTGGACACGCCCGCCGCCATCGGCGGCATGCTGGCCACGCTGGGAACACTGGCGTTCCTGGGAGCCTTGATCGCCGCCGGTGCGGGCAGTCTTGACTACCGACTCAACGCAATTGACGTCGATGGCAACCTCCAAGAGATGGAGTTTGTGACGGTGTTGGTTGCCGGACTGGTCGTGGCCGCTGCGGGTTTCGTAGGCGGTTGGGTAGCCGGTCGCATGGCCCGATTCGACGGCACGATCAACGGAGTCGCTTCCGCGATCTGGCTCGTGGCGTTGGTGGCGATATTCGCCGCTCTCGGTGCCTGGTTCGGGGCCGAGTACAACGCCTTCCAGATGGCCGGCTTGCCCGACTGGTTCTCGCAGTTCACCGCGGACGATGTGACGCCGATGGTGATCGTTGCCGGGATCGTCGGGATCGCAGCCCTGTTCCTGGGCGCGGCCGCCGGCGGCAATGTGGGCGAGATGTACCACCGCAAGGTGGACAGCGCCACCGTCGGGCAGCCCACCGTCGACGACCGGCTCTGAGGTCGAGGCTGGGGGCGGGAAGACCCGGGCTTCGTGCCCGGGTCTTCTTGTGGGTTCTCAGCTCTTCTTGCGTCGGAAGATCGACCGCAGGACCAGGAGGGCGATGATCGCCACCACCTGGCCCATCATGATGACGCGGTTGAGGTCAACGGCCGGCACCCACTTCACCTGGTCGCCGATGATCTGATAGGCGCCCACCGGGCGTGCGGACACCCCAAAACCTCCCCCTTTGCCGGCGGGGGTGCTCCCGGAGCCCTCACCCTCGCCGGAGCCGAGCCCTCCCATTACGGCCGCCGCCGGGATCAGGGTGACCCCGTCTGATTGGAACGGCTCCCCGTAGACCCGGGACACGGTGATCGTGTCTTTGGCCTCGTTCAGTATCTGGTCGATCCGGTCCATGCTTCTCCTCTGTGGGGATTCGCTCAAGACCTACCCGGGGCGGCTCATGGCGTAAAGGGCAGTTGTTCCCTTTCACCCTGTTCCGGGATCGCCGGGCTCACCTCTCTCCGAGGAGCCCCTGAATGATGTCGTCGAGCCGGCGGGCTCTCGTGTCGGGCCGCTTGGCGCTGGAAAGAGCCCAGAGAAGCTGCTTGCGAGCGGAAACGGAGAGATTCTCGTAGGCCGCCATCGCGCCAGGGTGGTCGCCGAACGCCTCTTCGAGGTCGGATGGGACGACGAGAGCATCGACTGCGTCCAACTGGGACCATGAGCCGTCGGCCTTGGCCGTCTCGATTGCCTGGCGGCCTGCATCAGTCATCAGGCCCTCTTGTTCCAGACGGTCGATCCGTTCCTTGTTCAGAGCCGACCAGATCCCGCCTCGACGACGGGGCGAATACCACTGGATCAGCCGGTCTTCGTCGATCCGTCGAGAGACGCTGTCGATCCACCCGAAACAGAGGGCCTCCTCGACCAGGTCTTCATAGACCGGGCCCTCGAGCCGACTCGACTTCTTCCGGTACACCACCCACACACCCTCGTTGCGTCCCGTCTGACTCGCCAGCCAGGAGCGCCAACCGGCCCGGCTCTCGGGCACGACCACTTCCTTGCCGTTCGGCGACTCGGGCGGCGGAAGGTCGGTCTGCACCTCTTCACGATACGCGGGTCGTGTTTGGCCGTATCAGTCTCATCTCGCTCGAGAGTTGAGCCTCAGGCCCACAACCGAAGCAGGGGACCTCCGTTACCGTGGGGTGCCTCGCACGAACCGAGGTATCCATGGACAAAGGACGTAAAGGGCTGTCGACGAAGACGCCGCCCGAGCCGTTGGACGGCCACGCCGAGATCGAAACCTGGATCAACCGGCAGATGCCTGACCTCCAGCCCATCCTGGTGAAGCTCGACAAGATGATCCGCGACGCGCTGTCCGACCCCCAGTACGCGATCAAGTGGAAGAAGGCCTACTACGGGACTCCAAACCTCGGGTGGGTCGTGGAGATGGTGGCCTACGACGTGTCGGTCAACGTCGTCTTCCTGGGCGGTGCCGACTTCGACTCGCAGCCGCCGCTGGGCGACACAGACCGCTCCCGTTACATCAAGGTGAAGAGCATGGAGGAGCTCGAGGACTCGGACATGGCGTCGTGGGTGAAGGCCGCCGCAAAGACCGAGGGATGGAAGTAGCCCGCTACGAGATCTCCTTCGGCTCGCGGAGCCGGGGGCGGGGCTTGGTGGGGTAGAGGCCGGCGACGAACCCGTAGTCGGTGTCTCCCCCGATCGATGTCGAATCAGACGAGAGGAACTACATGGACATCATCCTCATGCCGGGTCTCTGGCTGAAGTCGACCGCTTGGGACGAGGTGGCCGCCGAGTTGCGGAGACTGGGCCACAACCCTGTCCAGGTCGAGCTGCCCGGGACGGACGACGAATCCACCTCCGCAACGCTCGACGACCAGATAGCCGCGGCACTCGAAGCCGTCGACGGTGCCAATCGACCGATGGTCGTCGGCCATTCCGCAGCTTCCAACCTGGCCTGGATCGTTGCCGACCGGCGGCCCGACTCGATACACAGCGCGGTGCTGGTGGGCGGATTCCCAACAAGGGACGGCGACGAATACGGCACCTTCTTCGAGATCGTGGACGGCGTGATGCCGTTCCCCGGTTGGGAGCCCTTCGAAGGGCCTGACTCCGACGACCTCGATGAAGGGACCCGGGACCGCATGGCTGCGGGGGCTGTCGCGGTCCCCGCCGGTGTGGCAGAAGGCGTGGTCCGCCTCACGGACGAACGCCGGTACGAAGTGCCGGTGGTGATGGTGTGCCCCGAATACAGCGCCGACGACGCTCGGGGTTGGGTCGAGGATGGCGAGATCCCTGAGCTCGCCAAGGCGGCAAACGTCTCGTATGTCGACATCGACTCCGGCCACTGGCCCATGTTCAGCAAGCCGGTCGAGCTGGCTGCCGTCCTGGATGGGCTGGCCTCGTGACTCTCGCCGCGGTGCCTTCCGTGCTCTTCCTGTGCGTGCACAACGCCGGCCGATCGCAGATGGCGGCCGGCTTCATGCGTCGGCTCTCCGAGGGCCGGGTCGCCGTCTTCTCGGGCGGGTCGGCGCCGGCCGAACGCCTCAATCCGACCGTGGTTGCGGCCATGGCTGAGAAGGGCATCGACATCAGCGACCAGACGCCAGAGCGCTGGACCGACGAGGGGATTCGCTCCGCCGACGTGGTGGTGACGATGGGGTGTGGCGACACGTGCCCGGTGATCCCGGGAAAGCGATACATCGATTGGGATCTCGAAGATCCATCGGGCCAGCCGATCGAGAAGGTGCGGCAGATCCGCGACCAGGTCGAAGACCGGGTGCGAGGCCTCTTGGCTGAACTCAGCCAGTAGTGAGCGGAAGTTCGCCCAGGACCGACCTCACGAATTCGGCCCGCTCCGGGGCGACCGTGAACCAGGCCCACTTGCCACGCTGCTCTCTGGTGATGAGCCCCGACTTGGTCAGGACCGAGAGGTGGTGGCTCACCGTTGCCTGGCTCCGCTCGAGGGGATCGCTGAGGTCGCAGGCGCACACCTCGCCGCCGGAGGCGGCGGCGATCATGCTGAGAAGGCGGAGGCGGACCGGATCGGCCAACACCTTGAACTCCTCGGCCAGGTCGCGCGCCTTCTCCTTGGTGAGGGCCGCGTCGGCGACGGGAGAGCAGCAGGATTCAGGTGTCACAGTTCGTAGTCTAACGAATTGACGTTCATCTATACGAGTGATACGCTTCGACCGCCATCGATATGAAAGGAGCCGAGGTGACCGCCGAGATCGGAATGAGGGAGAAGGTCAGGGAACGTTACGCCGTGGCGGCGACTTCGGGCTCGTGTTGTGGTGACGACTGTTGCGCCCCCGGGCTCGACGCCGACCTGACCGGCGGCTCGTACTCCCGGTCCGACCTGGACACGATCCCGGTCGGTGCATCGCAGGCCAGCCTGGGCTGTGGCAACCCGACGGCTGTGGCCGACCTTCGACCCGGCGAGACTGTCCTCGATCTCGGTTCGGGCGGTGGCATCGACGTCCTGTTGTCTGCCCAGCGGGTAGGCGAGACCGGCTTCGTCTACGGCCTCGACATGACCGACGAGATGCTGACCCTCGCCCGCAACAACGCCGCCGAGGCGGGCGTGACCAACGTCGAGTTCGTCAAGGGGTACATCGAGGACATCCCGCTCCCCGAGGCCTCGGTCGATGTCGTCATCTCCAACTGCGTCATCAACCTCTCCACCGACAAGCCAGCGGTGATCGCCGAGATAGCACGCGTCCTCCGGCCCGGCGGCCGCGTCGGGATCAGTGACGTCGTCGCCGACGACTCCTTGTCGCCGGAGGAGCGGGCGGAGCGAGGCTCATGGGTCGGCTGCATCGCCGGGGCCCTTTCGTACAGCGAGTACCGCGATCTGCTGACGGCCGCGGGCTTGGGCGACATCAGCATCGAAGCCACCCATCAGGCCGCGGAGGGCATGGACTCGGCCATCGTCAGGGCGGTCAAGCCCGCGTAACCGACGGCGGTTCGATCCCCCCGACACAAGTCTGCGACAAACCGGCTCTAGGGCTCCCAACTGGCCGTTTGTGCCCCGGAGAGGGTTGGGTAAGGATCGGGCAGATGCTCGTGCACGGCTACCGGCAGGTGCTTCGCCTCGCCCGGCTTCCCAGAAGACCGCCATTCGCCCGATTCGTACGGACGACCCGGGACCGGGCCACGCGATTCCTCGACATGGCCACGGTGCACGCTCAGAGGGGGATCGTCGTTACCGAGACAGCCGTCGGCCGTGTCGTGGGCGCGGCTCCGAGGCCCAGTCGTCGGGTCTTTGACGATGTCTTCGAGCGAGTCGTCCGCTTCGCTCCTCGCCTGGCGGGCCGCTCGTTCGAAGTGGCGCTCATGGCTGCGATCGGTGTTGCCGCGGTGGTCCTGGCCTTTGTGCTCGTCAACGGCTTCCAATCGGCTTCGGGTCAGGTCATCGACGTGCTGGGTGACGCGGTCGGTGCAGCGCTGACCGAGCTCGACTTGGACCAGCCCTGACCGGCGCCGGCGACCGGACGTTTTCGGCCAGACAGGCCGTCGGTCAGGCGGCCTGCATGCCGTCGACGTGGGCCAGGGCGGCAGCCAGGGTCTCCATCGTCTCGGCAATGAGCTGACGCACCTGATGCTCCGGACGCCCGATGATCCGGGCGATGGAGGCGACGGTGGCGGGCGCCTCACCGGTGATCCCGAACCGCAGCTCGATGGCGGTGCGGGCGGCCTCGGGTAGACGCTCCAGCTCGTCACGCACGGTCTCCGCGACGATGAGCGCCTGGACCTCCTCGGAGGGGTCGACGGCCTCCTCGTCGGCGATGAACTCGCCGAGGGTGGCGCCGTCCTCGCCGACCGGGGTCTGGAGGGCGACAGAGGTGGGAACCGACAGGGCTCGTTCCACGTCGGTGACCTCGAGGCCGGTCTCGGCAGCGATCTCCTCGGGGGTCGGGGTCCGGCCCAGTCGGGGACGAAGGGCCTCATCCGCCCGGAGGACGGTCGGGATGATGTCGAACAGCCCGGTGGGGATGCGAATGTCGTCGCCCAGGTTGGAGAGGGCGCGCTGCATCGCCTGGCGGACCCACCAAGTGGCGTAAGTGGAGAACTTGAAGCCCTTCCGCCAGTCGTACTTCTCGACGGCGGTGATCAGACCCAGGTTGCCCTCCTGGATGAGGTCGGACATGGAGACCTTGCCTCCCGCATATCGCCGGGCGTTGGCCACCACGAGACGGAGGTTGGACTGGACGAAGTTCTCACGAGCGGCGACACCCTCCCGAATGACGCGTTCAAGCGCCCCGCGATCGGGGTGCGAGGGGTTCTCTTCCAGGGAAATGCGCGCCTCGGCGGCGGCCTCCATGGCCTGGGCCAGCCGTACCTCGTCGTCGGCGGTGAGCAGGTCGTAGCGCCCGATCTCCTCGAGGTACTGGCCGAGCTGGTCGGTGTTGAGCTGTCTGGTGTCGCGGTCTCTCATAAGGTCTCGATAGTGCGAACAGTTGTTCGCAGAGGTTGATTCCGCCTTTCTGACGGCGGTTCTGGCGCTTTGGTTCCCTCTTTACCCGTTCTTTGTCGGTCGTCACCGTCGATCAGAGCCAATTTGCGCCGATCAAACGACGGTTATAGCCGGAGGAGGGTGGCTCAACAAAAGGAGCGGCGTCGAACTACGCGTCGCCGCTCCTCTCGCCGATGACCCTCCATACGAAAGGCGTCCCCCGGGATTCCGGCCGAGGGGAGGCCCGTCGGGTTCAGAGTCGGTTGAGACCCTGGTCGGGGGAGCTGTCGCGGAGCTCGTCGTCGTCGAGCAGCTGTTCGGCCGGGCCCTGGTTCATCGAGCCCCGAAGCCCGCTGGTCCGGGTGGCCACCGAGTCGTCGGAGCCGGCGTCGAGCCCGGAGTACGGCATCGTCGGGTCGTCATCCGTTCCCTGGTCGAGCCCGGACGGCACGATCGGGTCGTCCTCGAGGCCCCGGTCCATCTGATGGCCCCGGTCCGCGGCGCGGTCGATCGGCACTTCGAGGCCGGAGTCGAGGGGCTCGCCCTCGACTTGGCTGCCGTGGATCTCGCCCCGCCACGCACCGGTCTCGGATCCGAGGTCCTCGATGAACTCCTTGAACCGCTCGAGGTCTCCCTCGGCGCGCTGCTCGATGATCCCGAGCGCCTGGCCGATGTTCTCCATCGCACCTTCGGGCTCGTGCTCCATCGTCAAGTCGATCCGGGTGTGGCCCTCGTCGAGCGGCTGGAACACCACCCGGCCGGAGTTCTGGGTTCCGCTCGTGCTCTGCCAGGCGACGACCTGATCCGGCTCCTGCTCGGTGATGCGGGCCTCCCAGGAGCGCTCCACCCCACCGATGTTGGCGCGCCACTGAAGGGTGGCGTCGTCGAGCTGGCGAACCTCCTCGACACCCTCCATGAAGCGGGGGAACTCCTCGAACTGCGTCCACTGGTTGTAGGCGACGCGGACTGGTACGTCGACGTCGACTGTGGCTGTTATATCGGCCATCTCGTCCTCCTTGAGGATGGGGTTCCGGGCCTGTCCCCTTGGCCGGGGACGATTTGAGGCATCCGGTACGTCTTGTGTTTGCCTACCCCTCGGTCATGGCGGACAAACGGGCATGTGCAGCCTTGGAGACTGAGCAGGGGTCCGACCCATTTGGGGTCCGAAGTCGCATGCCCGACCGCGGCGACGCATGGCGATGGCGGCGGAGATCTCGACTGCTGTCGCGGCGAGGGGGTGGCGCGGTGGCGCCACCCCCTCGTCATGCCCTCGCAGGATCAGGGGGAATCGACACCGAAGACCGGGACTCCTTCGGGGCACATGCCGACCCGGGGGTTCCAATCCTCGAACATCCCCAACGGGTTCGGCTGCCACACCCATGCGTGGAGCACGTAGAGCGGCAGCACTGGATGCTTGTGGAGCATCTCGCCGAAGAGCATCGGGTGGTTCGCCGAATCGACATCCGACTCGAGCACGATGTACTCGTGGGCGACGAGCTTGAGTTGGCCATTTGGCCGCATCTCGTACACCAGTGCCTCTGGCCGTGCCGGGTCGAGGGCGCCGCCGTCACCGAGTAGTTCTCCGTTGACGTAGTGGACGCCCATTCCGCCGACACCGGGATTCTCGAAGCACCCGAGGCTTCCCGGTCCGGGGCCCAGAGTGCTCGCGTATCCGGCGTCTTCGGCGTGAGCCACGTTGTGGAACTTGCCGGTTCCCTTCCTGGCCGCCGCCAGACCGCTCTGACCGCCGGCGAGGGCCGGCAATGCGGCGAGCACCACGGCGCCGGCGATGAGCCAGATCACGGGCCGTCTCACGCCTGGCCCCCCACGTAGAAGTACGGGTCGAGGACGGAAATCTCCGAGATCCTGCCCACGGGCAGGCCGTTGAGCCCGGCTGCCCGGCGCACTGCCTCTGGTGACGGTCCGTCATAGACGCAGAAGGTCTTCCGGTGATCGTCGGTAACGAACGTCTGCACCCAGAACACCTGCTCGACGGCGTTGTTGTCGACCACTCCGAGCATTGCTTTTCGCCCTTCCGGGGTCGTCGGGATCTCTAGGCCCCCCGGGAAGTCGCGTTCCACCATGTATCGGGGCATCTCCCATCTCCTTTTCTTCGGCCGGCGGTTCCGGCACCGATCCGAACGTATGGAGAGGGCGTAATGGCGTCGTCGGGGTCGGCCCCTATTCGCGGGCGGCGTCACCCCTATTCCCTGCACCCAGGCGGGCGGCTGCCCGAACGGCCTCGGCTCGGGTGGTGACTCCGAGCTTGGTGTAGATGGCTGAGACGTGATGCTCCACCGTCTTCTTGGAGATGTAGAGCTCGGATGCGATCTCGTCATTGGCGCGGCCGTCGGCGATCAGGCCCAGGACCTCGAGCTGACGCTCGGTGAGACCGGCCGGGTTGGAGAGGGTCCTGTCGTTGGGACGTGACGGCACACGGTCGATCCCGATGCTGCGGAGATGGCCGCGGATCCGATCGCCGAGGGGACGCGCACCGAGACGGTCGAGGATGGAGATCGACTCGAGCTGGGCGTCCACGGGCCCGTCGGCCAGCGCCATCGCCGTTTCGTAAGGGCATCCGATGGCCCGCCACACCCCAGCCGCCTTCTCCCACTCCCCGGCGATCTGGAGGGCGAAAGGCTCGGCCGCGGCGTCGGGGGGTTCCTCGATGCGCCCGGTGCGCCACATCCAGAATCCGATCTCTCCCCGCGCCCAAGGGCTGTCCGTGTCCAACGCGCGCAGATACGCGGACTCCAGGTCCTGGATGCCACTCTCGCCGCGACCGGCGAGCCATAAGCTCTCTGCCCGGCCGCAGATCGCGTTCCAACCGTGCTGTAACTCGTGTTCCCGGGCCAGGGCGGTCATCTCCTCCAGGAGGGCCACGCCCCCGGGATCCCCACGACGCACGCGCACCCGTCCCAATGCGCTCATCGCGGTGATGATGGCGATGCCTTCGCGTTGCTGCGTCGTCCGATCGACGAGCTCCGCGTAGCCGACCGCATCGTTCCAACGCCCCTGCTCGAATGCGATCCGGGCCAACCACGATCTGCTGTAGGCGACCTGATAGTCCTCGTCCATTTCCAGCCCGCTCTCGACGCCCCACTCCAACGCGGGAATCGCCGCGTCGTACCGCCTGGCCTCGCCGGCACCCGAGCCGAGCATGCCGAGGGCGATGGCGATGAACCAGTTGTCTTGCATCGCCTCCGCTTCGGAGACCGATTCCCTCAACAGCCGGACGCCGAGGTCGTGGTCACCCACCACGATGTGGATGGTTCCCTCTGTCATTCGCGAGAGCCACCGCACCTTCTCGCTGCCGACCACGTCAGCCATGCGGATCGCCTTTTCGACGCTTGCGAACGCCGGGGCTGCTTGTCGGGCCAGCATGTGATTGTGGGCGATCCGGTAGTAAGTCATGCCGAGGGCCTCGCTCGGCCCGAGCACCTCCAGGCGGGACAGAGCCTCGTTGATCGCGACCCAGCCTTCGTCGAAACGCCGGAGATTCCAGAGTGCGCCCTGCAGCAGTCCGAGAGCGTCGGCGAGCTCCATCTCTTTGCCCGTTGCGCGGTAGTGGTCGACGGCCAGGCTCAACTCAACCTCAGATGCCGCCGGGTCATCCAGGCGGCGCAACTCGGATCCGAGTTTGACTCGTAAGGCTGCAACCTCGTCAGGTGGCATCTCCATCGAGTGAGCCAGCGCCGCCCGGTAGAAGGCGACTGCCTCCCGCCTGGCCCCCGCCCTGGCCGCTTCGTCACCCGCAGGTGGGGCGTGTCGCACGACGAGGTCGGCGCGGCCGGCGCGGATCGCGTGGTGCGCGATTCGGGCGAGGTCTGGAGTCGTGCTGTCCTCGAGGATGTCGATCATGCGTAGGTGCAGGCCGAGCCGGCGCGCCGGGGGCAGAGCTTCCTCGATTGCAGCGCGGGCGAGATCGTGGCGGAACCGCAGATGGTGCCCCTCACCGACGAGGACGCCGGCAGACAGTGCTGTGTCGACGTCATCGGCCGAGGCGTCGGCGATGGCGGCTGCGTGGGCGACCTCCAGGGATCGAGGCGCCACACTCACACCTTCCACCACTCGCCGGGCGGCTGCGGTGAGTTGCGCCACCCTCGCCAGCACCGCCTCTTGGACCGTGGCGGGAAGCCGACCGCCGCTGGCCAGAACTTCGGTGACGAAGAATGCGTTGCCGTCGGTGAGGCGCAAGAGCTCCTCGGGATCGAAGGGGCTCTGCTCAGCGAGCCGGGTGACAGCTTTCAGGGAAAGAGCGGGAACCTCGAGGCGAAAGGTCGATCGGAGCGGTATCAGTTGGCCCAGGACCTGGCGTGCCGGATGCGTGTGACCGACTTCGTCGTCCCGATAGGTGCACACGAGAACGGCCTTGGAGTCGGTTACGCGTCGGCCCATGTACCGGAGAAAGTCGAGTGTCGCCGCATCGGCCCAGTGAATGTCCTCGACGACCATCAGAACGGGGCGGATGGTGTGCCGCACACGGGCGAGGACGTCGGAGAAGATGTCGATTGTTTCGCGGCTGAGGTCGAGTTGCGGCAGGTGCTCGGCGAAGTCGTGGAGGGGGCTCAGGGGTCGTGGTGTGGTCAGCGGGTCGCATGCACCCATCAAGACCAAGGTGGATCCGGTCTGGGAATCGGCGACCGCTCGCACGAGGGCGGTCTTGCCCGCTCCGGCCTCCCCAGCCACCAGAACTAGTGACCCCGTGCCGGCCCGGGCATCGCCGAGACGTTCGGTCAGGCTCTCGAGCAGCCCTTCCCTCTCCAAGAGCATGCGGAAAGGGTAGGGATCGACGGCCAGGAGAAGTCGGGCTAACGAGTTGCCAGACGTGCCACCAGGTCACGTTCCTCGGGCCCGAACCACGGGCCCTGAGCAGCGGCGGCGTTTTCTGCCACCCGCTCGGGACGAGACGTGGCAGGGATCGACACGTGACAGCGTGGATCACTGAGGCCCCACTTGATCAGTGCCTGACCCCACGTCTCGACGCCGAAGTCCCGTAGTGGGGCCAATTCGCCTGGTGACGGTGGGTTGACGGCCAGGCCGCCGTCTGCGAGCGGTCGCATCACCAGCACTCCGAGACCCATCTCGTCAGCCAGGGGGAGGATGCGTTCTTCCACTTCGCGTTCCCTGGGGTTGTAGGGGATCTGGATCTGGGCGATGCGGCCGGTGCGCATCACCACTTCCATGTCGTCGAATGCGGACGACTGCCAGTGGGTGGCCCCGATGATTCCCACCTCTCCTTTGTCCCTGGCCTTTTCGAGCATGTCGAGACGCACGCGCCACGACACGAGGTTGTGAACCTGCATCAGGTCGACCCGGCCTCCGTACCAGGAGACCGCCCTTGCCAGCTGCTGGTGGGCCTCCTCATCGGACGGAGTCCAGATCTTCGTGGCGATGAAGGCTTCACCTCGGCGATCGCCCAGCGCCTCCGCCAGGATCTGCTCGGCCCTCCCGTACATCGGCGAGGAGTCGAAGACCTCCAGGCCGGCATCGAGGACGCTGTTGACCACCGCCTTGGCGTTACCTTCGGCGGCGGCCTCTTCCAGTTGTTTCGAAGTCCCCAGTCCCACGACGGGGAGCTCGGGCCCACCGGCGCCGAGAGCTCTCCGCTCAATCATCGAAATCCTCGATGTCAGGCCAGGCGGCGATGTCCACACCATGGTTCTCCGGTGAGGCGAGGGTCCACCAGTTGGGTGCGTTGGAGGTGACCAGCCGACCCCCCGCGGCAATGGCCGCGTCGATCCTCGCCTGCGCCTGTTCGGCAGGGACGCTGACGTCGATGTGGAATCGGCCCCGGCCCGGCTTGGGTGGATCGAGCTGGTGGAACCAGAAGTGCGGGTTGCGGCGACTGGGGTCGATGGCGTCCTCGTCGTCCAAGAAGTCGTAGCCGAGGACCGCGGCCCAGAAAGGCCGGACATCGGCGCCCTCGTCCTGGGCGACAGCCACTCCCACGACGGTGAGGCGGGAAGGGTCGGGCCGGAGGCCGTGCTCAGCGGCCAGCGCCGACACACGACGAGCCAATTCGATGTCCTTGTCGCTCATGTGTCCGTTCACCTTGGTGAATGTCTTGACGGTGACGCCGTCCGGCCGCAGGTCGACATCGGGGTAATGGTCCAATTCCTCGGCCAGTACGCCGACGGCGGAGACGAAGTCGGCGCCCCGGCGAAACGACTCGGCAGCGAAATACGCATGGGCGCCCCAGAAGAGCACCCGCCAGTCTTCGACGCCGCCTGCGTCGTGGAATGCCTTGGCGCTGACTCTCTTTGTCATCGAGGGGCTCCTTTCGGCCTTGAGGGCGCCACCCTACGCCATGGCTCGCGGCTCGGGAATCATGGGCTCAGGCGCAATTGACACACCGGGTGCTTGCGGGGAGGGCCTCGATGCGGGCGGGGGCGATGTCCCGTCCGCACCGGTCGCACCGGCCATAAGTGCCCTCCTCGAGCTTCTCGAGGGCTCGGTCGATGTCGGCGATCGAGTTGTGAATCGATCGGGCCATCGCGGTGGTGGCGAGTCGCTCCACCGCCTCCGATGTGCCGTCCCCGACGCGTTTTCCGAACGCCACGGCGGCGCCCTGCTCGGGGGGCTCGGTCAGGCGCTGCAGCTCCCCCTCGAGTTGGCCGCGTCGAGTGCGCAGAGCAGTCTCGATGGCCGCGGGATCCACGAGGTCAGCCTAGGTCGGTGAGCGGGGAGGACCTCCGGATCAGGAGACCAGAACCAGGGCCGCTCCGGCGGCGCCGAGCGCAGCCGGCACCGCCCACAGGCCTAGGCGGGTCGCCCGGGCTATCGACGGCGATGCACCGGAGAGCACGGCGGACCGCAGCCACAAGAACCAGGCGAGCGAGCCCGTGACGAAGAGGTTGGGGCCGATGTTGAGGCCAACGAGGAGTGCCAGCGGATCCGGCGGTGGCTGGGCCGACAAGAGGGCTGCTGCCGGCAGATTGTTGATGAGGAGGGCTGCGGCGGCGCCCGCAGCCATGGTGGGAAGCGCCCCGAGCCCGACGAGGAAGTCGAGGGGCCCGGACCACGACCGTCCGAGCGTTCCCAGCGCCACAGCCAAGCCGAACAGGCCGATCAGTGTGGGCAGCCCGAGCGTGCCGACGGCGTGGCGCCAGGACTCTTGGCCGCTCAGAATCCGCGTCCCGACCGAGACGACTCCAATGGCGAGGACCGCGGGCGCCGGCTCCCTCACCGCGAGGACCACACCCAGCGCCACCACCACGGACACGAGCCCCAGGCGTGCCGCCGGCCGGGGCGGGAGGGATCCGGCCGGCGCGGAGATCGCCAGCCGCCCGCGCCACTTCCAGGCGACCACAGCGACCGTCGCCACGACAGCCGCCGAGGCTGCGGGCCACATCGAGGCCAGGAAAGCCCCGCCCAATCCGGGGTCGTGCCCCACGACGATCAGGTTGGTCAGGTTCGACCCTGGCAAGAACAGCGAGCCCGCGTTTGCCAGGAGCAGGCAGAGGTAGACGAGGGGGCTGTCCACAGAGCCACTGGCCCGCGCCATCGAGACGAAGACCGGGGTCAGGAACACAACCGCCGTGTCCAGGTTGAGGGTGGCGGTGACCACCGTGATGAGCAGGCTTGCCCCGATGAGGAGGCCCCAGCCGGTTCGGACGCGATGGGCGAGGGCCACGCCGGCGTAGGCGAAGAGCCCGTCTTGCTGCGCGACCAGGCCGATGAGGAGCAGCCCGGCGACGATCACGAAAGCCGGCCACACCTGGCCTGCGGCTGACAGCGCGTCGGAGGGGCGGAGGAGGAAGGCAGCGACCAATCCAGCGGACCCCGCGGCCAGCAGCGCCTTCTCCAGGGGGCTCGACACCGACTGCACGGCGGGATGATTACGCGTGGCGACGAGAAATCAGGTCTTGTCCGGGCGGCCCGGGCCCACGAGAATCGGTACCTTGCCTCCCACGCGATCGAGGAGGAATGGTGACCGCTGAAGGTGCCGCGAGCTATGCCGCCCGGCTCGACATCGAATACCCGGAGAGCCTGGACAGAATGACCACCTTCTTCCGGATCATCTGGGCGATCCCGATCCTCGTCATCGTTTCGCTGCTCAGCGCAACCACACAGGAGACGGTGGAGGTGGTCGACGAAGCGGGCGAGACTCTCGAGACCATCTACAGGTCGGGTGGCGGGATCCTGGGCGGGCTCATTGTCGCCATCGCCCTCATGATCGTGGTCAGGCAGAAGTATCCGAGGTGGTGGTTCGACTTCCTGAGGGAACTGACCCGGTTCAACAGCCGCGTCGGTGCCTATCTGGCCCTCCTCACCGACAAGTACCCGTCCACCACCGACGAGCAGGCGGTCCATCTCGAGCTCGACTACCCGGATGCGGAGCGGGACCTGAATCGCTGGCTGCCCCTGGTCAAGTGGTTTCTGGCGATCCCGCATTACCTCGTGTTGGGGTTCATCTTCATAGGGGTCGTCGTAGCAGTGGTCATCGCCTGGTTCGCCATCCTCTTCACCGGTCGCTACCCGCGTGCCCTCTTCGACTACGTGGTCGGGGCGGGAAGATGGGCCTTGAGGGTCGAGGCATACGCCTTCTTCATGCTCACCGACGATTATCCGCCGTTCAGCTTGCGCTGATCCGGTAGCGTCGGCTCATGGCGCGATGGAGTGAAATCGAATCAGCCGTGCCCGAATTCGCTGCCCGGGTCCGAGGGGCATTCGAGTCCGGTCGCCACAAGGTGATCGCCACGATCCGCCCTGACGGCTCGCCCCGGATCTCGGGCATCGAGTGTGAGTTCCGGGAAGGTGAGCTCATGTTCGGGTCGATGCCGGGCTCGAGAAAGAGTGCGGATCTCATGCGTGACCCTCGGTTTGCCCTGCACAGTCCGCCGATCCCGCCTGCCCACGGCGAGGAGTCGACCTGGACGGGGGAGGCCAAAGTCTCCGGCGTGGCGATCCCACAGCCGGCGGAGGCCGCCTACGGGCCTGGAGGCGACTACTTCACGGCCGACCTGACCGAAGTGGTCTTCACCGGACTGAACGACTCCGGCACCCGCCTTGCCGTGGAGTGGTGGACGCCCGAAGACGGCCTGCGGAGGATCGAGCGGGACTAGGAAATCGCCGGGAACGGGTCGGCCTCTTCCTGGGCGGGCCCGGTCCTCTGCAAGAACACGACCGGGATCTCGCGTCCGGTCTTCGACTGATAGGCCGCGTACCCCTCGTAGGCCGCCACGGCTCGTTCCCACCAATGCGCCCTCTCCTCCGGCGCCGCCGTGGTGGCCCGTCCCACCCACTCGGCGTCGCGGGTGCGCACCCTGACCGTCGAATCGGCCCGGAGGTTCAGGTACCAGTCGGGGTGGCGCGGCCGTCCGCCGTACGAGGCGATGACCACCAGGCGGTCCCCGTCACGGAGATACAGGAGCGGCACCGTGTGCTCCTCACCGGTCTCCCGACCTGTCGTGGTGAGGAGGAGCATGTCGTTGTTGACGAGTCGCTTCCCGACGAGTCCGCCAGTCGCCCGGAAGATCATCCTGTGGAGCTTCGAGAGCCGGCGCACGCGTTCGTCCTTCACCCGCACTGTGTAGCACCGGCGTGGCTCGTGGGCCCGCGCCTAGAGTCGGACGGGCTCCGCGAAGAAGGAGAAGGAGCCTATGGGATTGAGTGACTGGTTCAAGAAGGCCAAAGGAGCGGCTGCGGAGAACAAGGACGCCGTCAAAGATGGCATCGAGAAAGCCGGCGACTTCGTGGACGAGAAGACGGGAGACAAGTTCGCCGAGCACGTCGACAAGGGGCAGGAAGCCGCCTCCGACTTCATCGACAAGCTCGAAGAGAACTGATTCCGGAAGGCTTTTCCTTCGCCACCCGCAAGTCGGGGGAAGTGGTCATCAGCCACCACGGCAAGCTGGCGACGACCCTTCGGGGAGACCGGGCGGCGCAGTTTCTGTCCCGCGTTCGCGAACTCGACGAGGCCGGGCGGCAGGCCCACATGGCGCGGGTGACCGGCAACTACAAGCGAGGCAACGAGCGGCGCTGAGTTGACGGCCGAGGGTCAGGCGCCGACGTACGCGGCCAGGTGCTTACCGGTCAGGGTCGATCTGGACTCGACCAATTCGGCTGGCGTCCCCTCGAACACGATCCGGCCGCCGTCGTGGCCGGCACCCGGTCCGAGGTCGATGATCCAGTCGGCGTGTGCCATCACGGCCTGGTGGTGCTCGATGACGATCACCGACTTGCCCGAGTCGACCAGCCGGTCGAGGAGTCCGAGCAACTGGGATACGTCGGCCAGGTGGAGGCCGGTGGTCGGTTCGTCGAGGACATAGGTCCCTCCTTCCTCGCCCATGTGGATGGCGAGTTTGAGGCGTTGGCGCTCCCCGCCGGAAAGAGTGGTCAGCGGCTGCCCAAGGCTGATGTAGCCCAGACCGACGTCATCCATGCGTTCGAGTACGGCACGGGCCGCGGGAACCTTGGACCCTGGGGTCCCGAAGAAGCCGACCGCGTCGGCGACAGCCATCCCGAGCACTTCGTGGATGTTCTTGCCCCCGAGCTCGTACTCGAGCACTGTTGCCTGAAAGCGTCGCCCTTCGCACTCCTCACAGGTCGTGGCCACGGTGTCCATGAAGCCGAGCTCCGTGTAGACGACGCCTGCGCCGTTGCAGTTGGGACAGGCCCCCTCGGAGTTGGCGGAGAAGAGGGCGGGCTTGACTCCGTTCTCCTTGGCGAAGGCTTTACGTATCGGCTCCAGCATGCCCGTGTAGGTGGCGGGATTGCTACGCCTCGACCCTCGGATCGCGGTTTGGTCGACGAGCACCACACCAGCGTCCTTGGGGACGGAACTGTGAACCAGCGAGCTCTTTCCCGAGCCGGCCACACCGGTCACCACGCACAGAACGCCGAGTGGGATGTCGACGTCGACCTCTTGAAGATTGTGGGCGTTGGCCCCGCGGATCTCCAGGGCCCCGGTCGGCTTCCGAACCGCGTCTTTGAGCCCAGCACGATCGTCCAGGTGACGGCCGGTGAGGGTGCCGCCGGCCTTCAGCCCCTCCACCGAGCCTTCGTAGACAACCTCGCCGCCGTGGGAGCCGGCGCCGGGCCCGATGTCGACGATGTGGTCGGCGATCGCGATCGTGTCTGGCTCGTGCTCGACGACGAGAACCGTGTTCCCCTTGTCGCGGAGACGGATGAGCAGGTCGTTCATCTTGCCCACGTCGTGGGGGTGGAGCCCGATGGTGGGCTCGTCGAAGACGTAGGTGATGTCGGTGAGGGCGGACCCCAGGTGCCGGATCATCTTGGTCCGCTGCGCCTCGCCTCCCGACAGCGTTCCGGAAGGCCGGTCGAGCGAGAGATAACCGAGACCGATCTCCACGAAGGAGTCGAGCGTGTGTTGCAGCGAGTCGAGGAGAGGGCCGGCGGAGGGAAGGTCGAGAGAGCGAATCCACCCGGCGAGATCGGTTATCTGCATGGCACAGGCGTCCGCGATGCTCACGCCGTCGATGCGGGACGAGCGGGCCATCTCGTTGAGTCGGGTCCCCTCGCAGTCGGGGCAGGGTCGGAAGGTCACCGCCCGTTCGACGAACGCCCGAACGTGGGGTTGGAGAGCGTCGGGGTCCTTCGACAAGAAGGACTTCTGGATCCTCGGGACGAGGCCCTCGTAGGTCATGTTGGTCCCGACTACCTTGACCTTTGTCGGCTCTTTGTAGAGGAAGTCGTCGAGCTCCTGCTCCGAGTAGTCGCGGACCGGTTTCTCCAGGTCGAGCAGCTCTCCGAAGATCTTCACGTACCAGCCGTCCGCCGAGTACCCCGGGACCCTGATCGCGCCTTCGGCGAGCGACTTCGACTCGTCGTAGATCTCGGCGAGGTCGATCTCCTTGACGGACCCCGTTCCCTCGCACCGTGGGCACATGCCTCCGGCGGTCGTGAAGGTCCTTTCGATCGTCTCCGCCTTCTCGCCCCGTTCGATGGTGATCGATCCTCCGCCCCGCACCGAGGGCACATTGAACGAGAAGGCGTTCGGAGGGCCGATGTGAGGCTCGGCGAAGCGGCTGAAGAGGATTCTGAGCAGGGAGTTGGCATCGGTGGCTGTTCCCACCGTGGAGCGGACATTGGGGGCCATTCGCTCCTGGCCGACGATGATGGCGGTGGTCAGGCCTTCGAGGTGATCCACGTCGGGCCTCGCCATGGTGGGCATGAATCCCTGGACGAAAGCGCTGTAGGTCTCGTTGATGAGGCGCTGTGACTCGGCAGCGATGGTGTCGAAGACGAGCGAGCTCTTGCCGGACCCCGACACCCCCGTGAACACCGTGAGACGACGCTTGGGCAGGGCCAGGGAGACATGCTTCAGGTTGTTGCCATGGGCGCCCTGGATCCGGATCTGGTCGTGGCTGTCGGCGGGGTGCATCAGGACGAGGACGCTAGCGGTGGGTGGTGGCAGAGTCGCCGGCCGGGGTTCACAGCGAGCCCAACACGCCGTCCAGTGGTCGCGGCACACGGTCGAGGTCGAGGGCCTCGACGAACAATCGGGCGTAGTGGATCTTCCAATTGGTCAGGTAGTCCCACAGTTGGTACTCGAGGGGCAGGTCGCGCTTGTCCGGCTGGTTCTGGAAGGATCGGAACTTGTGGAGGCGGCCGTCGGCCTCGAAGACGGCGAGGACCCGCTCCGGCCCCAGCGCCCTGACGAGCTCGTCCTCCAGATCGACCGTGCACACCCAGAACCCGATCGACTCGAGGTCGGCCGGGGTCTCCGGGGCTCCGAGGCCCGCGTTGCGGATTCGACTGGCCACGTGGGGCACCTCGCCGAGGTCGCACATCCCGGTTACACGTACCGAGGTCCCCGCGTAGCGATCGAGGTGGCGGCCCAGGTTGGTTACGCCACCCATGGCGACGACGGACACGGCTTCCGAGCGCAGATCACGGCCCCGCCGCGCGGCAAGCGTCTCCACGGCCACCTGATCGCTCGGACCTTCGACGAGGATCACGCCCTTCGGTCCCGAGGTCACGGTGTGAAGGTTGGCACGCACGGGGGGCGGTGGGAGAGGAAATTCGAGCGGTTAGGTTTGGGCCCGGTGAATCTCCGGCAGGGATCGTCGGTGCTTGTGTTGCTCGCGGCCGTTGCCGTGATGCTTCTCGGTTTCACGCTGCCCGCTCGAGCCCACGCTCAGCTCGAGGACACGAGCCCCGCTGACGGCATGGTGGCGGATGAGCCGCCCGCCCGGATCGAGTTGCGGTTCAGCGAACCAGTCTCGCCGGTCGCCGTCGAGATGCGGTCCGGCGACGTGGAGATCGCAGTCGTCGCACGGTCGGAGGGATCGACCGTGGTGGTGGAGCCTGAGGACCTCCTGCCTGACGGGACCGCGGTGCTCCACTGGCAGGTCGTTTCCGCCGATGGGCACCCGATCGGGGGGACCCTGGTCTTCCACGTGCGGGTGGCCACGGGCGTTGAGGAGTCCGACTCGGGGACACCGGTGAACGGTGGCTTGATCGTGGGCAACG
>CAYLYQ010000015.1:37330-40427 GCA_964388105.1 uncultured Acidimicrobiaceae bacterium
GTTGAGGAGTCCGACTCGGGGACACCGGTGAACGGTGGCTTGATCGTGGGCAACGCACTGATGTACGTCGGGCTGGTGCTCGGCGGAGGGTTGTCGCTGTTCCGTGTGCTCGTACTCGAAGGTAAAGGCGAACGAGACAGACTGCGCCGGCTCGCATTCGCGCTCCTCGGCGTCGGTGTCATCGGAACCGCGGTCACCTTGGCCTTGCGGGCGACCGGCGGACCACTCGACTTCGCCACCTTGCCCACCGGTGCCGCGCCTGCCATAGCCGCGGCAGCTATCGGCTCGACCCTGGCGATGGTGGGGCAGCCGA
Source organism: uncultured Acidimicrobiaceae bacterium (assembly GCA_964388105.1). GTDB lineage: Bacteria > Actinomycetota > Acidimicrobiia > Spongiisociales > ZC4RG35 > ZC4RG35. The sequence goes on from CAYLYQ010000015.1 coordinate 37,644, forward strand.
AATGGGTGCCCGTGACGGTCGGCGTCGCCATCGCACTCCTTGCGCCGGTGCTCACCGGCCACACGAGGAGCTTCGAGCCGGGATGGCTGATGATGGCATCGGACGCGGTCCACCTCTACGCGGCTGCGGTCTGGGCAGGGGGGCTCGTCGGGATCGCTCTCCTCACCAGGCGCCGCTCCGAGTTCGGGGTGCTGGTGTCACGGTTCGGGCGTCTCGCCGCCTGGAGCCTGGCGGCTGTGCTGCTCTCCGGGCTCACACTCGCCTGGACGCTCCACCGGAGCTGGAACAGCCTGACCGGTTCGGAGCACGGGAGGCTGATACTGCTGAAACTGGCCATCGTCCTGGCAGTCGCAGGCGTCGGGGCCATCAACCGGTACCGCTTGGTCCCCGCCCTTGCGGCAGCTGGGGCGAAGGCGCGTCGCATGCTGGCCGGCACCACCGCCATCGAGGCGGCGGGCCTGGTGCTGGTGCTGGTGTTGACCAGTGCGCTGGTCGACAAGGACCCGGCTGGAGCCGCGGAGCTCACCGAGGCGAAAGGGCCCGTCCAGACGGCCATCGGGGACCTCGTCCTCACGGTGGGGATCGAACCCGGGGGCCGCGGGGCCAACGAGACGACGATCAACATCCGCTCCCTCGATGGCAGGGTGGCCGACGTGACCGGGCCGGTCACGGTCGTCGTGGCGGCCGACGGGGACAGGACGTCGTATGACGCCTCTCCGGCTTCGGACGGCCACCGGGCCACCATCGACATCCCCCGCTCGGGTGAGTGGGGCGTCGAGGTGCATGCCTGGGTCGATCAGTCCACCGAGGCTGTGGCCAGCCTCGTCCTGGACACGACGACCGGCCGGTTCGCCCCTGCCTCCGGATTGCTCGTCGCCGGTGCCGTCATGCCCGCTCCGCCGGGCGGTGCAGGGAGCGCCGCCGTGTACATGAGCGTGCTGTCGGCCCAGGACGACGAACTGGTGGGCGCCTCATCGTCCGTCTGCCAGGAGGCCACCCTCCACGAGACGGTGATTGCCGCCGACGGGACCGCATCCATGGAACACCGACACGCGATCGAGCTCCGTGCTGCCGAACCGCTCCGACTAGAGGCCGGTGGCCTTCATGTGATGTGCCAGGCCTCCGGGATCGAGGTCGGGGACATCGTGCCCTTCCGGATCATCACCCGGTCGGGGGAGCATCTCGACTTCCTGGTCCCGGTGGTGAAGATCACCGAAATCGTGGACTAGGGCTGTCCGGGCCCCCGGCTAGCGTCGGGCCGGTACTCCCAGACTCTCCGAGGAACCGACCTGACATGCTCGAGCTCAGCCGTTCCCAGGTCCTTGCCCACCGTAGGCGGGCGGGGCATCTCGAGACCCGGCTTTCCGCCGGGAAGGACTCTCTGGAACGAGCCGCGCACGCCGGCCTGCAGGACAGCATGCCGAGGGCGGCGGTCTTCTCGGCCCACGCCCGTGTCGAAGGCGTGGGGCCGTTCGTCTGGGACGAGCCGCCGTTCATCCAGGTCTGGGGCCCCCGGTTCAACGCCTACGTGATCGCCGAGCGAGACCGGGCAGTGTTCACACTGGGTCGGCTCTCCGACCAGCCGGTGGCGGTCGAAAAGGCCCAACGGCTGGCCGACGCATTCGAAGCCGCCTTCGGTGACGCCCGGGTGACTCTGGGCCAGGCCGGACGCGCCATCGGAAGTCATCACACCCAGCTCCGATACGCCGCGCCGACGGGCAGGCTGCAGATCCAGTGGGAGGGTGGTGGCACGCCGCTGGTGTGGGCGGTGCCGGCACCGGCCATGGACCCGGTGGACGCCCGCCTCGAGCTCGCCAGGCGTTATCTCCACATCCTCGGACCGGGCGACGGCATCGGTTTCGGCGACTGGGCGGGAATCAAGGCCCCCCGGGCGACGGCGACGATCGAGGCCCTGGCAGGCGAGACCGTCCCAACAGTGGTGGACGGGGAGCCGGGTGTGATCCTGGCCGCCGACGAGGAGTCGTTCCGAAGCGGGCATACCAGTCCTGCATCCGCGCGGCTGTTGCCCAGTGGTGACTCGTACTGGCTCCTCCAGGGTCGGCACCGGGAGCTCCTGGTGCCCGACCCGGCCCGTCGCCCGGAGTTGTGGACCTCGCGCGTGTGGCCTGGTGCCGTGATGGTGGGCGGGGAGATCGTGGGTGTCTGGCGGCGCTCGGGCCACGACCTGACCATCTCGCCGTGGCGGGAGATGTCAGCCCGAGAGATGGCCGCGGTCGAAGAGGAGGCTCATTCGCTCCCGATGCCCGATGCCGGCAGGGAGATGCGGGTCAGTTGGTCAGGGAGCTGAGGCGGGACAGGGCTTCCTCGAGCACCGGCATCTGCTTGCAGAAGGCGAACCTGACCAGTCCGCGGCCGTCGACGGGATCGTTGTAGAACACGCTCGGAGGGATGACGGCCACGCCTGTCTCCTTCACCAGTCGCATGGCGAAGGCCCGGTCGTCATCGTCCGAGAACCGCGAGTACCCCGCCAGCATGAAGTAGGTGCCTTCGGGGACGTGGACGTCGAAGCCGATGTCGGTCAGGCCCGCCGCGAGGAGGTCCCGGCGCTGTCTGTACCCGGCCCGCAGGTCCTCGTAGAACGAGTCGGGCGCCTCCAAGGCGGCCACCGCGCCGTGTTGCACCGGGGTCGGGGTGGTGAAGGTCATGTACTGGTGCGCGGCGCGCACACCGGCCGTGAGTGGAGGTGATGCGATGGCCCAGCCGACTTTCCAGCCCGTCAGCGAGTAGGTCTTCCCGATCGAGGAGAGGGTGACAGTGCGGTCC
>CAYLYQ010000015.1:40527-42986 GCA_964388105.1 uncultured Acidimicrobiaceae bacterium
CCAGCCCGTCAGCGAGTAGGTCTTCCCGATCGAGGAGAGGGTGACAGTGCGGTCCGCCATGCCGGGGAAGGTCGCCAGCCGGAGGTGGGTGAGGCCGAAGGTGATCTCCTCGTAGACCTCGTCGGAGATGGCGATGGCGTCGTGCCGAACACAGAGGTCGGCCACGGCCCCCAACTCCTCCTCGTCGAACATCCGACCGCTCGGGTTGTGGGGGGAGTTGATCAGGACTGCCCGGGTGCGGTCCGAGAAGGCATCGCGAAGCTCGCCCGGGTCGAGGCGGAAGTCCGGCGGCCTGAGGGTGACATGCCTGGGGATCGCGCCGGCGAAGGCCAGGTCGACCGGATACGAGTCGTAGTAAGGCGACACCAGCACGACTTCGTCGCCGGCGTCGACCAGCCCGAGCATGGAGGCAGTGAGGGCTTCGGTGCATCCGCAGGTGATCGTGACCTCGGTGTCGGGGTCGATGTCGCGTCCGAGCAGGGGCCCGTAGCGCGTGGCGATCGCCTGGCGGAGGGACGGCACGCCGGTCATCGGTGGGTACTGGTCGGCGTCACCCCGTTCGAGAGACGCCGCGGCCGCCCGCTTGACGAAGTCCGGCCCTTCCCAGTCGGGGAAGCCCTGGCCGAGGTTGATGGCGTCGTGCGTTCGGGCGAGCGCCGTCATCTCCGTGAAGATCGTCACCCCGAACGGCTGGAGGCGGGCGGAGACACTCATGGCCGGGTTATAGCCGCCGCGGTGGCGGCAGTCACCAGAAGCACCCACATTGTGGCCGCCGCCGTCAGGTGTGCGACCACGACTGGGTCATCGGCTGTTGATTCGTGGCTGGAGGATCCTCCGCCACACGAACCAAGCCACTGCCACGCCGATGAGGACGAGGACCGCGTTCTGCATCAGCTCGAGGGGACGCTCGGCCGACTTCCAGTTGTCCCCCAGGAGGTAGCCGGCGACGATCAGGGCGGTGTTCCAGACCAGGCTCCCGATGAGGGTGTACAACGAGAAGGGGAGCAGGGGGCTGCGCCGGAGCCCGGCGGGGATCGATATCAGCGATCTCATCAGAGGGATGCAGCGGCAGATGAGAACGGCGCGGTTGGCGTATCGGTCGAACCAGCCCTCGGACCGGTCGAGGTCATCGACGGTCAGCGACAGCCACTTCCCGTAGCGGGTGACGAGCGTCCGAAGACGGACCGGCCCGATGGCGGCGGCAATCCCGTAGAGGAGATAGGCGCCCGCCATGGAGCCCACGGTGGCGGCGGCGATCATGACCACGACGTTCGAGTCGCCGGTGGCGGCAACGAAGCCGGCGAGGGGGAGCACGATCTCAGACGGAATAGGGGGAAAGAGGTTCTCGATGGTGACGAGGGCGGCGACCCCGATCGGGCCCAGCGCCTCGACCACCGAGGTGGCCCAATCGACGATCCTCTCCATCTGGAAACAGCCTACCAGGAGGGGGTCAAGCCAACCCAAACCCAGGGTTTCGACGCGACGAAATATCGATCTATGATCGCCGCCGCATGGCTTTGGGAGCATTGGAACGGGAGACCCTCAAGTCGGTGTATCGCCAGTCCGGACCTGAGGGAACGACGCGTTCGGGCGACCTCGCCGAGGCTCTCGGCGTGTCCCCGGCGACCATGACCGCACGACTCAAGCGCCTCGACGAGCAGGGTCTGGTCGAGCACCGTCCCTACCAGGGGGTGACCCTGACGCGGAAGGGCCGGCTCGCGGCGGTGGACGCCATCCGGTGCCACCGGATCGTGGAGCGCTTCCTCTCCGACATGCTCGGCTACGCCTGGGACCAGGCCGACAAGCTGGCAGTCACCTTCGAGCATTCGCTTCCCTCCGAAGTGGTGCAACGGCTCTACATCGCGCTCGATCGCCCCACCGTCTGCCCCCACGGGTTTCCGATCCCCGAATCGCAGGCCGAGGAGGTCCCCGAACTGCCCACTCTCGCCGACGCCTTGCCCGGCGGAACCTATGAGGTCGCCATGCCAGGCGCCACCCACCCCGACGTGGTCTCCTTCCTCGAGGAGATCGGGATTCGTCCGGGGACAGTGTTGACAGTACGTGAACGCCACCCCTTCGAGGGCCCGCTCGTCGTGGCCGTCGACGGGGTGGAACGAGTGCTCAGCCACAAGCTGGCCACCGGCATCTACGCATCCACACAACGAGGAGAAGAAAGAGAATGACAATGATCCTGGCCTCCGAGGGGGGCTTCCAGGAGTTCACCCTGGGTCAGACCGAGTGGATCTGGCTCTGGGTATCGGTGGCCACCGCGCTGCTCGCCATCCTGGTGGGGTTCCTGCTCGCACGGGGCGTGCTCGCCACCGACCAGGGGACTCCCAAGATGATCGAGATAGCCAAGGCGATCCAGGAAGGCGCCATGGCCTACCTGAAGCGCCAGTTCCGCACCATCGGGCTCATCCTGATCCCGCTCGTCATCCTGGTGTTCCTGACCTCCACTG
>CAYLYQ010000016.1:0-396 GCA_964388105.1 uncultured Acidimicrobiaceae bacterium
GGATGGTCCTGCTGTATGGCGGGGTTGCCCTCGCCGGCGATGAGGTGCCGGCCCAGGGGCCGGTTCCGAGCCACTGTGTCAAGTTCGACTTCGGCACAGAAGCTGAGGGAACGACCAAGAGCCCGATCGACTTCCCCAACGTCGAGATAACACTCGACCGTTGGTACGACAGCGAGACAGACCCGCATTCGATCGACTTCACGATCGCCGGGCTGGAAACGGGCCAGTACGTGATGGCCACGACGAAGTCCGGGAGCGAGCCCCTCGAGGGCTGGGGGCCGTTTACCGACGGCTCCTTCACGATTCATTCGGATCTCACGTGGGCCATCTCGAACGTGACGTTCTGCGTCTTCGAAGGTGGGACCACGACCACCACGACTGTCGAGGGCACGACCA
>CAYLYQ010000016.1:496-2512 GCA_964388105.1 uncultured Acidimicrobiaceae bacterium
CCACGACCATGGAGGGCACGACCACCACGACCATGGAGGGCACGACCACCACGACCATGGAGGGCACGACCACCACGACTGTGGAAGACACGACCACCACGACCGCAGAGGTCCTGCCGACAGTGGTCACCACGGCCCCCGATGATGTGGACGACGACGAACTGCCGTTCACCGGCATGGACACGGACGTGATGATCGGGTTGGCAGTGGTGCTGCTCGGAGTCGGCGCCACCGTCCTGGCCATGACTAGGAAGGTCGCCGAGAAGTAGTCCCACGCACCACATAGCTCGGAGAGCCCCGGGAGTAACCTCCCGGGGCTCTCTGATGAACTATCGACAGGCCCTCGACTACCTCGACGCCCACATCGGCCTGGGCGGCGATCCGGGGCTCGACAGGATCCGTGGTCTGCTCGCCGACATGGGCGATCCGCAAGAGGGCTACCCCAAGATCCATGTCGCGGGCACCAACGGCAAGACCTCGACGACTCGTTTCGCCACTCTGCTCACTGTGGCCCACGGTCTCACCACCGGCACGTGCATATCGCCCCACCTTCAGTCCACGGAGGAGCGGTTCGGAGTCAACGGGCGGACCGCCACCGAGGATGAGTTCGCCCGGGCGATCGCCGATGTGGCGGCGTTCGCCGACCTCCGGCCGGATGTGCCGTACTCGTACTTCGAGTTGATCGCCGCCGGCGCATTCGCGTTCTTCGCGGATCAGGCCGTGGCCACCGCGGTGGTCGAGGTCGGGCTGGGTGGTCGTCTCGACGCCACCAATGTGATCGACGCCGAGGTCTGCGTCGTCACTTCCGTGGGACTCGACCACACCGAGTTCCTGGGATCGGACATCGCAGGGATCGCCGCCGAGAAGGTGGCCATCGCCGGCCCGCAGTCGGTGTTGGTCAGCGGCCCCATGCCGGATGCTGCCCGGTCCGTCATTGTCGAGCGCGCACGTGAGCTTGGGATCCACCACCGGGCCTTCGGATCCGATTACGACGTGGCCATGGCCGAACGGGGGGTGGGGGGCTGGCTGGTCACGCTGCGGGGTGCCGAAGCCGAGTATCCGGACGTGTTCCTACCTCTGCACGGGCGTCACCAACTGACGAATCTCGCCATGGCGGTTGCCGCGGTAGAAGCACTCTTCGGGCGTGCTCTCGACCCCGAGGCGGTTCGTGACGCGGCCGCCGCAGCCACCATGCCGGGTCGTATGGAGCCCGTCTCGTGGTCGCCGCTTGTGCTCATCGACGGGGCGCACAATCAGCAGGGCATCGAGGTCTTGGTCGATGCACTGCGCGAGGAGTTTCCGACCACCCGGTGGCAACTGGTCCTGGGGGTCATGGGGGACAAGGACATCGGTTCGATGGTGGCGACGCTCGCGCCCATCGCTGCCGGTGTGGTGACCACGGCTGTCGACTACTCCCGCGCCGTTCCTGCCGGTGAGCTGGCCGAGACCGTCGCGGGCTTGGTCGATGTGCCGGTCCTCGCCGCCGACTCGGTCGGCGAAGCCATCGACATGGCGAGGGCCGAGGCCGGTCCGGAAGGGGCGGTCCTCGTGTGCGGATCCCTCTATCTGGTGGGCGAGGCGCGCGGGATCTTCATCCGCTGACTTCGCTCCGCCTGCGTGACTCGGATACCGTTCAGCCTTCATGGCAGAAGAACGCACTTTCGTGATGATCAAACCCGACGGCGTCGCCCGCGGACTGGTGGGGGAGATCATCTCCCGTTTCGAGCGCAAAGGGCTCCGCTTGGAGAAGATGCGCATGCTCACCTTCGACGAGGCCCTGGCCCGCCGCCACTACGCCGAGCACGTCGAGAAGCCGTTCTTCCCCGATCTGGCGAAGTTCATCACCTCCGGGCCGGTGGTGGCGATGCAGTGGGCGGGGGAGTCGGCGATCACGGTCTGTCGCTCGCTGATGGGCGCCACGAACCCTTTGCAGGCAGATCCCGGCACCATTCGGGCCGATTACGGCCTGATCGTCACCGAGAACCTGGTGCACGGCTCGGACGGGCCGGAAAGCGC